>NZ_JBFUJN010000063.1:0-14608 GCF_056401335.1 Rhodococcus sp. P4_F3_2
AATTGCGTCGCTGCCACCCGGTGCGCCCATCCCGCCAGAGATCATCAACCCGTGCCTGAGTGCGCCGTCCACGACGGCGACAGCTGCGCCGACGACCACGGTCGGGCTCCCCGGCGCGCAGGCTCCAGGCGGTGGCCCGAACGTCGGCGCGAATGCTCCGACGAACTTCCCCACCTACAACGGCACCCCCATCGTCCCCGTCCCCGGCGCCGCGCAACCAGGACAGCCCGGAACGCCCGGCGCACCAACACAGCCGGGTGTGCAGAACCCGGCAGGAGTTCCTGTTCCGTCGACCGCCGACGGGCCTGCCCCGACTATTCCGCAGCCTGCCGGGTCGACCGCACCCACGGCGACGACAGATCGCGGCCCCGGGCCGATCCCCACGGATTCGGATTCGAATACCGCACCGGCCCAGCCGGTTCCGGACCCGGCAGCAGATGTCGCTACATCCGGGGAGGGCGAAGATCGTGACCGGTATCTCGAACTCACCCTGATCGGCGCTGCGGCGTTCACCGCTGCGGGTATCGGAGTGCGCGGGCGGCCGGGACCTTTCAGCCCCCGCACACCTGAATCAGTGCTCTCCCAGGTCGTCGGAACGATCACATCGCCGTTGGTGGCGTATGCGCGCGGTGGTCAGTCCGCGTTGCGGGTGTTCGATCCGATCACCGGCGGAAGCCGGTTCTTCTTCCTGATCCACGACGAAACGTCGTCGCACGAATCCGTGATCCCGGTGACGGTGCCGCCCGGCGGTCACATGAGTGTCAACCCCGATGGCACGGTCACCGTCTTCGACGCCGACGGAAATCCGGTCTCGACAATCGATGCCCCGTGGGCGTACGACGCCAACGGCACTCCTGTTCCGACGCATTACGAGATCCGGGACGGGCAACTCGTCCAGGTCGTCGACACCGCCGGTATCGAGATCCTGCTCTACCCGATCCTCGCCGACCCGGAGCTGACACCGGAAGAACGTGCTGCGCTCGAAGCGCAGGCGAACTTCATCGGCCCGATGACCCCGGAGGGCGAACAAGCACGCCGGGACGCACAAAACGTCCTCGCCGCCAACCCCCCGGAGTCGGCGGATTCAGACCTCGGCCAGCTCATGGTCGGTGACCCCAACCACGAGRTCTCCGAACCACCGATCACCGACACAGGAACCGGAAACCCTGTCGGCGACGCGATACTCGCCGATCAAACCCAGGAGCCGATCACTTCGAACATCGGCGGGCACGACTACACCACAGAACCCGCGGACCCAGCGGATTCAGACCTCGGCCAGCTCATGTCCGGTGACCCTAACTCCGAGGTCTCCGAACCACCGATCACCGAAACAGGAACCGGAAACCCCGTCGGCGACGCAATACTCGCCGATCAAACCCAGGAGCCGATCACTTCGAACATCGGCAGGCAGGACTACACCACCGAACCTGTCGTCACTGACACCTCCTTCACGGACGAAAACGGAACCAACTGGTCCGGCACACCCTCGAAGGTGCCGAACGTGTGGAGTTGGACGTACACCGACGCGCAGGGAGAAGTACACGACCTGCAGGTCACCTACGACGAGCAGGGACGCCCCTACCAGGTTTTCGACCATTCCAACTCGGAACTGTCCCTGTACGACTGGAGCACCGGCGAACCAGTTCGGATAGGCGACGCGCAGCATCTGGACCCCGGTGTCGCTTACGATCAGCCATACACCGACGAGATCATGAGCTTCGTTCTCCCACCATTGCGTGGGGGGCGTCTGATTGCTGGCGCAGTCCGGGCCGAAGACCTGATCGTCTCGAACCGGACAACACCCACCCGGCCCCCGACCAGCGCACCGTCCGTTCCGGCGCAGAGTGTTCCCCGGCCGGGCACACTGCCACCGCGCGGCATACCCGTCATCGACGGCACCGTTCCACCTGCCGAACATGACCAACCCACGATCCCTTCCGTGAATGAACCTGCACGCCCGGATCCCACGATTCCGGAACCCTCGCAACCCGCTTCGCCCGGCGATCCCGACCGCGGCCAGTGGGAACCATCCACGCCGGGGGAGATCGGTGATCCAGGGCCGAACCTGACACCAGGAATTTCTACCCCGAATGTTCCCTCGCCAGGTCACGTCGAGGAACCGAGTGAGCCGACTCTGCCCGATGTCGGSCAGGTGCCGGTGAATCCGGAYGCTCCCGGCGCTCCRCAGCAACCCGGMCYACCGGAATTCGACCCCTTCGCCACCGATCCGAGCACCATTCCCAGCCCYGGCGTCATCGAGGATCCGACGCAGCGACCCGCGGTCACGATGCCTCCCACACAGCCTGACAGCCCGGARGGRCCAGGGGTTGAACAGGATCCGTTGTGGTGGATGCCGTTCGCACGAGAAAAACCACCGCAACTCGCACCCGGGGAAACACCGCCGGACATCGTGGAGGTCGAAGGAGTCGGCCCGTTGGATCTGCGTACGCTGCAGTCCAGGATCATCGGTGATCGGGATAGCACCGATGTCGGTGTGTGGGGTGAAGCGAAGGAAGGTGACCGATACGACGCCGCTCTGAAGTTGAAGCCGTATCGGGTGTTTCAGGAACTCGTCACGTTGTTGGACGGCAAGTTCGCCTTCATCTTGCCGCTCGATGCCGCGAAGAACGGCGCGCTCAAATTCGACGGGTGGTTCCCGGACATGAACGTCATCGTCGACGCGAAACACATCTACGAGTTCATCTTCGACCGGAACGGTGAACCTCGCCTCACAGGGTGGTTCGCTGATACCTGGCGAGTGAAGTGGCCTGATACGGCACGGGCGCAGCTTGCTGCCCTCGCACAAGCTGGCATGGACGCGGAGCTCGTGTGGGTGATGCTCAACGAGCAATACGCTGAACTCGCCAGGGAAGGTTTCGAGCAAGCAGATGTCGTCGGTGTGACGGTGGAGACTATTACGCAATGGCTGGAAAGGACGGGGCGATGAGCATAGTCGGGCGATGGCCGACAGTGATCGGATATTGGGGCACGCGGGTGCAGACGAGTCAGGAGGTGGCGCAGACGATGCGGGCCTTCCTCGACGACCTGGAAGCGATCGACCCGGATTGGGCATTGCCGTGGGTGAATACGAAGCAGCGAAGTCGAGGTACTGCGGATCTCAGTGTGGACGGGTTGGTGCGAATCTTCGAGCACTCCCGCTCCGGGGAGATGGGATACTCGGATACCCCGGGGCCGGGCTACAGCATCAGTTTGTCGCCGGAAGACGGAACCGCGCGGGCGATCATCGCCTGGGTCGGCGGCGTGGAAACCAGTGCACCCAACAGTGTTCAGGTGGCGTTGCCGACGGAAAAGGATGTTCCCTCCGAACTGCGACGGTTGCTCGACCCAGGCATCGGAGACGCGATCATGAAAGTGATCGTCGAACATTGGGAACCGGATCGGGCTCGATGGAGCATCGGCGACTACAGGAAACTTCAGAATCGGTCGAAAGGCGAGGTCGAGGTGGGATGGGAGACGTACTTCCATTCCGGAATCACACTCGATCGCAGCATGCTGCCCCAATCTGCGGTGGTAGAGGAACTGCCCACTGGCACGTTGATCCGGCTGGGAGACAAGCCAATGGAGGTCGCTGCCGCCGACATCGTGGCAGTACGCGCAGCGTTCGGGTATCCGGTGTAGCGCCAGAGCCTGTTCGGATTGGCCGATCGTCTTCGAGTAGGAGTGACGTTGTCAGTCTCATCTCTACGCCTCGATCCGACGTCCGGGTTGACCGTCAAAGTCATCGCGCGGAAGGGACCGCCGGAAGCCGAATCGGTCACCGCAGCGCTGGCAGCGCGGTCACTGCAGTTCCTTCGAAAGTTTGATCCGGTCTTTGACGTCGACATGTATCGCTCCGTGAGGAATGACCTTCCCGACGGCGTCGCGGTCGAGCAGGCTTTGGCCTTGAATGGTGGTCAGGTCATCACCCCTCAGACAGCGACCTCCCTCGAAGCCGCAATGATCGAGAGCAGAAAGTCTCCTGATGCCGCAGGCGGGATCTACCCACTCTCATTCGGGCATCAACTCAGGTTGTTCACCGACGACGGAAACATCGAAATTCTCATCAATTTCGGGGGTATGGCAGGAGCTGGTTCCTTACTGAGCACCTTCATCTGGCCGTACCCGGGGGGCTTCGCTGATGAATCTCTGACCTCACTGTCATTGAAACTCGTCCAGGGCATGGCCGATATCTGGGACGCTCACACGGCCGTGCTCTACTGAGGTGTGAGCTCCGCATCCCGAGCGCGGGTGCGAGGGTGTCGGTTTCGGTGCTCATGTGGGGCTCCTTTGTGGTGGTGGTGGGTGGCGGGTCGTCGCTCAACCGCAGATGCAGTCCTCGTCGCCAGCTCTTTGCGCGGTGCAGGCGTAGTCGCCGGGGTCCGGGTAGCTGCACATCTGCGTGCCGTCTGCCATTGCAGGGCAGGAGGTTTGGCCGCAATCGCAGTTCGTCTCGTTGCTCATCGTTTTTCCTTTGCTCGAGGTTAATGGGTGGTTGTCGTTACTCGGCGTTGACGCACTGCGCGGCGTCGTCGTGCATGCGAGGGCAGGAGTAGTCACCGCACCCGCAAGTCAGTCCGGCGTAACGGATGGTTGCCGCGCTGTAGTCGTCGCCCTCGGTGTAGTCGTAGTCCTCGCTCATCGGTGACCTTTCGTTCGTGGCTGGGGACCAATCCCGTGCCCCGCCAATTTTTTTGCCCTTCTGGCATAGGAGAGTTGGACCGGCATTAGGGGGCCGGAGTGCAATTGGTGAGCGGAAGAGTTTTTCTGCGAGCTTGCGAGTGCGGGTTGAAAAAGTCTTTCGCGCCGAAGGCCGGAGCGAAGCGGAGTCAGCGGTTGCGCGCAGGTCACCGCCGGTCAAAATCGGAAGGCCAGAAGGGAAAACAAATAAAACGCTTTTCCGGAACGGAGCGAAGCGGAGTTCTCTTCGGGGGACACCGCAGGTGGCCGGGCCGCCGGGCAGGCGGATGCAGTAGGTGATCCGACCGACCGGGTTGAGTGCCAGGCATTTACTCATATGGAACTGAAAGCGGCAAACGGACCGTTTCCGCATCCGCACTTAAGGGCGAAAAGTCTTGTTTCACCTAGTCATAAAGTATGAATGGCCAGATTGCGGGGCTTTCCGCTACCGCTGATGTGACCGACGTCATGTTGCGGCAAATGTTCGGTTACCGGCTTTTGCGATACCGTCAGTTACATCAAGTTGGTTGCGGTCGATGCAGCCTTCGCGTCACAGGAGGTTTCGATGTCCCGTTCACGTATAGCTGTAGCTGCGCTGTTGGTCCCGGTCGCAGCCGGTGCTGTCGCTCTCCTCGGTGCGGGTGCCGCTTCTGCCGCAACCCCGTACTCCGGCAACGGGTATGTCGGCATTCGATTCGATCCGAACGAAACTCAATTCATTGCCGACACCAATGCCGCGGATTTCCTCGAGGTTGTTCCGAACGACTACTGGAGCATCGCCCTCGGCGAAGGCTCGATCTACAAGGGTGACGGCCAGTACGTCTACGCCAGCATCGATCAGTTGGTCGAGGAAACAGCGTCCCACCGCGGTGAAATCTCCTTCTCGCTCACCGATCCTGCGATCTGGAACAACAACATCTACATCCTCCAGAACTGGTGACATAGGTCGAGTTTGTACGCGTGGGGCCGGTGAGTGCATTGCTCACCGGCCCTTTTGGTTCGCTCAGGAGGTGGCCGGCACTTCGGTGATGGCGTCGGCTGTCACGAGCATGTCGATTTCGACGAGGTTGGTTCCGCCCGCATCGGTGACGTACACGGTCACCCCTGCCAGCCATTGCCCGTCGTGCATTCTCGCCCAGAATTTGAGAATGCCGTCGAGGTATCCGGACATGTAGAGCGCGGATGTTTTGACGCGCATGCTCACGTGATCGGCGCGTGATGCTCCCCCGCGTCCGAGCGGGAGGGCGCGGCCGATGTCTTGTGCACTACTGGACAATGACCAGTGGCTCATCAAGACCACAAAAGCAGAACGGGCGGGCAACGCGCCGATAGACGATTTTGGAACAAAACCTTAGCCGTCAAATCGTTATCCCTTCGCAATGAAGCATTTCGATTCGATTCCAAATCACTGATTTAGGTTTAGCACACCAAACGGTTTGGTTTTCGAAGCAATGTTCCATTCACGCGGAAGGACATTCCATTGAAGATTCACCGCTGGCCGCGCGCCCGCTCGCGTTTGATGACACCATTCGTCATCTTTCGGCCATCGTCGCAACCCTGCTGGCAGCACCCGGTGTTGCACACGCGGATCAGTACCGAAATGGGCATTGGATTTTCGGTTCGATCGAGCAGGAATTTATCCGTTTCCTCAACCCCAACGGATCGTCCAGAATTGGGGAACCGACCAGCGATGAACTGCTCGCCGGCTGGTCGGGCGAAGGGCGGTGGCAGGAATTCGGTTACTCAAATCGAATTTTCTGGACCGCGGCGGTCGATCCCGGACGTGGCCGTCAAGTCGGAGGGCTCATCCTGGCCAAATACCTTGCACCGGCCGTTGGATATGAAAAGGGAGACCTCGGATACCCGGTCACCTCGGAAGAGGCAGCTGTCGGTGGCCGCTACAACAACTTCCAGGGTGGAGCGATCACTTACCAAAACGGCGCCTTGGCCGCGTATGTAACGAAGGGCGATCTTCGGGCACAGTGGGGCGCTAGCGGATGGGAAACCGGACCTTACGGATTCCCAACCACGGATCCCTACCAATGCGCGTCGGACACGACCGCGAACACCGTATACGGCGGCTTAGGGCAAACCTTCCTCAACGGAAACAAATACCTCACCTCGGGCGCGGACGATTCGTTCATCAATCCTGGCAACGAGTCCGCCAGTAGTGCACGGAAAACGCTGACGTACAAGGGAACAACGAAGTACACCAGTGCTGTCGCATCCATGCGCTCCCAGTGGAACGGACAAGGACTGGTGCAAGTCAACCCGTCCTCGGATCCGAATCTCGCTAATGTGACGATCAGCGATGTCAACGTCCCTGGCGGAAACGTCGGTGTTTACAGCAAGGGCCAAAAGACCATTGTGTTCAATGACGCTTACCTGGACGGGGACGGCGTATTCAACACCACGTCTCGACGCAACAATGTCGTCACTCACGAATTCGGGCATGCTTTGGGAATGGGACATAGTTGCAAAACGGCCGTAATGGACCCGGTCAGCAGCGATGTCACTCAGCTGAACATCGTCGACAAAACCGCTCTCAAGCAGATGTGGAGTTTCCCATGACAAGACGTCACATCTTGAAACCCGCCACGGCCATATTCGCCTTCGCCACGGTCACTGCATTCTCTGTAGCGTGTTCAAGTCCGCCGCCTTCGAGCTCTGCGGTTGGACAAACTGCTCCAGCCGTTACGGCGCCCTATCAAGTCGACACGGTGGACGGCCTATTCCCGTACGACGTGTCCAACCCGCAGATGGTGGCATTTCAAGCCGATACCGTCGTCGTGGGAACAGTCACCGAAAAGTTGGTCTCCACGTCCAGGATGGGTGCCATCCCCGAAACCCAACACAAAATTCACGTCAATTCTGTTCTGAAAGGTGATGTAGGCGAGGAGATTATCGTTTCGCAGACTGGTGGAATCTCCGAGGACACCAACACCCTGACGATCCTCGACGATGTTCCCCTGCTGGACGTCGGATCTGCATACGTGCTCTCACTCGTGTTCGACCCGGCTGTAAACTTCTACACCGTCATCGCATTCGCGGGCCAGCAAGAGATTCCCGTCGACGAGGCCAAGGCCATCGAAGAAGCTCCACAGCAACGAGGTGGAACAGCGAACGAACCCGAAGCAGTGACCGTCATGCGTGACGCGATCGCCGATCCGGTCGACCCGTTCACCACGGAATAGATTTCACATCCCCAGGTCGGAGGGTTGCAAGCCAGCTATCAGGCATGCAACCCTCCGGCGTCACAATTTGAGCGGAAGACGGTAGATCTGATCGTCGTACACCGCGAGATTCATCACTGCCTCGTACGCCTCCGGGAGTGGTAGTCGACATGTTCCATCGACGGGAAAAGCAACCCTGACAGCGTTTCCTGTGGCGTCAACCAACCACACCACCGGTGTGGGAATGCTTGAGGCCGTGGGGCACTCACCGAACCACGGCGATTTGAGCGACTCTCGATTCAACTGCGCGACTACATGCGTCATGTCTCCCCTCCTGGTTGTCTGTAGAAGGACTGCCTCGCTCGAATCCTCTGTGTATTCGAGGAATTGGCACACAACTGCGGATGTCGGCTCGAAGTTGTCAGGAACCGTGCCCGCAGGAGGTAGAGGGTCCGGTAACGACTCCGGGGGCTGGACCGGCACAGGGATCGCGGCCGCGAGCACTTCCGGCGCCAAACATGTCGCGTGATCGACCGCCACTCCCGATGGCAACGCTGCGGGGGCGCGTCGATCGTCGAGGACGCGGAAGGCGATCACCCCGACCACTGCCAGAAGGGCGACCAAAACTGCCGATATGAGCCCTGTACGAGATCGCCGCATACCTAACACTATGCCGACCAGCTACTGGACACTGGACACGTTCAAACCTGGTCTACAAGATGTCGATTTTCACTGCCCTCGGTGGGTCAAATGTCCTGATCACGGGGTGATCGGGCCAGCGTTCGGTCCAGTGGTCGGTGTTGATCACTGTGCAGCCCTCAATGGCGGTGTCGCGGCGAGGCTGTTGTCGTCGACGGCGGCCCAGCGAAGTTGTCCGCTCTCGTCGCGGATCTCCATGCGTCCGGTGCGTTGCTGGAATCCCTTGCCGGCGGCCGCGACGTCGAGCTGAACGCCGGTCACTCGCCCTCTCCCCGCTGATAATCCCGAATACCCGGAGACGCGAGACGAGATCCGCAGATCCGGACCGTCCCATTGCCCCTCAGTGACTATGAGCAGCGATCCCTTACTCCTCGCACGTGCAGCGACCGCTCTTCCCCGTGAGGGCGTCACAGAGCCACCGGCGAGGCCCAGGACAACGACGTCGAAACCCTCCAGCAGAATTGCGGCGCAGTCGATTTCGGCGTCCTTTGGTTGGGACACGAGGGCGACCTTTGTGCTCGTGGAAGGCGAGAAGTCCGAGGCCGGGCATTCCGATCACGGCGACGTGTCCTCCACCAGCGGTGACGGTGGCGAGTAGTCCAATGAGGACCGATGCTGCGCCGTCGACGCTGACGACGGTTCCTCTGGCCAAACCGCCGCGTGGGAGAAGATCACCGATCGGGTCCGGAACGGGAAGCATCCTGAGGGTTGATTGCGCCGTGGCCACGATCGGAGTCGGCTCTTTTTCGCCGACGGCTTTGAGCATCACCGACGGCGTAGCGGGTTCGGTGCCGTCCGAGCGGGCAGGAATCGAAGCCATCTTGCGGCGTAGCTGTTCGAGCTTTTCCGCTTTGGTCAGCACCGTTGTTGCTGATGAGTGGGGCTGTTGGTTCATCGTCGCCCCGCTTTCCTGGATCCGCGCGTACTTCTCGCACACCCAGGATACTCGAACACAAGTTCGATCAGAACCGTATCGAAAGAGGTCTAGATCGCTACTGTCGGGCCACTGGCTCGAGCAAGCTCGGATCGTTGTTCCCCGGAGAGTTCACAGCGGTCGAGACTTCGTACGGTTCGAGGTGCGGCTCCGGCACGGAGTTGATCATGGCCTGGACTTCACCTTTGTCGGTGAGTTTCGGATCGAGCCAGTGTTCCCAGAACGATTCGGGCAGGATCAGCGGGGACCTGTCGTGGATGTGTCCCGTGGCATCGCTGGCTGGCCGAGTCAGGACTGTACAGGTCCATACCCACCTGTTCGGATCATCTTCGGGCAGTTCAGGATCGGGCCACAATTCGTACAGTCCGGCCATCGCGAGGATGTTGTCCTTGCCGTGAAGGAAGTAGGGAATCTTCGCCCCTGCTTCACTTTTCATCCACTCGTAATATCCCGTGGCCGGGATAATGGCGCGCCGTTTGGAAGCACTATTTCTGAACGACGGCTTCTCCGTGACACTTTCACTGCGGGCGTTGATCAGCTTGGACGCCATCTTCCGGTCTTTTGACCAACCCGGCAACAAGCCCCATTGGGCAGTCCTGAGCTGGCGCTGAGGACCGGGGTCAGGGTCCTCGTGCAGCGTTCGTTCGAGGATCACGCGAACAGGCTGAGTGGGTGCGACGTTGTACGACGGGGGCAGTTCATCGCCCACGGTCTGCATAGTGTCGAAGAACGACTGCAATTCCTTATCTGAGCTTCGGTTGGCGTAGCGACCGCACATGGCCTGACCTCCTGTTAACCGGTTCCTGTCCCATTGAACAGTGTGGGTCCGACTTCCACGCTCAGGTGTCGTGTGATGATCTCTGCGAAGACGTCACAAGCAGGGAAAGGGGTAGCGCGATCAACGGTCCTCGGCCGGCATCTGCCGATGTTGCATTAGCGGTCGCTGCCGCCACCGTTCTCGGTGTCACTGTCGGGGTTCTTCTAGCCGACGTGGTGGCAGGTGTCGCTGTCGGAGCCGGTATCGCGGTGGTGTTCCGCTTCGTGTTGCGGACGATCATCACCCGAAAATGACCTGTTGCACTGGTCAGCGGCTCGGAATAACTCTGCGGGGATGCTCGTTGTAGAGGCTGTCGGTGTTCGGTTCTTTGCCCCGGGTACCACCCCAGAAATGCCGCTTCGAGCGGCCACTTGCCGAGAGGCGCAAGACGGGCACCGACCCTGTGAAGCCGCTGACACCATTTCGGTGCCGGCGGCTTCGTCATCTGCCTCTATTGGGGGCGAGCTTCTTTCAACCGCCACACCCCGCCCGAACAACCCTGCGGCAACGGCGGCAACACGTGGCCGGCAACATCGGTGCTGACCCGGCGAGCGTCACCGCAGTCGCATTCGTAGAAGCCGCTGACCGGCGCTTTTTGTCCCGGATGATAGGTCTGTTCAGCTGTACTCATAACTGGATTTCTTTCCCGGATAGCGCATCTTCAAACAACATGCTCAGTGCCGACCGGGAAGGTCGACTGGCGGATGTGCAGTATTCGAAACGTGCAGTATTCCTTCACAGCAATTGCGGTAACTCGAATTCGATCGTTGTCGGGGCCAGGCCGAACTCGGGATATGCCACGGTGATCCACAATGGCCCCTGAGGCGGCGGGCTGAGGAAGTATTCGCCGCCGGTGGTGATGCCGAACAGGTTCTCGGCGATACCACGCCACGAACGGCCACTGTACAACCACGGCTCGTTCGGGTCGTCGGGGTAGTCGCCGGGGTGGGTCGAGTTCGCGAGAATAGGCCCGGTGATGGTGTCGACAATAAGTCGAATTCTGTGCGGTTCACCGGGTTTGATCCGGGATCCGAAATTCATCTGTTCGTTGCTCGGCTGGTTCAGAGATGGCATCTGTTCGACTGTTGTTTCGTGGGCCACGACATGAAAAGCCAGCCCGGTGCGGAACAACCGCAGGCTGTTCAACCGGAGATCGATGTCTGAGTTGGTCTTGAAGTGCAGAGCTATGTCGTATGACGCGCGAAGTTCCGTATCCCCCTGAGGGACCTTTCGATCGTCGGGAAGATCGCGGCTACGAATCAGTTGTTCGGTGCGGGATCGTTCAGGACGGTTCAGGGCGTCAAGTTGCGTTGCCAGTCTCGGATCCGGGATGTCGTCGCCGGCCAGTCGAAGGACCTGTCCACTGCGCAGCACGTGTGCATCCCACTGCGGAGTGGACCGTACGTAGGCGGAATTGATGCGTTCCGACATGTTGTGATCCTCTCGCCCCGGGTGTTTACAAGATCGTATTCCGCCGCCGACCGGATGCAGATGTCCGAAAACTCGGCACCTAGGGGAAATCCCAACTCAACCAGCCCTCGTCCACACTCGGAACCCAACCGCCGCACGGTTGTCCGTGCTCCAACGACGAAGCGACATCCTGCAAGAGTGCGGCGACGGATGGCCAGGTAGTTCCCTGGTCAGCACTGTCTCCGAGAAATTCGCGTACACATCCGCTGGCTTGCCCGGACCGGGTGTCGACGAACAGCAGATCTCCGCGAATGTTGCCGGCTATCGGAATGTACGCAGACAGGTATGTGCCGGTAACAGTTCCGGCCGGCTGATCAAGCAAAGTGATGCCGCCGACAGCTGTCGTCGTCTCCGCCCACTGGCCTGTCATCGATTCCCACACCGAAAGGACGCGGTCCAATGGGAACGGTTGAAACTCCGGAAATATCAAGGCCGAATGCCCACCGTCGGGGTTTCCGTTCTGCAAACCGAACCACGTCCGAAGCTCAGTCGGCCACTTCCTTCCCGTCGCGGCTTCCACCGAGTCGATGACACTTGTGTCCGCCGGCGCATCAATCGCGGCAGCCGTAACCGGAGCTTCCCTCAGACACCAATCGTGGAGCCTGCGCCAGTTCTCTTCAACATTCATGGACGCACGCTACCGAACCAGCTGATCGCCAGGAGGTTGAGACGCGTTCCTCACCACCGGCACCCCACGCAATCACGTCAGCGTCAGATCGACGAGTATCCCGATTTCCCTGACCCAGGGGCCATCTCGCGGCGGAAGCATCGCACTGCTCCAGCCCCGAGGGTCCGCAGGGATGGGAATCTCAGGAACCAACCCGGACCTAAACCCACTCTGACCTTCTCTGACGGGTCCGAGAACGTCGACCCCTACGCGATGTCTGCCATCGGTATCAGGCGAGCTGGTCCGGGTGATCAGTTGCCGATCCACAACCGTTCCAGCGACTTGCGCTTCGGCAGGGATTACCCCAGCCCAGTCGGCCTCGAATACCCCCGACAACTGCACAACACCCTCGTAAGGGGTGGTCGACCGGAAATAGGCACACCACCGATCTCCATAGAGCAACATCGCGTACGTCCCCGGGTGGTTCTGCCCACAGGAGTCGATCCAATCTTGCGACAATCGGCCCTCGTTCAACTGTTCCACTCGCGCTTCAACGTCGGTGCAGAAGCGTGGAGGCGTCGCTGCCCCCGCTTGTCGGAACGCAATTGTGTACTCGACATGGTCGCCCACACTCGGAATATCGACTACCCCGTCCATGATCAGTTCCTCAGGAACGATGATCCGCAATTCCACCACCTTGCCTCCCGGCTCAAGCCCTATCGCCCCTACCCATTACAACGCAGAGGACGAAGCCAAGTGGTCGGATGCACCGTAAACGGCATTTCCTGAGGGAATTCAGTTCTGGCAGAGAACAGTTGCATCCATTGCAACATTGATGCATCTAGTACCTGATGATCCGCCGCGCTCGACGCCACTCGACCATGACTGTCGTAGGTTGAGATTCCTGGGCAAACGACAGCCGCACCGACGCGGCTATGTTGCATCTAGTCGAATAAATCCAGGTTGACTTCATCGGCGGTTTTGTCGTTGCGCAGCCCCCGAAAGGATGGATGCCGAAGGCTGCCGCCGGTGAACTCCCTGTATTCCACATCGCAGACCAGGACAGGTCTTGACCAGGAAGCATTGCGGGTGACCGCTCTCGGCGGCTCGACGGTGAACGGGCTGATCGATTGTTCGAGCTCGACGAGCTTGTCGCGCAGTTCGCGGCGCTGCCGATCCGTCAGGCCCGTACCAACGTTTCCGATATATCTGAGGCCCCCCGAATCGTCGTGGGCGCCGAGGATCAGCGATCCGACTCCTCCTGCCGCACCTCCCGATCCGGGGAGGAAGCCGCACACTACGGCCTCACAATTAGCTCTCAGAGGCGTTTTGATCCAATCCCGAGATCGCTTGCCAGGCTGGTAGATCGAGGCAATATTCTTGGCGACTATACCTTCCAGATGATGTTTACGGGCTACCTCGAGCATGGTCGGGCCGTCGACGTTGAGCCAGTGCGGCGGGACTTTGATGCGCGGGTGCTCGAGGCTGAGGTTGGCGAGCGCTTCGCGGCGCTCGAGGTAGGGCAGATCGGTGGTGGAGGTGCCGTCGATGTCGAGGATGTCGAACACGTAGTACGAGGTCACGGCCTCGTTGCGGAGCTGAGCGGTGGGTCGCAGGACGTGCATGCGGCGTTGCAACAGGGAGAAGGACGGGACACCGTCAGGTCCGAGTGCGACGATTTCCCCGTCGAGGACGGTTTCTCGGTGATCGAGCACAGAGCGGAGTGCATCGACGATCTCGGGGAATGATGCGCTGATGTTGTTTCCGTTGCGCGACCAGAGCACGGGCGACTCGGTACCTGTTGTGGTGATGGCTCTTTGGCCATCCCATTTCGACTCGAAGGCCCAGCGCTCTCCCGTGGGTGGATGCCCGAGTGTGGCGAGCATCGGCGGCACTGGCTTTCCGGTGGCGGCGCTCATTGCTCTACTGTGCGCGGGTTTGTACTGGTTTCGGCCGGTTTTCGGAGGTTGAGACAATAGCGAGATGAGCGAGAGTGCAGAACCGGATGAGGTTCAAGGGTGGAGCCCGGCCCCGGACGAGGGCCGGGGCCGGCCCGGTGCTGACTTCGGATGGTCGGTGGGCGTACCGGTACAAGGACGGCGCGGAACTGATCATGATGAAGATGCCGGAGCGTCCTGCCCCGGCGTAGGGGTATAGCAGTGAAGCCCGCACCGAATCCGTGCGGGCCTTCTTTGGTGAGTTATTCCTACTTGCTGTCCATGCTGTTCGCG
>NZ_JBFUJN010000064.1:0-21519 GCF_056401335.1 Rhodococcus sp. P4_F3_2
CCTCAAAGCGAACGGCCACGAGGCCATCGACTGTGGTGCTCACGAGTACGACGCCGTGGACGACTACCCGGCATTCTGCATCGAAGCCGCAAAGCGCGTCGTTGCCGACGAGGGCAGCCTGGGAATCGTCCTGGGTGGCAGTGGCAACGGTGAGCAGATCGCCGCGAACAAGGTTCCCGGCGCACGGTGCGCTCTCGCTTGGAGCGTCGAAACGGCGAAGCTGGCCCGCGAGCACAACAACGCTCAGCTGATCGGCATCGGTGGACGTATGCATTCCCTCGAGGAATCACTCGCCATCGTCGACGCTTTCCTCGCCACCGCATGGTCGGGTGAGGAGCGTCATCAGCGTCGTATCGACATCTTGTCCGAGTACGAGAAGACCGGCGTCGCACCGGCTCTGCCGCAAGCCTGATCCGAAAGTTGTTCCGTGCCTGAAGGTCATACCCTGCATCGACTGGCACGGTTGCATGCCCGCAAGTTCGTCGGTTCACCGGTCCGCGTCCTCAGCCCGCAAGGCAGATTCGCCGAGGACGCGCGTCTGGTGGACGGACACGTACTCACGTCCTCGGATGCCTGGGGGAAGCACCTCTGGCACACCTATGACAACGGATTGACAGTTCACGTACACCTCGGGCTGTACGGAAAGTTCACCGACTCCGCCCTGCCGATGGAAGAACCGGTAGGCCAGGTCCGGATGCGAATGGTCGGTGCCGATTTCGGCACCGACCTTCGTGGTCCCACCGCCTGCGAAGTCCTACTGCCGCCTCAGGTCGCCGCGATCGAGGCCAGACTCGGGCCGGACCCACTGCGCCGCGGCGCGGATCCACACCAGGCATGGGTGCGAATCTCCAAGTCCAAGAAGGCGATCGGCGCGCTGCTCATGGATCAAGCGGTCCTGGCGGGTGTCGGCAACGTCTATCGCGCCGAACTTCTCTTTCGTCACGGAATCAGCCCTGAACGACCGGGGAATCTCATCTCTCACGACGAATGGACTGCCATGTGGGCAGATCTTGTCGAATTGATGAAGGTTGGTGTCAGGCGCGGGAAGATGCACGTCGTTCGCGCCGAGCACGACAACGGTGATCCGGCGTACGCGAAGGATCGTCCGCGGACTTACGTTTACCGAAGAGCAGGATCGCCGTGCCGCGTGTGCGGCACACCGATCCTGCATTCCGTCATGGAGGCGCGAAACCTGTTCTGGTGCCCGGTGTGCCAGTCGGTTTAGAAGTCGAAGCCGCCGAAGTCTCCGCCGCCGAAATCGCCGCCTCCGAAGTCCCCGTAGTCGCTGCCTCCACCGTCTGCGGTGAAATCGGTGTTGTCGACACTTCCTTGTTCCGCGCCGGAGTCACCGGCGTCCATACCCTGATCTCCCGAGTCGCCCTGATCTCCCGATTCACCCTGGTCTCCCGAGTCGCCGGCTCCCGTATCGCCACCCTGCGCGAAAGCTTCTGCGCCGTAAGGAACCCCGGCCATGCCGGAGAACATGGTCGAGAACAGCATCATCGAACCCAGACCCCAGGCGCCGGCGACGAGGGCAGGCTTCCACCAGGGTTCGGAGTACCAGCCGGCCGGGACCGGGCGTCCGGCGACTCGGCCACCGGGGTAGTAGTTGGGTGTGTGCGACGACGGATTGGGTGATGCCGCGACCTTGCGGCCCTCGAATTCGACCTCACGGTCTTCGGTGACCGAACCCGCAGCCTTCTGTCCGTCGATGGAAGGAACTTCCGGTCCCGGATCCATGCCCATTGCCACCCGCGCCGCGCGGATGTAGTAAAGCCCTTCCAGCGCAGTCTGTTTCGCGAGACGTGCCTGCACCGGCGTTGCGGCCTGATCGATCTGCGAGCCTGCGGCGTTGTACCGTTCGGCCGCGTCGGCGAGGGCTTGGCGCGACGCGTCGTCACTGCCGGTCAGGTTGTAGACCTGACCGCCGAGGCGTTCGATCGCCTGCCTGGCATCGGCTTTCGCGTCGTCGAGTTGTGTTGCGCTGTGGCCGGAACCGCGTTGCTGGCTTTTCATGACCAGAAATACGACTACGGCCAGAACGACGAGTATGAGAAGAATCGTGGTCACGAGTGGCCTCCCGAGCAGAATCGATCCGGACAACTCCAGGATACGGACCACAGGGGAGTGGCCTGAGTGCACAAAGTCTGAACACAAAAAATCCGCACCGGCCAGGCCGATGCGGATTTTTGTGGAGTTTCCCTCCTCATGGAGGGGATGACGGGAATCGAACCCGCGTGATCAGTTTGGAAGACTGAGGCTCTACCATTGAGCTACATCCCCGTGCATACGACAACTCGGGATCGCCGTGTTCGTCGTCTGCGATACGAAACTGTACCCAATGCCCCACCGGATTTCATAATCGGGGGGTTGGAGAAGTTCGATACCGTCGTTCACCTGGGGAATTGCCGAAATGCCCGGCGGGTCGGGGTGTCTTGCCTTGCGGCCCGGCTTCTAATTCCGGCTGTCATCACGTTTCGTTCAGCCAAGGCTGTATGTGGCGGCGGTCGGATGACATACTGACGGGGTCGGACAGGCGGGCCGTGTACAAACGACGGTCGGGTTCGTGAGAGAGTAGTGAGCGCGATAGGGTTGTGCGCGGTCACCGATGGTGGCTGCCTTTGTGGCCCGCTGTCTTTGTGGCCTCGGATGGCCGTATCGTGTGTTTCATGTGATCGGAAACGGGATGTAGCGCAGCTTGGTAGCGCATCCGCTTTGGGAGCGGAGGGTCGCAGGTTCAAATCCTGTCATCCCGACAAGTACGTACATGGCACTTCACCTCCAGTAAGTCCGGGAGTGAAGTGCCGCGCCAGACAGCAGTACCGATTCAACACAAGTTGTGAGCAAGACCAGACGAAGGAGCGAAGTTTCGTGAAGAGCACCGTCGAGCAGCTCAGCCCGACGCGAGTCCGTATCAACGTTGAGGTGCCCTTCGCGGAACTCAAGTCTGATTTCGACAAGGCCTACAAGGCCCTCGCGCAGCAGATTCGTCTCCCCGGCTTCCGTCCCGGCAAGGCTCCGGCTCGCCTCCTCGAAGCACGTGTCGGTCGCGGCGCTGTGCTCGAGCAGGTCGTCAACGACGCTCTGCCGTCGCGTTACTCCGAGGCTGTCACCAGCGCCGGCGTGAAGGCCATCGGCCAGCCCGAGATCGAGGTCACCAAGATCGAAGACGGCGAGCTCCTCGAGTTCACCGCCGAGGTCGACGTGCGCCCCGAGATCGAGCTCCCTGACTTCAGCTCCATCAACGTCGAGGTCGATCCGATCGAGATCACCGACGAAGCCATCGAAGAGCAGTTGCTTTCGCTGCGTCAGCGTTTCGGCACCCTCACCGGCGTCGACCGCGCAGTCGAGGACGGCGACTTCGTCTCCATCGACCTGTCGGCCACCGTCGACGGCGAGAACGTTGCCGAGGCAACCGCTAGCGGACTGTCGCACGAGGTCGGATCGGGCCAGCTCATCGAGGGCCTCGACGAAGCCATCATCGGCCTCAAGGCGGGGGAGTCCAAGGACTTCACGTCGACGCTGGTCGCCGGCGAGTACGCGGGCAAGGAAGCTGTTGTCACCGTGACCGTGCAGACGGTCAAGGAGCGCGAGCTTCCGGCTGAGGACGACGAGTTCGCTCAGCTCGCCAGCGAGTTCGACACCCTGGAAGAACTGAAGGCTGACCTCCGCGAGCGCGTCGCACGCGTCCGCAAGGTCGAGCAGGCCGGTCAGATCCGCGACAAGGTTCTCGAGCAGCTGCTCGAGACGGTCGAGGTTCCGTTGCCGGAAGCCGTCGTCAAGGCTGAGGTCGATGCTGCACTGCATGACGCCGTTCACGGTCTCGATCACGACGAAGAGGCACTGAACAAGCTCCTCGAAGAGCAGGGCAGCAGCCGCGAAGAATTCGACAAGGATGCCCAGGAAGCCGCTGAGCGCTCCGTCAAGACGCAGCTCTTGCTCGACTCGATCGCCGATGCGGGCAACGTCACCGTCGGTCAGGACGAGCTCACCGAGCGCATCCTGTTCCAGGCGCAGCGTTACGGCATGGCTCCTGAGCAGTTCATCCAGCAGATCCAGCAGGCCAACCAGCTCGGCGCCGTCTTCGCAGACGTCCGTCGTGGCAAGGCTCTCGCGTCCGTCGTCGAGTCGGCCGGTGTCAAGGACACCTCCGGCGCCGTTGTCGACACCGCTGAACTGTTCGGCAGCAGCGAGGACGAAACCGAAGCGGATGCGTCTGATTCCGCCGAGAGCGAAGACAAGTAAAAACGCAGGCGGACGGGTGTTTTCACCACGATCGACTGCACTGAGTTTTCCGCTTTGAGCGAAGTAGGGCGGCACCGGGACTCCGGCAGGTACCGTGACTTCCAATCACCTGGAGACTTTGCAGAGTCCCGCCATGACTTCAGCGACCGCTGGGTTGAACCTCAGCGACTCGGTGTACGAGCGCTTGCTGCGAGAGCGCATCATTTTCCTCGGTACCCAGGTCGACGACGACATCGCCAACAAGCTGTGCGCGCAGATCCTGCTGCTCTCGGCCGAGGACCCGACGCGAGACATCTCGCTCTACATCAACTCGCCCGGTGGATCTGTCACCGCAGGTATGGCGATCTTCGACACGATGCAGTTCGCCGAGTGCGACATCGCCACCTTCGGTATGGGCCTTGCGGCGTCGATGGGTCAGTTCCTGCTCTCGGCAGGCACCAAGGGCAAGCGTTACGCACTGCCTCACGCCCGCATCATGATGCACCAGCCGTCCGCCGGTATCGGTGGTTCCGCCAGTGACATCGCGATCATGGCCGAGCAGTTCAAGCACACCAAGCGCGAAATGGCCGAGCTGATCGCTCAGCACACCGGCCAGACGGTCGAGCAGATCACCGCGGACTCCGACCGTGACCGTTGGTTCACGGCGAAGGAAGCACTCGAGTACGGCTTCGTCGACCACGTCGTCTCCCGTGCGAATCAGGCCGGCGGCACCGGCAACTGAGCCGGTTCGTCCATCCTTTCGCTGCCCAATTCATACTTTGGAGAACTGATGACCAATCTTTTCGGAGCTAACTCGCTGGGCGGCCAGGCGCCGTCGGGCCCCCAATCGCGTTACATCCTGCCCCAGTTCACGGAGCAGACCAGCTACGGCGTCAAGACGTCCGACCCGTACAACAAGCTGTTCGAGGAGCGCATCATCTTCCTCGGCTCGCAGGTCGACGACGTCTCCGCCAACGACCTCATGGCACAGTTGCTGGTTCTCGAATCGCAGGATCCGGACCGCGACATCACCATGTACATCAACTCGCCCGGTGGTTCGTTCACCGCGCTGATGGCGATCTACGACACGATGCAGTACGTCCGTGCCGACATCTCCACCGTCTGCCTCGGTCAGGCTGCTTCGGCAGCTGCTGTCCTTCTCGCCGGTGGTACGCCGGGCAAGCGCTTCGCGCTCCCCAACTCGCGCATTCTGATTCACCAGCCGGCCACGGGCGGCATCCAGGGTCAGGTTTCCGATCTGGAGATCCAGGCTGCGGAAATCGAGCGTATGCGTCGACTCATGGAGAGCACGCTGTCGCTGCACACGGGCAAGGATCCGGAGACCATCCGCGTCGACACCGATCGCGACAAGATCCTCACGGCCGAGCAGGCCAAGGAGTACGGCATCATCGACGACGTGCTGGCTTACCGGAAGCTCAGCGCACAGAAGTAGTCGATTTCCGCCTCGTGTCGAGGATCTGTATTCCGATTCCCGACACGAGGCGGACACGTCGAGAAGTGCCTGGTGGAGCGCTCGCCAGGCTGAAATCTCGACTCTTTTCTTTTTTATCCGCAGGCGAAACGCCGAGAACAGGTCGACCCCGTTCGGGATCTGCGGGTACCGTCACTTCACGGGCTGGTTCTCGACCGGCGTTCTGCGATTGTTCGACCAGATTTGTTCGATCAGTTTGTTGATCAGTTTGTCTGATCCGACAACTTCTGATCTGACAACTTCTGATCTGATACCGAGTACTGCGGAGCGTCTCGACCGATCGAGTGGCGGCGAGTGCACGTACATGATGGAAAGTAGGGACCTCACGAGATGGCACGCATCGGCGACGGCGGGGATCTGCTCAAGTGCTCTTTCTGCGGCAAGAGTCAGAAGCAGGTCAAAAAGCTCATTGCAGGACCCGGGGTGTACATCTGCGACGAGTGCATCGACCTCTGCAACGAGATCATCGAAGAGGAATTGGCCGAATCGAGCGAGGTCAAGCTCGACGAGCTTCCCAAGCCTGCGGAGATCCGAGAATTCCTCGAGAACTACGTCATCGGTCAGGATTCCGCCAAGCGGACGCTGGCCGTGGCCGTCTACAACCACTACAAGCGCATTCAGGCCGGAGACAAGGGCCGTGATGCGCGGGGTGAGACGGTTGAGCTCGCAAAATCCAACATCTTGATGCTCGGCCCCACCGGCTGTGGCAAGACGTACCTCGCTCAGACTCTCGCGAAGATGCTCAACGTCCCGTTCGCCATCGCCGATGCGACGGCGTTGACCGAGGCCGGCTACGTCGGTGAGGACGTCGAGAACATTCTGCTCAAGCTGATTCAGGCTGCCGACTATGACGTCAAGCGCGCCGAGACCGGAATCATCTACATCGACGAGGTCGACAAGATCGCTCGCAAGAGCGAGAACCCGTCGATCACGCGTGACGTCTCCGGCGAAGGTGTTCAGCAGGCGTTGCTGAAGATCCTCGAAGGTACGCAGGCGAGCGTCCCGCCGCAGGGTGGTCGCAAGCATCCGCACCAGGAATTCATTCAGATCGACACCACGAACGTGCTGTTCATCGTCGCGGGCGCTTTCGCTGGTCTGGAGCGGATCGTCTCCGATCGTGTCGGCAAGCGCGGTATCGGTTTCGGCGCCGAGGTTCGGTCGAAGGCCGAACTGGATACGGTCGATCGTTTCGCCGAGGTCATGCCCGAGGATTTGATCAAGTTCGGTCTGATTCCCGAGTTCATCGGCCGTTTGCCGATGATCGCGTCGGTGACCAACCTCGACAAGGAATCGCTCGTTCAGATCTTGTCGGAGCCCAAGAACGCTCTCGTCAAGCAGTACCGTCGTCTCTTCGACATGGACGGCGTCGAACTCGAGTTCACCGAAGAAGCGCTCGACGCTATCGCCGATCAGGCGATCTTGCGTGGAACCGGCGCTCGTGGCCTGCGCGCCATCATGGAAGAGGTTCTTCTTCCGGTGATGTACGACATCCCCAGCCGTGACGACGTCGAAAAGGTGGTCGTCACCGCGGAGACCGTCAACGACAACGTACTTCCGACCATCGTTCCGCGTAAGCCGGAGCGTGGCGAGCGTCGCGACAAGACGGCGTAGAAACTTCAAAACGACTGTGGCCCGGTATCTCTCGCGAGAGATACTGGCGGGCGCAAAGCCTGCGAGGGCGAAGCCGACCTGGGTGCCGATCGCGATGCCGGAGTAGCGGACCTTGGTGTTGAACATTTCGGAGTAGAACGACGGCCAGATGGCATTGGGGGCAGCGTAGAAGACGGACATCAATCCGATTGCGGCCAGGAAGATCAGCGGGACGTTGCCGCTGGCGATTGCGCCGAAGTACACGTAGATGAACACCGCGCTACCGAGGGCGCCACCGATGAACAGCGGCCTGCGACCGATCCGGTCGGAGAGAATCGCCCAGGCGGGCTGGCTGAGCAAGGCCACGGCGTTGGCTGCGATAGCCACCCAGAGCATGGTCGACTTCGGGATCCCCACTTCCTCGGTGGTCGCGAAGGCGAGTCCGAAGACGGAGAAGATGGTCGAGACGACGGCGATGAAAGCGCAGCAGATCACGCGAATCAGATTTGCGCTGTGGGTGCGAAGGAGATCGGCAACAGGCAATTTGGCGACGGCCTTCGACTCCTGCTGCTCGGTGAACTCTTCCGGCTCTTCGAGCTTGAGACGCATGATGTATGCAGCCACGAGAACGATCAGGCTGCCCCAGAACGGGATTCGCCAGCCCCACGTGTAGAGGATGTCGTCGGGGAGTGCGGCGATGGGCAGGAAGACGAGGCTGGCGAGGATGAAGCCGGCCTGGGTGCCGTTGAGGGTCCAGCTGCAGAAGAATGCCCGTCGACCTTCGGGAGCATGTTCGAGAGTCAGTGAGCTGGCGCCACTCTGTTCACCAGCGGCGGAGATGCCCTGAGCGATTCTCATCAGGACCAGCAGTATCGGTGCAAGAACTCCGATCGAATCCGCGCTGGGAATACATCCGATGAGGAATGTTGCTGCGCCCATCATGATGAGCGTGAGCAGCATGATCTTCTTGCGGCCGACGCGGTCACCGAAATGGCCGAGGACTACAGCGCCGAGGGGACGCGCGACGTACGCGACACCGAAGGTGGCCAGCGAAAGCAGTGCCGCATGTCCGCTGTCCGGGAAGAACACGGTGGGGAAGATGAGTGCAGCGGCGGATGCGTAGATGTAGAAGTCGTAGTACTCGAGCATGCTGCCGAGAAACGACGACGTTGCGGCGCGCTTGACCTTGGTCGTGTCCGGCCTGGCCAAGGATCCCGCCTCGGGGCCGGACGGTGTAACCGTGCTAGCTGACATGCTCATCTCCTGGGTGGAAGCGTCGTGGAGGCTCTACATCCGCCGATGGTGTTCGTCGATGGTGTTCGTATCGAGAACGTCTGTGCGGAGAGCGATACAAGGAATGTAACCGACGCCACAGCGACTACACAAGATTATTAACCAAATAGTTCATAAAAATCTACCGGCGGACTCTTCGCACGTCGAAACCGCAGTTCAGGCGGTCAGGAGCCTGGCTGCGCGGCAGCCGCCACCAACTGCGCCACCTGTTCCTCGGTGATGCCGAGGCCGAAGGTGGCGAGTTTCCCGAGCGGCATCGAGCCTGCGAGTGCCATCATCTCGGGGCTGACCGCCTGTGCGCCGTCGCCCGCTGCGGCAGCCATGGCGGCGCCGAGAACTGCGCTGCCGACGGGATGGGCGAGCCATTCGCCGATGGTCGACATGGCGTCGAGCGTGCCGACGCCGACGTTCCCGGCCAGGGTGATCGTGTCGGTGGTTGCGATGTCCCGAGACGAGAAGCCGACGCGGATCTCGTAGTCGCCAGGTTCGATCGCCCAGTCCTGCGCCGCGACGGACCAATAGGCGAATGCCCTGGTGTCGAGCGTGATGGTCACAGTCGCGGATTCGTCGGGGTCGAGGTGGACCTTGGCGAAGCCCTTCAATTCCTGCGCGGGTCGATCGATGCTTGCCGAGGCGTCGTGGACGTAGACCTGAACGACGGTGCTGCCCGATCGGTCGCCGCTGTTGCGCACGGTGACGGTCACTTCGGCGGAGTTCTCACCGGCCTCGACGGAGGTATCGGTGATGTCGAAGGTGGTGTAGCTCAGCCCGAACCCGAACGGGTACGCCACTTCGCGCAGCGCGGAGTCGTAGTAGCGGTATCCCACGTACAGGCCTTCGCCGTAGCGGACGTGCTGCTGTGATCCCGGGAAATGCAGATACGACGGATTGTCTTGGAGGCGAAGCGGAATGGTCTCCGTGAGGCGGCCGGACGGATTCGTGATGCCGAAGAGAAGATCGGCAATCGCCGAGCCGCCCGCCTGGCCGAGTAGCCAGCCCTCGAGGATTGCGGCGGCATGATCCTTCCAAGGCTCGATCGAAACCACACCGCCGTTGGCGAGCACGACGACCGTGTTCGGGTTCGCGCCGTGGACCGCTTCCAGCAGGGCGATCTGGTCAGCCGGCAGTTCGATGTCGGTTCGGTCGAATCCTTCGGATTCTGTGGCGGACGGTAGTCCGAGGAACAGCACCGCGACGTCAGCGCGGCGTGCGGCGTCGACTGCCTCGGTGACCATGTGGTCGTCCGGAGTGCCGTCGAAGGTGAAGCCCGGTGCGAAGGTGACGCGGTCGGCGCCTTCGAGGTCGAGGATCGCGTCCAAGGCATTGTCGAGCTTGGTTGGAACCACCTGTGAACTGCCGGCCCCCTGGTACCGCGGGCTGCACGCGAATTCGCCGATCACCGCGACAGTTTGCCCGCCGGGGGTCAGCGGCAGTAGTTCTCCGTCGTTGGCCAGCAAGACAGCGGACTCCGCTGCAGCGGTCCGTGCCAGTTCGTGGTGACGCTCGACGTCGTACGTGTGGCCTTCGGTGCGCGCGGCGGCGGTGCGTTTCACGAGCGTCGACAGTCGTTCGGCTGCAGTGGTGAGCACGGATTCGTCCAGGTCGCCGCCGCGCACGGCGTCGACGATCTGGGTATCGGTTCCGGTCGGCGGCATTTCCAGGTCGAGGCCCGCGGCGAGTGCCGCCACGCGGTCGTTGACCGCTCCCCAGTCCGAAACGACGAGGCCGTCGAAGCCCCACTGTTCGCGGAGTACCTCGGTGAGTAGCCAATGGTTCTGGCTCGAGTACACACCGTTGATCTTGTTGTACGAGCACATGACCGTCGTCGGGGCCGCGGTCTTTACGGCGTATTCGAAGCCGGCCAGATAGATCTCGCGCAGCGTCCGTTCGTCGACATCGGCACTGACTCTCATCCGGTCGTGTTCTTGGTTGTTGGCAGCGAAGTGCTTGAGCGAGGTTCCGACGCCGCGAGACTGGATGCCGGTGATCAGCGCTGCCGCGACGCGGCCGGAGAGGAACGGGTCCTCGGAGACGTATTCGAAATTCCTGCCACACAAGGGTGATCGTTTGATGTTGATGCCTGGGCCGAGGAGGACCGAGACCTGTTCGGCTTTGGCTTCGTCGCCCAGAGCCTCACCGACCTGGCGGATGAGGTCGAGGTTCCACGACGAGCCCAACCCGACCGCCGGTGGGAAACACGTCGCTGGAATGCTGTGGCCGAGTCCGAGTGCGTCGCCGCCCTCGGGTTGTTTCCGGACTCCGTGCGGACCGTCGGTCAGGAGTATCGATTCGATTCCGGCAACGGACTGGCTGTGCCAGAAATCCGAGCCGGACGTCAACGACGCCTTCTCCTCGAGTGAAAGCCCGTCTACGTAATTCTCGGTCACGTCATTCCTCCCGGTGGCAGCTGTGAGTTCCACTCACCACCGTAGGGGGATTTTTCGGACTTCGGGGTAGGTCAGGACGGCGCCTTCGAGGTCAGGAACGCAACAACCATGTCGCCGAGCATTGTTCGGAGATGCTCACGATGCGTCGAGTCGGTCAGATCGCGGTCGAAGAGCGCTTTGAAGGTGTACCGATTGGCGATACGAAAGACGCAGTAACTGCTGATCAACATGTGAATATCGAGCGCATCGACGTCGGAGCGGAATGCCCCAGACTGCTGCCCGTCGTGGAGGATCTGCGAGACCAGGTCGGCGGCAGGGGCGCCGAGGCCGCTGAGTAACTCGGATTTCTCGATGTGCTCGCCGCGGAGCATGTTCTCGTTGGCCACGAGTCGAATGAAATTCGGGTGCTGTTCGTGGTGGTCGAAGGTGAGTTCGGCCAAAGCGCGGACTGCTGCCGTGGGGTTCAATCCCTCGAGGTCGAGTTCACGTTCCTGCGCGCGAATGACGCTGTACGCATGCTCGAGTACCGACTTGTACAGCCCTTCCTTGTCGGTGAAGTAGTAGTAGATCATGCGCTTGGTGGTATGCGTCTTGGTTGCGATCTCGTCGACCCGGGCGCCGGCGAAGCCTTTGTCGGCAAACTCCTCGGTCGCGACGGCGATGATGTTCACCCTGGTCAGATCGCTGTTTCGGCGTCGTTTCTCCGGCTTCGACACCACAGAGTTCACTGACTGCTCGGAAACCATGTGCTCACTCTATCTGCCAGCAGTTTGTCGACTTTGCTTGTCGAGTTCACGTCGGGGGAGTAACGTCCAGTGAACTAACTCACTAGTTCGTACATTAGTTTCGAGCGTCAACCCCGAGGTGCCCCTGATGACTCCATCTCTACCGGTTCTGGTCCTCAACGGACCCAACTTGAATTTGTTGGGCCAGCGCCAACCGGAGTTCTACGGGAGAGACACCCTGGACGACGTCGTTTCCCGCTGTGAAGCGGCGGCCGAGAAGTTCGGAGTGGTGGTCGAGGCAAAGCAGTCGAACCACGAGGGCCAACTGATCGATTGGGTCCACGAGGCCAGGGGAAATGTCGCGGGCATCGTCATCAATCCCGGTGGGTACTCGCACACCTCCGTTGCGTTGCGCGACGCTCTGGTCACACTCGATGCCCCCGTCGTGGAGGTGCACATCAGCAACATCCACAGTCGCGAAGAATTCCGTCACCACTCGTATGTCTCCGGCATCGCCGACGCCGTCATCTGTGGATTGGGAATCGACGGATACAGCGCCGCAGTCGAATTCGTCTGCATCCGAGAAGGGAAGAACTGATGAGTGATTCGATCCTCTGCGGTCTGATCGGCACCGGAATCGGAGCCTCCTTGACTCCGATCATGCACGAGGAAGAAGGGCGCAGACAGGGCCTGCCTTACGTCTACCGCATCCTCGATCTCGACGTGATGGGAATGGCGCCGTCGGACATCGGTGAACTTCTCACCTATGCAAGACGTTTCGGCTTCCGCGGCCTCAACATCACTCACCCGTGCAAGCAGTTGGTGATCGAGCACCTCGACGAGCTCTCGCCGGATGCGAGCCGGCTCGGTGCGGTGAACACGGTCCTCTTCGACTCCGGCAAGGCGATCGGACACAACACTGATTGGTCGGGCTTCGGCCGAAATTTCGACGACGGACTTCCCAGAGCGCAGCTCGATCGCGTCGTGCAGCTCGGTGCCGGCGGAGCCGGTGCGGCGGTTGCCTATGCAGCGCTCACCCGCGGTGTCGGGACACTGACGTTGGTCGATTCGAGCCTGCCTCGCGCGGAGGAACTTGCACAAACCTTCGCGCAGCAGTTTCCGGCGCAGGTTGTCGAGGCGCGACACACGAGCGACCTCGGCGAAGTGCTCGGCAGTGCAAACGGATTGATCCACGCGACGCCGATGGGAATGGCGGCTCATCCCGGAATGGCATTCTCGCCGGATCTGCTCCGTCCAGATCTGTGGGTAGCGGAAATCGTCTACCGCCCGCTCGAGACCGAGCTGTTGCGTCAAGCGAGGTTGATCGGAGCCCCGACGCTCAGCGGAGGCGGAATGACTGTCTTTCAGGCCGTCGACGCGTTCCGGATCTTCACGGGCATCGAGCCCGACAGTAAGCGGATGCTCGCGCACATGACGGAACTCGTGCACGGCGAACAGACTGCGGCAGCGCTGTGAGTGCCCCGGTCCGGACGTCGATCGCGACGGTATCGCTCAGTGGGACTCTCGAGGAGAAGCTCGACGCCATCGCTGCTGCCGGCTTCGACGGCTTCGAGGTGTTCGAGCCGGATTTTGTCGCTTCGCCGTGGTCCCCGAAGGAATTACGAACGCGGGCTGCGGATCTGGGCTTGACCCTCGATCTGTATCAGCCGTTCCGTGACTTCGACACGGTGGACGAGGCCCAATTTGCTCGGAATCTTGTTCGAGTGCAACGCAAATTCGAGCTGATGGATCAACTGGGGTGCGAGACGCTCCTGGTGTGCTCCTCGCCCCTGCCGACCGCAAGTCACGATGACGGTCAGTTGACAGAGCAGTTCGGAGCTCTCGCCGAACTGGCGTCCGAGCACGGCAAGAAGGTTGCCTACGAGGCGCTCGCGTGGGGTGCCCACGTCAATACGTACGGCCATGCGTGGCAGATCGTCGAGGGCGTCGACCATCCTTCGCTCGGTACCTGTCTGGACAGCTTTCACATCCTCTCGCGCGGTGACGATCCCGCCGGAATTCGCGAGATTCCCGGCGAGAAGATCTTCTTCCTCCAGTTGGCGGACGCTCCGTTCTTGGCGATGGACATCCTCCAGTGGAGCCGGCATCACCGAAACTTCCCGGGGCAGGGCAGCTTCGATCTCAGTGCGTTCGCTCAGCATGTCTACGCCACCGGTTACGACGGACCGTGGTCGCTCGAGATCTTCAACGACGTATTCCGCCGCGCGGACACCCAGCGGACGGCAATCGACGCTCATCGGTCGCTCCTCCATCTGGAAGAACAGGTCGCCGCCGCGAACCCTGCCGCCGGTGGACCCACGCTGTTCACCGCCCCGGAGCGCACCCCGCTCGAAGGGATCGTGTCTCTGCGAATCGCTGCAGGTCCGGCTAAACAGGACCAGGTGCACTCGATGCTCTCTCGCGTCGGTTTTCATCTGGTCGGACGGCACCACGATCACGACTTGCAGTTGTGGCGGCACGGACCGCTCACCGTTGCCGTCGACGCGACAGCGGGCACGGTGTGGACGGCGCCCGGGCTGCCCGCGGATCTGCCGGTTCTCACTCAGATCGGCATCAGGGCAACCGAACCCGAAGTGTGGGGAGAGCGCGCTCTGGCTCTCGAAGTACCGGCGACGCGCGTGCAGTTGCCCGGTTCGAGCGACGAGAACTCCGAGGTACCGGACGTCGTACGCTTGAAGGTCACCGATGCGACATCGATCGACCTTCGTGGCCCCGGCAGCGCTGCAGCGTGGGAATCGGCATTCGAGATCTACCCGCTGCCCGCCGAGCGCAATCGTGAACAGGGCGCAGTGTTCACCGGGATCGACCACGTGGCACTGGCAGTTCCGGCCGAGAGTTGGGACGGCATCATGCTGCTCCTGCGGTCCGTGTTCGAGATGCAACCGCACGAGGGGCAGGACGTCACCGATTCGGTCGGACTCATGCGGAGCCAGGCACTCACGCTCGTTCAGGACGGTGACGGACATACCCTGCGGATCTCACTGAACATGGTGGAGGGCAGTCGAAGCGGGCTGCCGACGGTCCGTCGCGGCGGCGTCAGCCACGTCGCTTTCGCGTGTGAGAACATCTTCGGTGCCGCTGCGTCCATGCAGGACTGGGGCTTTGCTCCGCTACCCATTTCCCCGAACTACTACGACGATCTGGACGCACGTTTCGGCCTGAATTCAGAACTGCTCGACCGGATGCGCAGCGCCGGAATCCTTTACGACGCTGACGCCCGCGGTGAGTTCTTCCACCTGTTCACCCCGACGGTCGGGGGAGACCTGTTCTTCGAGGTCGTGCAGCGAGTGGGTGGATACGAGGGCTACGGGGAGGTCAACTCCGCTGTGCGACTGTCGGCTCAGTTGCGCGCGAATCAGACGTGACCTCGACTCGGTGCGGGTGCGAGTAGATATTCATCGAATCGCCGCGGATGAAACCGGCGAGGGTCAACCCCGATTCCTGTGCCAACTCCACGGCCAATGACGACGGCGCGGAGACTGCGCCCAGAATCGGAATGCCCGCCATGACGGCCTTCTGGACGAGTTCGAACGACGCCCGCCCACTGACGATCAGGATCGTGTCGTAGAGCGGCACTCGGCCGTCGGTGATTGCCCAACCGATCACCTTGTCGACTGCGTTGTGCCGGCCGACGTCCTCGCGCAGCGCCAGGAGTTCGCCGGTGGCGGTGAACAATCCGGCTGCGTGCAGGCCTCCGGTGCGCTCGAAGATCCGTTGGCTCTCCCGGAGCGTGACCGGCATGGCCGACAGGACGGTGGAGGTGACGGAAGTCGTGTCACCGACCAGGGGATGCCGCGTGGTGGTTCGGACGGCATCGAGTGACGTCTTGCCGCACACGCCGCACGCGGAACTGACGACGGTGTTGCGATCGGTGGTGTGATCGGGCAACGGCACTCCGGGAGCGAGCGCAATGTCGAGGACGTTGTATGTGTTCGCGCCGGTTTCGTCGACGCCGTCGCAGTACCGGACGACGCTCACGTCGTCGCGGGTACCGATGACGCCTTCGCTGAGAAGGAATCCGTGGACGAGGTCGACGTCGTTGCCTGGTGTTCGCATCGTCACGGCCAGCACCTGACCGCCAACCCTCATTTCGAGTGGTTCTTCGACGGCCAGCGTGTCGGGGCGCGTGACGACCCGATCACCCGAGATTCGAACGACCGGTGTTCGTGCGGTGACCCGTCCCATCTCAGGCGCCTGATGCTTCGAGTCGAACAGTGACGGCCTTCGAGACCGGCGTGTTCGACTTGGCTGCAACGTGTTCGAGGGGTACGAGCGGATTTGTCTCGGGGTAGTACGCCGCCGCATTGCCGCGGGGGGTGTCGTAGGAGACGATGCGGAATTCCGTGACCCGACGCTCTTCGAGTGTTCCGTCTGGTGTTGTCCACTCGGACACGATGTCGACGAGATCGCCGTCGCGGAAGCCGAGTGCAGTGATGTCTTCGGCATTGACGAGGATGACCTTGCGTCCGCCCTTGATACCGCGGTATCTGTCGTCGAGGCCGTAGATCGTGGTGTTGTACTGGTCGTGGCTGCGCATGGTCTGCAGAATCAGGCGCCCGCTCGGAGTGGGTATCCAGTGCAGTTCGTTCACGCCGAAGTTGGCTTTGCCGGTGTGCGTGCGGAACTCACGCGAGTCACGTGGTGGGTGTGGGAGCTGGAATCCATCCGGCTGGCGAACCCGGGTGTTGTAGTTTTCGCATCCGGGCACCACTCGTGAGATGGAGTCGCGAATCAGGTCGTAGTTGCCCTCGAAGGCCGACCAGCGGACGGAGTGATCGCTGCCGAGTAGTTCGCGGGCGAGTTGGCAGATGATGGCGACTTCGCTACGCAGGTAGGGGCTGACCGGCGTGAGGCGTCCGCGCGACAGGTGCACCATGGACATCGAATCTTCCACGGAGACAAGCTGCTTTCCGCCGGCCTGGACGTCGAGGTCGGTGCGTCCGAGGGTGGGGAGGATGATTGCGGTCTGCCCGTGAACGACGTGGCTTCGGTTCAGTTTGGTGGAAACCTGAACGGTGAGTTCGCATTGGCGCAGCGCGGTTTCGGTGGCTGCGGTGTCCGGGCTGGCCTGGATGAAGTTGCCGCCCATCGCCATGAAGAAGCTTGCCTTGCCGGCATTCATCGCGCGGATCGCGTCGACGGTGTCCCACCCGTGCTTGCGGGGGCTCGAGATCGAGAACTCGGTGTCGAGCGCGGCCAGGAACTCTTCCGGCATCTTCTCCCAGATGCCCATCGTGCGGTCACCCTGGACATTGGAGTGTCCTCGCACCGGACAGACCCCGGCACCGGGTTTGCCCATCATTCCACGCATGAGCAGCAGGTTGACCGCTTCTTCGATGGTGGCGACTCCGTGTGTGTGCTGAGTGATGCCCATGGCCCAGCAGGTGACGGTTCGCTCGGATCGGGCAAGCGCGGCAGCCGTTTCCTCGAGCTGCGCCATCGACAGGCCCGTCGCCTCGAGTACCGTGTCGAGATCGACCGCGCGGATGTGCTTCTCGTATTCGTCCCAACCGGCGCAGTAGCGGTCGACGAATGCGCGATCGACCACGGTGCCGGGAGCGCGATCTTCCTGCTCGAGCAGCAGCTTCCCCAGACCTTGGAACAGCGCCATGTCGCCGCCCAGCCGGATCTGCAGGAACTCGTCCGCGATGTCGACTCCGTGCCCGATCACGCCGGAGACTTTCTGCGGATCCTTGAACCGTCGCAATCCCGCCTCGGGGAGGGGATTGATGGCAATGATCTTGGCGCCGTTGCCCTTTGCCTTCTCGAGTGTCGAGAGCATTCGAGGGTGGTTGGTGCCGGGATTCTGTCCGGCGATGAGGATGAGATCGGCGTTCTCGAGGTCGGGAACCGTCACCGAGCCTTTGCCGATGCCGATGGATTCGGTCAGTGCGCTTCCGGACGACTCGTGACACATGTTGGAACAGTCGGGCATGTTGTTGGTGCCGTAGCTACGAATCATCAACTGGTAGAGAAACGCTGCTTCGTTGGACGTGCGACCGGAGGTGTAGAACACTGCTTCGTCCGGCGACGCGAGGCCGTTCAGATGTTCTGCGATCAGTGCGTACGCGCCGTCCCAGTCGATCGGCTGGTAATGGGTTGCTCCCGGGGTCAGGACCATCGGGTGCGTCAGTCGGCCCTGTTGGCCGAGCCAGTAATCGGTCTTGCCTTCGAGGTCGGCGATCGAGTGCTCCGCGAAGAATTCAGGCGTGACCGTGCGAAGCGTTGCTTCCTCGGCAACGGCCTTCGCTCCGTTCTCGCAGAACTCGGCGGGCTTGCGATGTCCGGGAGTCTCCGGCCACGCACACCCCGGGCAGTCGAAGCCGTGACGCTGGTTGAGCCTGGTGAGCGTTCGGGCGGTCCGCAAGGCTCCCATCTGCTCGATTCCTCGTTGCAGCGACACCAGAACGGCCGGCACTCCGGCGGCGTAGTCCTTGGGGTGCGTGACTTCGAGATCCGATTCGTCGATGTCTTTCGAGGGGCCCTGGCGCGTCATGTCTCCATACTGGCCCGAACGGCGCGGTACTGCCATCGAATGGGACGGTCGAACTCACCGGAATGCGACATTCATCGGCTAGCCTTACCTACCGAACGAGCGGACTTAAGGGGTAAGAGCATGGATCGAACGGACGCAGGTCGGCTGACCCGGCGCGGATTTCTGATCGGCACGTCGGGAGCGTTGCTGGCATTCGCCGCAGCCTGCTCCAGTTCGAACGACGAGGACACGCCCCCCAGCGGTGACTCTGCGGGATCGATCACCCACAAATTTGGGGCTACCGAGCTGCCCGAGGATCCGCAGCGGATCGTCAGTGTCGGATACAACGATCAAGATGCGATCCTCGCCCTCGGTGGGACTTTGGTCGGAACCTTCGACTGGTACGGCGATTACCCCTACGGTGTGTGGCCATGGGCGCAGCCGCTGCTGAACGGGGCGACTCCCGAGATCATCGGAACCGCGGGCACCACCATTCAGATGGAGAAGGTCGCTGCCACGACACCCGACCTGATTGTCGGCACCTACTCCGGGCTCACTCAGGCGCAGTACGACAAACTCAGTGCCATTGCGCCGACGGTGGCGCAGCCGAAGGAGTTCGCGGATTACGGAATCCCCTGGCAGAACCAGACGACCATCATCGGCGAAGCGCTGGGGCAGCAAGGAAAGGCCACCGAGCTGATCGCCGGCGTCGACAAGAAGTTCGCCGACGTGAAGACGGCCAATCCGGCGTTTGCCGGCAAGACCGTTCTGGTCGGCGCGTTGAAGGGGCCGGGGCAATTCGGGGTCTACGGACCGGAAGACCCCAAGGTGAGGTTCTTCACTGAACTCGGATTCGTGAATCCGCCTGTCACCGATCAGATCACGGGTAACTTCGCCGAGATCAGCACCGAGCAACTCTCGCTTGCGGACGTCGACGTACTCGTCTGGTACGCCGGTGGTGGCTACGGCGACAAGCTTCGGGCGGAATTGGACAAGACCCCGATCTACCAGGAACTCGACGTCGTGAAGGACGGCCGCGCGATCATTCTGGAAGACGCTGCTGCCGAAGCCATGACGTGGAGCACCGTACTGAGCTTGCCGTATGCGCTCGAACAGATTCCGCCGCGGATTGCGGGCTTGCTCGTCTGATCGGTTCAAGGACAGCGCTGTTCAAAGTCCAGGGATTCGGACAGTCGGCGGTACTCTCGCCTCATGGGTGTACACGTGCGGCCGGCTGTCCGATCCGATATTCCGGCGCTGTCGGCGGTGTTGGCCGAGGCGTTCGAAGATGATCCTTTGATGGCCTGGATGTTGCCGGACGAGGACTCCAGGGCTGAGCGCCTGACGAAACTGTTTGCCGCAGAAGCTCGTTACCACCACTTCGCCGGTGGCGGTGTCGAGGTGGCCACCGATGACAACGGCGTGATCGGCGGGGCAACTCTGTGGGATCCGCCGGGGCGGTGGAAGCAGTCGTGGATTTCCGGGCTCGTGAGCCTGCCCGCAATGGTGCGTGTCTTCGGCAGGGGGCTACGACACGCGGCCGAGGTCAGCTCCGTTCTCGAAGGAGCACATCCGAATTCGCCGCACTGGTATCTCGCGACGGTCGGGACCGGCAGCGCGGCGCGCGGTGGGGGATACGGCAAAGCACTACTGAACTCCCGGTTGGAGCGTTGCGATCGTGAACACGTCGACGCTTACCTCGAGAGCAGCAAGGAATCGAACATCCCGTACTACAACCGCTTCGGTTTCGAAGTGACCCGTGACATCGTCATGCCAGGCGGCGGGCCGACGATCTACGCAATGATGCGTCAACCGCGGGGCGCGTGATACCAACTAGTGGTGACCCAGATTCCCGAGCTCCACGCAGGCACACCGTTCGACGAACTCGACGACTACATCGCCTTGGCCAGGTTGTCCGGCCTGTTGTTGTCACCCGACGGCTCGCTGCTGATCTGCGCGCGCGCCGTTCTCGACGACAAGAGCGCCGAATACGTGTCCTCGTTGTGGGAGATCGACCCGGAAGGTCGGCGTCCGGCGCGTCGGTTGACCTGGGGCTCGACCAGCGAGTCGGGTGCTGCCTTCGCGTTCGACGGCGACGTGCTCTTCACCTCCACGCGAGCCGTGCCGGGCGAGAGCGATCCGCAACCCGCACTCTGGCGCTTGCCCGCGGCGGGCGGAGAAGCTCAGCTGTTGATCTCACGTCCCGGTGGTGTCTCGTCGGTATCAGCGGCCAAGGCGGCGCCGACGTTCGTGGCCCAGACTTCGGTCATGGCTTCGGCGATCAGCCTCGACCAGGACGATCAGGTGCGATCGGCGCGCAAGGACAAGAAGGTCACGGCGATGCTGCACACCGGATATCCGGTGCGGCACTGGGACCACGACCTGGGCCCCGATCATCCGCATCTGGTTGTCGCCGAAACGGATTCGAAGGAATCCGTCGAGTTGCGGGACATCACACCGACTGCAGGCGCGGCGCTGCGGGAGACGTCGACCACGATTTCCGACGACGGTCTCTTCGTCGTGACCACGTGGACTGTCGGCGATGCGAGTGCCGCCCGCCGATCGACGTTGGTTCGGATCGACACGGTGACCGGCGACCGAACCACCCTTGTCGACGAGGCTGACGCGGACGTCTACAACCCGGTGCTCTCGCCGGACGGAACCAAGCTCGCGTTCATCCGGGAGACTCTCACCACGCCGGAGTCCGCACCGCGAATGACTCTGCAGCTCTACGACTTCGGATCCGGTGCCGTGACCGGCGTGGCCGACGGCTGGGATCGCTGGCCTACCTCACTTGCCTGGCTACCCGACGGATCCGGGCTGGTGGTCACCGCTGACGACGGCGGCCGAGGGCCGATCTTCACCATCGACCTGTGGGGTCAGCCGGTGCGCCTGACAGCCGACGACGCGGCGTACACCGATGTTCGAGTGGCGCCGGACGGCGAGTCGATCTACGCGTTGCGAGCCTCGTACGAAGCGCCCCCGCACGTGGTGCGGGTGGATCTGGGATCCGGTGAGATCACCGCACTTCGTGGACCCGACGCATTGCCGGAGCTGCCGGGAACACTGACCGAGATCACCGCTCGCGCCGAGGACGGTTCGACAATCCGGAGTTGGTTGGCACTGCCGACCGGCGCCGCACCGCACGCGCCGGTGCCGTTGCTCCTCTGGGTCCACGGCGGCCCACTCGGTTCGTGGAACACCTGGTCCTGGCGGTGGAACCCGTGGCTGCTCGTCGCCAAGGGCTATGCCGTACTGCTGCCCGATCCCGCACTCTCGACCGGATACGGGCAGGATTTCGTCCAGCGCGGG
>NZ_JBFUJN010000065.1:0-12566 GCF_056401335.1 Rhodococcus sp. P4_F3_2
ACATTCGGGGAAGAACTGAAGAACTGGAGGTGAAGCACAACCATACACGATGGAAACTACTTCGAAATTTGGTCAGGCACTTCGTACAACCTCGTGTCACTCGCCGTGAAGGCGGGAGTCGGTGTCCGTGTCGCTCTGACTTGGAATAAGTTACGCGTCCGCCGAAGTCTTTGCCAAATCCACAGGTCAGAGACTCGGAGGTATCCATTTCCCCAGCAAGATTGCCCGTTTCAGTCGATTTTCACCAATTCGGACATCATGTGACGCCGGACACCGTGGCCGGATCGGCACGCAGCGGGAACTCACACCACTTGGACTCGGATACCTGCATCCTCGAACAACGCGACTTGCTTTGCGTCTACTGCAGCATCGGTAACCAGCACGGCCCCCGGCGGTATCGGCGCCCACGCATGGAAAGGACGTTCACCGAGCTTGGCGGAGTGGGCGAGTATGTAGACCTCGCCGGCACGTTCGATCATCATTTCCTTGAGCCGGGTCTGATCGAGCTCAGCTTCACAAATACCCAGGTCAGCGGTAACCGCATCGGCACCGAGGAATGCCTTGTCAAACGACACCCGCTGCAGCGACGCTTCTGCCAGTGGCCCGACGAATCCTTGACTGAGCTGCCTCAGCGTCCCGCCGAGACATTCGACTCGAACACCATCAGCGTCGGCTAACGCCTCGAGCGCCGTCAGCCCTGCAGCGATCACCGTCAAATTCGTCACGTGACGTAAGAACTCTCCCATCGCTCCGACGGTGGTACCTGCATCAAGGAGCACGGTTTCTCCGGGCCGGACCTGCTCAGCAGCCCATTCGGCGATGCCCCGTTTGGCGTCGAATCCCTCCATTGCGCGTTGACGCAAGGAGGATTCCGGATGAGGGTTGAGAGCAATCGCCCCGCCGTACGTTCGAGCAATTACTCCCTGGGCAGTCAACTGACTCAGGTCGCGACGAATCGTAGATGCAGTCACCCCGAATTGGACAGACAGATCCTCGACACTGGCCAGACCGCTGGTGCGAGCGAGCCTCGCAATCTCCGACCGCCTCGCCTCCGACTCCCGGATGGCCATCGCTCCTCCCCCTACAAACCCTGGTGCTTACTTGGAAACGAATGTGCTGGTTGCCAATTCGGCCGCCTGCCGCAGCGCTTCGACCATACTACCGGCCTCGGCGATGCCCTTACCTGCAATGTCGAAAGCGGTTCCGTGATCGACGGAGGTACGGATGACAGGTAACCCGACGGTGATGTTGACGCCGGCCTCGATCCCGAGAACCTTGACCGGGCCGTGCCCCTGATCGTGGTACATCGCAACGATCAAGTCGTAGTCCCCACGTCCAGCGAGGAAGAATGCCGTGTCCGCCGGCAGTGGGCCGTGGACGTCGATTCCTTCTGCCTTCAAGAGTTCGACGGCGGGAATGATCTTCTGCTCTTCCTCTCCGTACCCGAAAAGCCCGTTCTCCCCCGCATGCGGGTTGATCCCGCACACGCCGATTTTCGGAGATGGATTGCCCGTGCGCACCAAAGCTTCGTGACCTCGACGAATGGTCCTCTCGACCAGGCCGGGCTCGATCCTGGCAACTGCATCGAGCAGTCCGATGTGAGTGGTCACGTGAATCACTTTGAGCTTGGGGGTCGACAACATCATCGACACCTCCTCGGTACCGGTCAGGTGCGCAAGCAATTCCGTGTGTCCGGGATAGATGTGTCCTGCCGCATGCAGCGCTTCCTTGTTCAGCGGCGCCGTGCAGATCGACTGGACTTCACCGCGTACGGCGAGTTCGCTTGCGACGCGGATATATTGATAGGCCGCATCCCCCGCGACTGCCGACAGTTCACCCCAGGCGAGATCCTCGGGTAGCAAGTCCAGGTCGATGACGTTGATCCGTCCATCGATGAATTCAGCATCCTTGATCTCCTCGATCGCGACCACGTCGACGTCGATTCCGAGCACCGTGGCAGCCAATCGCAAACGCTTCGCGTCGCCGACAACAACAGGGCGGCAACGCTTTCTCGTTTCGGCGTCGAGGAGTGCGGGGACGATCACTTCCGGTCCGACGCCGGCGCCGTCGCCCATCGTGACAGCAATCAGCGGCAGTGGAGTGGATTCGATTGACATGGGATTGACCTCGTTGTCTGAAGGTGGACTGTCCGGAGCGTCGACCGGGATGGGGCGCGCGAGAAACTTCGTTATAGAGAAAAGACTGTGTGCATTCCCGAAACTGCCTGGCCGCGTGACGATGTACCGTCCGGTGTGGTCGACGGAAAGTACGGCGCCGTGTTCAATTTCGTAAATCGGTGACAAAGTGTCGATCCGCAGGCGGTCGAGAACGCTGCGCGCGGTTTCGCCACCGGTAAGAACCAAGTCGATCGGGTACTCGCCGTGGGAGAATCCTGCATCGACGGCAGCGATCAGATCGGCGAGAGCCGAAACGAGATGGACGGATTCTGCAGGCACGACAGGTCCACTTACCGAAACCACGACGTTTCCGCGATCCAGTGCGTTCAGAATCGGAAGCGGATCGACCGAATGCGCCAGGAGTTCAGCACTGTTCACTTCGATATGGTGCGCACCTGAATCCCGAAGCAATTCCACTTGGTCCCCGGCAGACGCATCCGCCGTCCCCACAACCACCAAAGTAGATCGAGAATCACGAAGAGATGGACGCACGACGGGTGACTGCTCGGTTCGTCGTCGTGCCACTGCCGTCGCGAGCGCCGAGGTTCCTACCAATCGAGAACCCCGAACCTCCTGTGCTGCAGCCACAATCAGTTCCAGATCACTGTCGGTCTCGACGTCGCAGATCGCCACCGACCCGGCTTCTGAGATCGACGCAAGAACCTGGCTCAACCGCCCGGAGCGAATGTCGTCCAGCGATACGCCAGAAGTAATTGCCGACGAGCCGAGCGCCTCCGCAATCGACCGAGGAGCCTGCTTCGACTCCGCGCGCCACAGGTCGGTGGCGTGCAACGCAACCCCATCTACCAACACCACCCCGCCTTGCACCGTGCGCCCTTGCCTGGGCAGTCCGGCGGCGACGATGACCGGGGATCCGTCGCGGGAGAGTTCTCCAACCTCCGCCGCTATGTTGCCCCTGAGCAGGGAATCGATCTTCTTGACGATCTCGGAGCCGTCAGACGATTGCAGAACTGATCTCACGTCACGAGAGGCTCTAGCGGGGTCGGATCGCCGTGAGTGCAGATCGAAAACCGTCACTCCTGATCCGTCGGGCGCACCTGGGCCGAGTCGAAGCGATATGCCCGAACTGCGGAGCAGAAATCCTGCGGCCGACTCCGCGGCTCCGGAAAGATCATCAGCGATGATTACCAGTGGTTTCATCGAATTCCTCGACCCCCTTTCGGTCTGAATCGAGTATGCACAGCATCGCAACCGATGCGCGAAGTACGCAATCGAAGTTACGGGACTTGCGCGAAGTGCGCAACAGTGCCATTGTGAGCTGAGTTACAAGCGAGAGCCCGACGCGATTGTTCACCAACAGTCCGCTCGGAGCGTCGCCCCCACGCTGCCCCGTCAGGATCGAAAGGTCACCGATGACCAATACTCGTTTGCGAACACCACAGCTCTCCCGGCGATCCTTTCTGCAGTTCACCGGGCTGATCGGTGGCGCAACGCTTCTGGGCACGACTGCCGCGTGCGCCGGCCCTACCGGGAAGCCGACACAGGACACCCTGGTGCTCGGGCTCAACCGTTCGCTCGTCAGCCTCGACAACAAACTCAATCAATTCGACGCAGCAGTCACGGCTCAACGTGGCGTCAGACAAGGTCTCACCCGGATCGGCGACAATCTGACACCGCAACTCGTTCTCGCTGACAGGTTCGAATCGACCGGCCCGACCGAGTGGACGGTTCGACTCCGCGAGGGCATCCGTTACTCCGACGGCACACCTGTGCTGATCGACGACGTCACGACGGCAATGCAGATGTACCAGCAGGTCAGCGGTTCGTTTGTCGCACCGCAGTTCCCCGAGTGGCCGACGGTCGTCCCCATCGACGATCGCACCTTCATCCTTCGGACGAATTCCCCGGTGCCGGTTCTGGACTCGCTCATGTCCAACATCTTGATCACCCCGGCCGCTGCCAACGAACCCAACGAACTGCAGAGCGGAATCGGGTCTGGACCGTTCGTCGTCAGCGAATCGAACCGGGGCACCGGCGATTACACACTTGTCGCCAATGACAACTACTGGGGCCCGGCCCCTGGCGTTCGTCGTGTTCAGGTCCGCTTCATTCCCGAAGAGGCCGGCCGCGTCGTCGCACTTCGGAGCGGCGAGGTCGACGTCATCGACTCGATCAGTCCCGATTCCGCCGAACAACTCGCCGACCTGCCTGGTGTCCAGGTGGACACAGTGCCGAGCACACGCATCAACCAACTGTTCTTCAACTTCCGCAAGCCCGCCGATCACCCACTGTCCAATCCGCGTGTCCGAGAAGCTCTCACGTATGCCATCGACGGTGAGTCACTCGCTCGGGACGTGCTGATCGGATCCGCAGTCCCGGCCACCGGCCCCGCACCGTCGACCTTGGACGGAGCCGTGAAAACCGGTACTTACCAATATGATCCACGGAAAGCGCGGCAGATGCTCGAGGCCGAAGGCGCCGACGACCTCGAACTCACCTTCATCTGGGAAACCGGAGAGTTCACCAACGACGTCTCGGTGATGGAATCGGTACTCGAAATGATGAAGGCCGTGGGAGTACGCGTCAAACTCCAGCAGTTCGAACCGGGCGGTGACATCTCGTCCTGGCGCCAGGGCAAGACCGGCGACTGGGATGTGCTGGGCAACGGCTACGGCAACCAGACCGGACTTGCACTGACCACGTTGCAGGGGATGTACGCCGGCACAGCGGAGAAGGAAGCAACTCGCGACACCTATCACGGGTACGTCTTCCCCGAAATCACCGCGAAGATCCAAGCCGCATCCAGTGAACCAGACCCGACCAAGCGCGCCGCTCTACTCGACGCCGCACAACAAGACATCTGGAACACCTGGCCTTGCCTGTGGAGCTTCGTACCCAACGCACTCCTTGCGAAACGCACTCGTGTACAAAATGTTTCACTGACCCCGATCAACTCCTACGACCTCGGCGCCGTCCGATTGGAGGCCTGAGGCGATGACTCTCACCGCTCCGAAACCGCAAACCGCTCTCGGTATCTCTCCGCGTCGGCGCACAAGGATCAACCCGACCGTCAAATACGTGCTCAAACGCTTGGCACAGAGCGCCTTGACGATCTTCCTCACGCTCACAACAGTGTTCGTCCTGATCCGAATGGCTCCCGGCGATCCTGCCTACGCCTTGGCCGGACCGCTGGCCAGCACGGAGGATCTAGCACAAATCCGTGCTGACATGGGCTTGGACAAGTCGGTGTTCTCTCAATACCTGATCTACCTGTGGGACCTGGTCCATCTGAATCTCGGCACGTCGTACTCGTTCCAGGCGCCGGCCATGGACGTTGTCCTCGGCCGTCTCCCGTACACCATCACCCTTGCCGTCAGCTCCATTCTGTTGACCGCCGTGCTCTCGATTCCGCTGGGCGTGTGGATGGCCCGTCACGCGGACACCCGACGCGAACTCGGTGCGAACGTCGTAGCCGTCGGCGGGCAGTCCATGCCGGAGTTCTGGAGCGGCCTGATGCTGGTGACGATCTTCGCGGTCTTGATCCCAGTACTCCCGGCAGCCGGTTTCACCACATGGCCGTCGTTGATCCTGCCTACCGTCACCATCGCCATCCTTCAGATCGCGTTGATCTCCCGGATGGTTCGACGCGAAATGGTCTCGGCCTTCGCTTCTCCGTACATCACGGTCGCACGTTCTCGCGGAGTATCCGAACGCGAACTCACCTGGCGATATGCGATGCGTAATTCTGCGATTCCGATCGTCACCGCGCTGGGCACCAGATTTGCCGGAATGCTGAACGGCGTCGTGGTGGTCGAAGTCGTGTTCGCCTGGCCTGGTGTCGGCTCGCTGGTGGTCCGTGCACTCGAGACTCGCGACTACCCGCTCATCCAGGCCACCGTGCTTGTCACTGCGGTTCTCGCCGTGCTCGTGCAACTGGCAGTGGACCTCCTCTACCCCCTCCTGGATCCACGCGTGCGACTCGGAAAGGGCGCCAACTGATGACTACCGTCTTGGAACCTCCAACAACTCCACGCGCCAGCGCGGTCACCGAGGCAGACTTCGCACGCGCCGGAGCCACGCGCCGTAAGCGAGACAGCCGAGTCAAGATCTGGGCCGGCTCGATCTGCGCGCTCCTGGTGATTCTTCCTGTTGCATTGGCGGGACTACTCCCCCTTGCAGATCCGAACCAGACCAACCTGAGCAGTCGACGGCTACCGCCCCTCACCGACGGCCATCTGTTCGGCACCGATCAGTTGGGACGAGATCTCCTCTCACGGATCCTGCACGGCGGCCAGGTGTCTCTGACGATCGGTATTCTCGCCGTGATCGTCTCCGGGGTCATCGGCATAGTCGCCGGATCCGCCGCGGGGTACTTCGGCGGCTGGGTCGACACCGTCATCTCCCGCCTACTCGAAGCACAGCTTTCTCTGCCTCTGCTGATGATGCTGCTTCTCGTCGTTGCGCTGTTCGGTCCGTCCATTCCCGTCATCACGTTTGTCATCGCGATCGCGCAGTGGCCCGAGGTCGCACGGTTGACTCGCTCATTGGTACTCGTCGAACGCGAAAAGCCTTACGTAGCTGCAGCTCGAGTCCTCGGACTTACTCGCATGGCAATTCTGCTTCGTCACGTCATTCCGAACATCGTCAAGCAGGCCTCGCTCGTCGTCCTGCTGCTGCTCGCGCAGGCCGTACTGCTGGAAAGTTCGTTGAGTTACCTCGGCGCCGGACCGCAACGTCCGTTCGCAACGTGGGGACGAATCATCGCCGACGGCCAGGACTACATCACCACGTCATGGTGGATCGTCACGTTGACCGGTCTGATGATCGTGCTACTGGTCGTCGGAGTGAACCTACTCGGCGACGGCCTGCGCGATCGTCCTGCAGGTTCGAAACGACTGGGCGCAAGCCTGTTCGGGCGTGGCAACGCCCAGAAAGCAAAGGCGTGAGACATGGGCAATCTACTACGGGTCGACGACCTCCAGATCGAACTTGTCACGGCGAATGGCGTCATCCGAGCCGTCGACGGGGTGTCCTTCTGCATCGACGCCGGTGAAACCGTCACCATCATCGGTGAATCCGGCTCCGGAAAGTCGACCACGGCCATGGGAATCCTCGGGCTGCTTCCGGACGATCTTGCCGTTCTTTCCGGGAAAGCCGTGTTCAAAGGCCAGGACATTCTCGGAAACACGAAGATCTTGAACGATATTCGTGGAAAACACATCGCCCTCATCCCCCAGGACCCGATGACGGCTCTGAGTCCCGTCCACACCATCGGCAGCCAACTTCGAGAAGCAGTGCGCCACAGCGGTGTGACCGCGAAGAAGCAACAAATCGAGCGGGCAGTGCAACTGCTCGAGCAGGTACGCATTCCGTATCCGGATAAGCAACTCGACAAGTACCCGCATCAACTGTCGGGTGGAATGCTGCAGCGCGTCCTCATCGCCGGAGCTCTTGCTGCCGGCCCCGAACTGATCGTGGCCGACGAACCCACCAGCGCATTGGACGTCACCGTTCAGGCCGGGATTCTGGATCTATTGCTCGAATTGCAGGAACGCACCGGGATCGGAATGCTGGTCATCACCCACGACCTCGGAGTCGCCCGACTCGTATCCGATCGCATCTACGTGATGAAGGACGGACGTTTTGTCGAGACCGGTAGCGCCGACGTTCTCGTCGACTCACCGCAAAGCGCCTACACACAAAAGCTTCTCGACGCCATACCGCACCTGGGGCCTTGGGATGGCGACCCCGCCCGTTCAACACAGATCGGAGCCTCGGCATGAACCCCCACGAAACGCCACTTCTCGCCGTCGAAGATCTCGTTGTCGAGTATCCGGTTCCCGACGGAGTTTTCCGAGCCGTGGATGCTGTGAGCTTCTCGGTGGAAAAGGGCAAGACCCTGGCCATCGTCGGCGAATCCGGATGTGGCAAGTCGACAATCGCTCGATCTATCGTCCGACTCCTCACACCGACCAGTGGACGCATTCTCGTCGACGGCAATGACATCGCGCAGATGTCGGAGAAGTCACTGCGCCCCTTCCGCTCTCGCGTTCAAATGGTGTTCCAAGATCCGTACGGATCGCTGGACCCCCATCTGACTGCCGAGGACATCATCGGAGAACCACTGCGCCTCAAAGGTGTTCGGAGCAAGTCTGAACGCGCCAAGGCAGCAGCAGAACTCGTCGATCGCGTTGGCCTGCCCAACTCGGCACTACACCGGCGTCCGGCAGAGTTCTCCGGTGGCCAACGTCAGCGCATCGGAATTGCCCGTGCACTTGCCAGCGGACCCGAGATCCTGGTCTGCGACGAAGCGACCAGCGCTCTCGACGTTTCGGTGCAAGCGCAGGTACTCGCGCTCCTACGTGAAATTCAGACCGATACCGGTCTGACGTACGTTTTCATCTCACACAACTTGGGCGTCGTCCGAGAAATCAGCGAGACCGTAGTCGTGATGTCGAAAGGAGCCATCGTCGAATCCGGTTCCACAGAAACAGTTCTCGCCAGTCCGCGCGAGCCGTACACCCGCGCACTACGAGGCGCTGCTCTCGATCCCACCACCATGGTCGGCATCAAACCACGCCACGTGGTGGCAGCCCTGTCCAAGAACTTGCTAGCCAAGCAGACCGAATCACGAGGAGTTGCCTGATGACCGCCCCACTCGAGCTTCCGAAACTGGTGCTCGGCACTATGACCTTCGGAGATACGGTCGACATATCGGGTGCCGGATCGATGCTCGACGCAGCACTAGGCGCCGGTATCTCTCACATCGACACGGCCAACGGCTATGCGGGCGGTGAGTCCGAGCGCATGCTGGCAAAGCTCCTCCATGGCCGACGCGATTCCGTCACTCTGGCCACCAAAGCAGGAATGCCACACCCCGATGCCGGTGACAACAGCCCACTCTCGGCAAAGGGACTCCGAGCAAGCATCGAAGGAAGTCTGCGCAGACTCGACTCGGACTACGTCGACCTGTTCTATCTCCATCAGCCGGACCGAACCGTCACGCTGACCGAAACTCTTACCACCGTCGCGGAACTGGTTGCCGAGGGCAAGATCCGCACACTCGGCGTATCCAACTTTGCCGCGTGGCAAATCAGTGAAATCAACTACACCGCAGACACAGTCGGTGCTCCGCGACCGATCGTCGCACAACAGCTCTACAACTTGCTCGCGCGTCGCATCGAAGAAGAATACGCAGAATTCGCGGACGTGACCGGACTGACCACCATGGTCTACAACCCACTCGGTGGGGGCCTGCTCACCGGGCGCCACACCTTCGAGGAAAACCCCGTCGACGGCCGATTCGGCGACTCCCGTCTTGCGTCGATGTACAAGGAGCGATACTGGAACACACAGATCTTCGACGCCATTGCACAACTGACGGCGATCGCGGAACAGTCGGGCATCTCCCTGACCGAGCTTGCGTTGCGCTGGCTGGTCAGCAAGCCCGTCGCCGGATCGCTGCTCCTCGGAGGATCCAAAGTTACGCACCTCGAATCCAATATCGCGGCCATCGGGCGAGGTCCACTCGACGCCTCGACCGTCGAAGAGTGTGACCTAGTCGGTGCCGCCCTACGAGGCCCCATGCCCAACTACAACCGCTGAAACACCCGACCTTCATCAGGAAGAGTTCTTCACTATGTCAGCACAGGAATTCGCCGCACGTATCCGAGGACGCGAACGCATTCTCGGATACTGGTCCGTCATCGACAGTCCGGTCTCGACCGAATGGATTGCGCACGTCGGCTGGGACTACATTGCCCTCGACATGCAGCACGGCCTGATCGGCTATTCGGGGATGGTCGCCGGGCTCACCGCCATCGACTCGTCACCGTCCACTGTCGGGATGGTGCGCGTCGAGGCAAACAATCCGACGCCCATCGGCCGTGCACTCGACGCGGGCGCTGTGGGCGTCATCGTTCCGCTGATCAACAACGCCGAAGAGGCAGCGGCCGCCGTGGCAGCCGCCAAGTATCCGCCTTTCGGCATCCGCTCCTACGGACCCATGCGGTCGCAACTCCGTATCGGCCCCGTTCCCGCCGACGCGAACCGCGACACCGTTGTATTTGCGATGATCGAGACCCCACAGGGTCTGGCGAACGTCGAAGAGATCTGCGCAGTGCCCGGTTTGGACGGCGTGTACGTCGGGCCGTCCGACCTACGAATCGCCGTCGGCGGTAAGCACTCCAACGATCCGGACGTCGCCGAGGAATTCGAAGCAGCGCTCACCCGGGTGCGCGAAGCTGCCGCCGTCAGCGGAGTCGCTGCGGGAATCCACACACCTTCCGGTCAGGTTGCGGCACAACGGCTCGGGGAGGGCTACACGTTCGCGACCGTGGCCTCGGACCTGACACATCTGGCGAACATCTCGGCTCAGCATTTGGATGCCGCCAAGTCCTGATCCGGGTACAAAATGGCGATGCTCCCGCACTTGGTACGGGAGCATCGCCATTCTCGAACAAACTATCGCTGAATTGCCTTGATCTCGAGGAACTCTTCGAGCCCGAACGTGCCGGCCTCGCGCCCGACGCCCGACTGCTTGTACCCACCGAACGGAGCATTCGTGTTGAAGGCGCCGCCGTTCACCTCGACTTGCCCGGCCCGCAGTTGCCGGGCGACGCGATCCGCGCGATCGGGGTCACCTGACCAAACGCCACCGGCCAGTCCGTACTCGGTGCCGTTGGCGATCCGCACTGCGTCGGCCTCGTCTTTGTAACCCATGATCGAGAGGACCGGTCCGAAGATCTCCTCGCGCGCAATGGTCATGTCTTCGGTCACGTTCGCGAACACCGTCGGACCGACGAAATATCCACTGGCCAGACCGGTTTCGCGACCGTCGACAACCGCGGTGGCACCTTCCGACACACCCTTCTCGATGTATCCGCGAACGCGTCCCAGCTGATTCGCGTTCACCAGAGGACCAAGCACCGAAGTCGGCAGAGTCGGATCACCTACCGGGAAATGAGCGGCGACCGCAGCAGCAATTGCCGCTGCCTCATCCACCTTCTCTGCGGGAACCAACATACGCGTCAGCGCCGAACAGGTCTGGCCCGAATTGATGAAGCACTTTGCGACGCCATCCGTGACAGCCTTTTCGAGATCGGCGTCGTCGAGAATGACGTTCGCCGACTTGCCGCCCAGCTCGAGCGAGACCTTCTTGATGGTGTCCGCGGCAACGATGGCCACTCGCTTGCCTGCCCGAGTCGATCCGGTGAAGGAGACCATGTCGACCTCAGGGTGGCCGGCGATGGCTTCACCCACTACCGGGCCGTAGCCACTCACCAGGTTGAATACACCTGCAGGCAAACCAATTTCGTCGAAGATGTCAGCGAGAGCGTACGTGATGAGTGGCGCAACCTCGGTCGGCTTGAGAACCACGGTGCAGCCCGCGGCGAGCGCACCGCCGACCTTCAAGACAACTTGGTGGAGCGGGAAGTTCCAGGGAGTGATGGCGCCGACAACACCCGCAGGTTCGCGAACAATCAGCGAATTCCCGACCTCGTGAGCGTCGAAATCATAAGTGCGAGCCAATTCCGCAAATGCATTCAAATTCGCGAGCGGCATTCCGATTTGCACGGGCTTCGCGAATCCGATCGGCATTCCCATATCCTGCGAAACAAGCGCCGCAAGATCATCGGTGCGTTCGGCAATTATCGCCGCGGCCTTGGAAAGATATTCGGCGCGCTCACCGCCGGATAGTGCAGACCAGGCAGGGAACGCCTTTCGTGCTGCCTTCGCGGCCGCGTCGACATCTTCGACAGTGCCTTCGGCGACAGTTCCTATCAGCTCTTCGGTAGCCGGATTGAGAACGTCGATCCGACCGCTGCCAGTGGATTCGATCCAGGCGCCATCAACATAGATTTTGGTGCGGTCGAGAATATCGGTCATCGAAGCCTCCGTAGTCATCACGCGTGCACAGGTGAGGTGGGCCCGATCACACGGGGCACCTCTTCCGAGCCTAGCCACGCTCGACGGGTTCCGTGGCAGGTTGGTGTCGCGATTGACCGTCGACTGACGAGACCTGTGGTGAGCGCAGGCTTTTCGCGGATCGTGTAACCGTACCGTTGCCCTCGCTGAAGAGGGTGAGAGTGTCGTTCACTCGATCCCGGACGGGGTGGTGAGCCGGCCGTGCTCCCGCTCGTGATGGTGTGAACGGGGCGTTGGGTCGATCTGAGGCGACGAATGTACCGTTCGCTCGATCCGGGGGGTGCCGGCGACGGGATGTTTCGGGGTGTTTTGGGTACGAGAAAGCCCCCCAACCATCACTGGTTGGGGGGCTTCTCTACATTGTGTTCGGCGGTGTCCTACTCTCCCACACCCTGTCGAGTGCAGTACCATCGGCGCTGAAGGGCTTAGCTTCCGGGTTCGGAATGGGACCGGGCGTTTCCCCTTCGCTATGACCGCCGTAACTCTATGAAACTGTCACAG
>NZ_JBFUJN010000066.1:0-12136 GCF_056401335.1 Rhodococcus sp. P4_F3_2
GCGAACTGGTACGGGCAAAGCCTGCCTATCCCCGCCAGACGGGTGATCTCGCGCAGTGATCACTTCGTACGAGGCGACCACGTATCTGGCACAGGGTGGCGGGGGAGCGGGTGTTCCCATCCGTGAACTGTTGCTCGTGCTGTGTACGGCGGCGGTAGTGACATACCTGGCGACTGGCGCAGTCCGGTTGTTGGCGCTGCGGTTCGGCGCCGTCGCCATACCGCGTGATCGGGACGTTCACGTCGAGCCGATTCCGCGCCTCGGTGGCGTCGGAATGTATATCGGCATGGTTGTCGGTCTGCTGTTCGCGCAGCAATTACCGGCGCTCACAAGAGGTTTCGGCTTCGGTAGTCCGGATGTGCACGCTGCGCTCGTCGCGGGCGCCGTCATCGTCCTCGTGGGCGTGATCGACGACAGGTGGGGTCTCGACGCTCTCACCAAGTTCGTGGGTCAGGTGACTGCTGCCGGAGTTCTTGTGGTGATGGGCGTCAGTTGGTTCATCATCTACAACCCGTTCGGTGGTGACGGTGGGTCCACGATCATCCTCGATCAGATTCAATCGGGACTGTTCACGGTGGCTATCGCCGTGGCGACCATCAACGCGATGAACTTCGTCGACGGTCTCGACGGATTGGCCGCCGGTTTGGGCCTCATCGCGGCCTTGGCGATCCTCATCTTCTCGATCGGTCTGCTCCACGATCAGGGCGGCGACGCGAGTGTCTACCCGCCTGCGATGATCGCGGCGGCCTTGGCAGGCGCTTGTCTCGGTTTTCTTCCGCATAACTTCAATCCAGCGCGCATCTTCATGGGCGATTCCGGGTCGATGTTGATCGGTCTCATGCTTGCCGCGATCTCGACCAGTGCATCCGGTCGTATTCCGCTCACTGCTTACGGAACCCGCGACCTGGTCGGCCTCCTCGCGCCGTTGTTGCTGGTCGGTGCTGTGATGTTCATCCCGATGCTGGACATGCTCCTGGCCGTGATCCGCCGGACTAAAGCGGGCGTCAGTCCGTTCAGTCCGGACAAGATGCACCTGCATCATCGCCTCCTGCAAATCGGACACACGCACCGACGGGTTGTGCTGGTCATCTACCTGTGGGTCAGCGTTCTGGCTTTCGGTGCCGTCGGATCCTCGCTGCTCAATCGACAGCTGGTTGTCGTTCTGGTTGCGGCCGGGTTGGTCATCGCCTTGTTCTTCACCGCGGTGCCGTCCCTGATCGATCGCAAGCAACAGCGTCGCTAGCCAAGTTTCCCGATCCATTACCCTTGGGCATCGTGACGAACACGCCGCAGCCTGTACCTGCCTCGCAACCCATCCCTGATTCGACCGCCGCCATGAAGTCGGCCGTGAAGTGGGGTGTGATGGGGCTGATCGCGCTGGCCGTGGTCGGCGCGCTCCTGGGCGGGCTCTTCGCCGGCAAGGAAGGCGTCTACGGAGCCCTGATAGGCGCAGCCGTCGGCGGCGGGTTCATCCTGTTCACGGCGCTGGGCGTGCTGCTCACAGCGAAGTTGCCTGCGCTCACGGCCGGCGCAGTTCTTCTCGGCACGTGGCTGCTGAAGATGATTCTCGCGATGGTTGTTCTCTTTGTCCTCTCGGACATGGATTTCTACAACAAGACCGCTCTCGTCCTGGTCATCATCATGTCGCTGGTCGTCGTGCTCGGTGCGGAGACATACGGCGTTCTCGGAACCAAAACTCCGTACGTCGATCCCACTCCCAGCAGCAACGTCGACGACGACGAGTAGTACTACAAGAGGTAACTAATCGGACTTCCAGGTACCCCATCTACACAATGTCGTAGATGACTTGATAAGGTTCGGTTCAAGCGAGAGCAATGGTGGGCCGAGTAACACTCAGCCGACGATGCCATGTGCTCGCAGGTGGTCGAAATTCTGACCACTGAGTCGACGAGAGTCGCCGACACCGACAGACGCCAGGCCCCTCTAGGGTTCTCCAGCTGCTGACGAATGCGCGAGTCGAACTTGTCGACTTGTAGATCGTCAATGTCCGATCGAACCGCAGTCAATGATGGCTGCGGACCGACTACGGGAGAGAACGCTGAGCGTCACCACCCTGGCCGCGGATGAATTCCATGCGCCGTCACTAGACGATTTTTTCCCGCCCTCCGTGTTGATTCACGCGGGCCCCTTCGAGCTCGACCGTCTGATGCTGATTCGTCTGCTGATGTCGGTGCTGGTCGCAGCCTTCTTCGTGATCGCGATGCGCAGCCCTCGATTGGTTCCCCGTGGGATGCAGAACGCCGCTGAGCTTGCGCTCGACTTCGTTCGTATCAACATCGCCGAGGAGATCCTGGGCAAGGAACAGGGCAAGCGCTTCCTGCCGGTCATCACGACGATCTTCTTCATCGTGGTCGCCAGCAACCTGGCCAGCATCATTCCTTTCCTGAACATCTCGCCGAACGCACGAATCGGTATGCCCCTGGTACTCGCGGCGCTCGCCTACATCGTGTTCAACTACGTCGGAATCAAGAAGTACGGCTTCTTCAAGTACGTCAAGAGCAGCATCGTCGTTCCCGGCGTTCCGCTGCCCTTGCACTTCTTGTTGGTGCCCATCGAGTTCATCTCGACCTTCATCCTGCGCCCGTTCACGCTGATGGTTCGTCTCATGGCCAACATGTTGGCCGGCCACATCCTGCTGGTGCTGTTCTTCAGCGCGACGAACTACTTCTTCTTCGTGTCCGGCGGATTCCAGGCGATCTTCGGCGTTCCGTCGATCATTGCCGGTATCGCATTCACGTTCTTCGAGCTGCTGGTCATCTTCCTGCAGGCTTACGTGTTCGCGTTGCTGACCGCGGTGTACATCGATCTGGCGCTCCACGCCGACGAGCACTGACCTTTTACCTCCTCACCAGCTACACCAAGAACTGAGCCTCTTGCCGAATCCGGCGGAGGTCAACAGAAAGGGAATGGAACACCATGAGCATCGCTTACCTCGCTCAGGAAGTTGTCGAGACCAAGTCGCGCGGCTACGGAGCCATCGGCTACGGCCTCGCAGCAATCGGCCCCGGCATCGGCGTGGGCATCGTTGTGGGCAAGGCAATCGAAGGCATGGTCCGCCAGCCCGAGATGGCCGGCCAGGTTCGTACCACCATGTTCCTCGGTATTGCATTCACCGAGGCCCTCGCGCTGATCGGCCTCGTCGCCGGCTTCATCTTCTAAGACCGACATGGCAGCCACCATCGCAATTCTCGCGGCGGAGGGGACGACTGAACACAATCCCCTCATCCCCGAGACATACGACATCGTGTGGTCCGCGGTCGCGCTCGTAGTAGTTGGTTTCGTCTTCTGGAAGCTCGTTCTTCCGAAGTTCCAGAAGGTCTTGGCCGAACGCACCGAGCAGATCGAGGGCGGCATCAAGAAAGCCGAAGACGCACAGGCAGAGGCAGCGGCCGCGCTCGAGCAGTACCGCGCGCAGCTCGCCGAAGCTCGTACCGAGGCAGCGCAGATCCGTGAGGAAGCGCGTACCCAGGGTCAGCAGATCATCGCTGACATGAAGGTTCAGGCGCAGGACGAGAGCGACCGCATCGTGGCCGCAGGCCACAGCCAGCTCGTCGCCCAGCGTCAGCAGATCGTCGCTGAGCTCCGCTCGGATCTCGGCAAGACCGCTGTAGACCTGGCCGAGAAGGTCATCGGGGAGTCTCTCGCCGACGACGTGAAGCGCGCCGGAACGGTTGATCGTTTCCTCAACGAGCTCGACACCGTCAGCGCTGATTCAGCCAGGAAGTGAGCAACATGTACGCAGCGAGCCGTGAAGCCTTGGCGCAGACTCGTTCTGTGCTGAGCAGTGCCCTGGGCGCAGTCTCTGCAGGAGCCGCAACTGCTGCTTCTGCTCAGGCTGGGTCCGAGCTCTTCTCGGTGGTCGAGGTACTCGACGGCCAGCGCGCTCTTCGCAGCGCGCTGGCTGACGCTTCGGCACCGGCCGCTGGTCGCCAGGCTTTGGCAGAGCAGTTGTTCTCCGGAAAGGTCGGCGCCGAGGCGCTCGCCACCGTGAAGGCAGCTGCAGGCCAGGACTGGTCTGCGGCCCGCGACTTGGTCAACTCGCTCGAACTGCTCGGACGCGAAGCTCTGCTACGCGCCGCAGCCGATCAGAGCCAGTTGGACACCGTTGAGGACGAGCTCTTCCGTCTCGGTCGCATCGTGGCAGGGGATCCCAGCCTGGAGCAGACGCTCTCGGATCTGTCGGTTCCCGCAGCCCGCAAGCGTGAGTTCCTCTCCCGCTTGCTCTACGGCAAGGTCACTGCGGTCACCGAGGCACTCGCCGGACAGGCCGTCGGCCGGTTGAAGTCTGCACCCGCAGACACTTTCGATCAGCTGTCGAATCTTGCCGCAGCGCAGCGCGATACCACCGTTGCTCACGTTCGCAGCGCCTCGGCGTTGAGCTCGGAGCAGTCGGATCGCTTGGCCAGCACTCTTACCCGCACCTACGGGAAGCCGGTAGCAGTACACGTCGAGGTTGATCCAGAACTCCTCAGCGGCTTGGTCGTCCGGGTGGGCGACGAGGTTATCGACGGCAGCGCAGCGGGTCGACTCGCAGCACTGCGGAAGAACCTCAAGTAGTCCTTCAGCCGAACACATACTCCAGATCTTTTCGAAGACCAGACACCGAGAGCAGGAAAAACATGGCGGAGCTGACGATCTCCTCCGACGAGATCCGTAGCGCGATCGACAACTACACCGCGAGCTACTCCCCGGAGGCCTCCCGTGAGGAGGTCGGCACAGTGACCGACACCAGTGACGGCATTGCGCACGTCTCTGGCCTGCCTTCGGCTATGTCCAACGAGCTGTTGGAGTTCCCCGGTGGAATCGTCGGCGTCGCGCTCAACCTGGATGCCACCGAAATCGGTGCCGTCATCCTTGGCGATTACCAGAACATTCAAGAAGGCCAGGAAGTAAAGCGCACGGGCGACGTTCTGTCGGTTCCCGTCGGCGATGCTTTCCTCGGCCGCGTCATCGACCCGCTGGGTGCGCCCATCGACGGCCTCGGCGAGATCGAGAGCACCGAGAACCGTGCACTCGAGCTCCAGGCCGCTTCGGTGCTCGAGCGCCAGCCGGTCGAAGAGCCGCTCCAGACCGGTATCAAGGCTATCGACGCCATGACCCCGATCGGCCGCGGCCAGCGCCAGCTCATCATCGGCGACCGCAAGACCGGCAAGACCGCGGTCTGCATCGACGCCATCCTGAACCAGAAGGCCAACTGGGATTCCGGCGATGTCAACAAGCAGGTGCGCTGCATCTACGTTGCCATCGGTCAGAAGGGTTCCACCATCGCGGGCGTCAAGGCTGCCCTCGAGGAGAAGGGCGCGATGGAGTACACCACCATCGTTGCTGCTCCGGCCTCTGATTCCGCAGGCTTCAAGTGGCTCGCACCGTACACGGGTTCGGCCATCGGCCAGCACTGGATGTACCAGGGCAAGCACGTTCTGGTCGTGTTCGACGACCTGACCAAGCAGGCAGAGGCGTACCGCGCCATCTCGCTGCTGCTGCGTCGCCCGCCGGGACGCGAGGCTTACCCCGGTGACGTCTTCTACTTGCACTCCCGTCTGCTGGAGCGTTCGGCGAAGCTGTCCGACGCACTCGGCGGTGGCTCGCTGACGGCTCTGCCGATCATCGAGACCAAGGCGAACGACGTCTCGGCGTACATCCCGACCAACGTCATCTCCATCACCGATGGTCAGGTGTTCCTCGAGTCCGACCTGTTCAACAAGGGCGTTCGCCCCGCGATCAACGTCGGTATCTCGGTCTCCCGCGTCGGTGGCGCTGCACAGACCAAGGGTATGAAGAAGGTTTCCGGTTCGCTGCGTCTGGAACTGGCTCAGTTCCGTGAGCTCGAAGCGTTCTCCGCTTTCGCATCCGACCTCGACGCTGCCTCCAAGGCTCAGCTCGAGCGCGGTGCCCGTCTGGTCGAGCTGCTCAAGCAGGATCAGTACAGCCCGATCCCTGTCGAGGACCAGATCGTCTCGATCTACCTCGCCGGCGAAGGCATCTTCGACAGCGTTCCGATCGGTGACGTCCGTCGCTTCGAGAAGGAACTGCTCGAAGACCTCAAGCACTCGGCTGCTGGCGTCTACTCCAGCATCAACGGCGGTAAGGCACTCGATGCCGACAACGCTGCTGCGCTGATCGCTGCAACGAACAAGTTCAAGGAAGGCTTCATCGCATCCGACGGAAGCCGGGTCGTGAACGAGGCCGAGGCTGACGCTTTGGGCGCCGACGAGGTCGAGAACGAGCAGATCAACGTCAAGCGCAAGACCGTCAGCAAGTGACGTACGCGCCCATGACACTGCGAATTCCGAAGGGAGAGTGATTGATCGATGGCGAGCATTCTCGAATTGCGGTCTCGTATCAAGTCGGTCAACTCGACCAAGAAGATCACCAAGGCACAGGAACTGATCGCGACTTCGCGTATCACCAAGGCTCAGATTCGCGTCGCCGCGTCCAAGCCGTATGCCGAGGAGATCACGAAGGTACTCACCGAATTGGCGAGTGCGTCTGCTTCGCTCGATCACCCGTTGCTCAACGAGCGCCCGGAGCCCAAGCGGGCTGCGGTCCTCGTTGTCACCAGTGACCGCGGCATGTGTGGTGGCTACAACTCCAACGTCCTCAAGCAGGCAGAAGAGCTCATGGCTCTCCTCCGCAGCGAGGGCAAGGAGCCGGTCGTGTACGTGCTCGGTTCCAAGGGACTCGGCTACTACACGTTCCGCGGCCGCGACATCGGTGCTGCGTGGACGGGCTTCTCGCAGGATCCGGGTTACTCGGATGCAGCGAAGGCCAGCCGCCACCTGGTGGAGCTGTTCATGGCTGGTTCGGGTAACCAGGTTGCCGCTCCGAACGGTGAAGGCACGATCGAGGGCGTCGACGAACTCCATATCGTCTACACCCGCTTCGTGTCGATGCTGACGCAGACTCCAGAGGTTCGCCGTATGGCTCCTCTCGAGGTCTTCGTGTCGGAAGAGCGCATCGAACTCGGTGACGACATGCTGACCAACGGCCACGACGACGACCATGACAATGGCCCCGTCGCGGACTTCAGCTTCGAGCCCGAGCCCGAGAAGCTTCTCGGTGCTCTTCTCCCGAAGTACGTCAGCACTCGTATCTTCTCGTCGCTTCTCGATGCTGCGGCATCGGAGTCGGCAGCCCGTCGTACCGCCATGAAGGCCGCGACGGACAACGCAAACGAACTGGTGAACACGTTGAGCCGTCAGGCCAACCAGGCTCGCCAGGCCCAGATCACCCAGGAAATCAGCGAGATCGTCGGCGGCGCCAACGCGCTCGCCTCGAGCGCAGGAAGTGACTAGCACATGACCGCAGCAGTAACCGAAAACAACGGGGCAGGTTCGGCTTCGGCCGTAGCCGGCCGCGTCGTGCGGGTCATCGGTCCCGTCGTGGACGTTGAATTCCCGCGTGGCGCTGTTCCTGAACTGTTCAACGCCCTGAACGCCGAGATCACGCTTCCCTCGGTCGCCAAGACGCTGACGCTCGAGGTTGCACAGCACCTCGGTGACAACCTGGTCCGCACCGTCTCCATGCAGCCCACCGACGGCCTCGTCCGCGGCACTGCAGTGACCGACTCGGGCAAGCCGATCTCGGTTCCCGTCGGTGACGTCGTCAAGGGCCACGTGTTCAACGCCCTGGGCGATTGCCTCGACACCCCCGGCCTCGGCCGCGACGGCGAGCAGTGGGGCATCCACCGCAAGCCACCAGCCTTCGATCAGCTCGAAGGTAAGACCGAGATCCTCGAGACCGGCATCAAGGTCATCGACCTTCTCACCCCGTACGTCAAGGGTGGAAAGATCGGCCTGTTCGGTGGCGCCGGCGTCGGCAAGACCGTTCTGATCCAGGAAATGATCACGCGTATCGCTCGCGAGTTCTCGGGCACCTCGGTGTTCGCAGGCGTCGGTGAGCGTACCCGTGAGGGCACCGACCTCCACCTGGAAATGGAAGAGATGGGCGTCCTCCAGGACACCGCCCTTGTCTTCGGCCAGATGGATGAGCCGCCCGGAACGCGTATGCGCGTCGCCCTGTCCGCACTGACGATGGCGGAGTACTTCCGCGACGTTCAGGGCCAGGACGTTCTGCTGTTCATCGACAACATCTTCCGCTTCACGCAGGCAGGTTCCGAGGTTTCCACCCTCCTCGGCCGTATGCCTTCGGCAGTGGGCTACCAGCCCACGCTGGCGGACGAGATGGGTGAGCTCCAGGAGCGCATCACCTCGACCCGCGGTCGCTCGATCACCTCGCTGCAGGCTATTTACGTGCCCGCCGACGACTACACCGACCCCGCGCCGGCTACGACGTTCGCGCACCTCGATGCCACCACCGAGCTCTCGCGCCCGATTTCGCAGATGGGTATCTACCCCGCTGTGGATCCGCTGAGCTCGACCTCCCGCATCCTGGAGCCCGGCATCGTCGGTGCCGAGCACTTCCGCGTTGCCAACGAGGTCAAGCGCATCCTGCAGAAGTACAAGGAACTGCAGGACATCATCGCCATCCTCGGTATGGACGAGCTTCAGGAAGAGGACAAGGTCCTCGTCGGCCGCGCCCGTCGTATCCAGAAGTTCCTCGGCCAGAACTTCATCGTTGCCGAGAAGTTCACCGGTGAGCCCGGCTCCGTCGTGCCGCTCCGCGACACGATCGAAGCCTTCGACCGCGTCTGCAAGGGCGAGTTCGATCACCTGCYCGAGCAGGCATTCAACAGCTGCGGTGGACTCGACGACGTCGAAGCTGCAGCCAAGAAGATGGCCGGGAAGTAGTTCACGATGGCTGAGATGACCGTAGAACTCGTTGCCGTCGAGCAGCGCTTGTGGTCTGGTTCGGCGACGCTGGTCAGCGCTCAGACCACCGAGGGCGAAATCGGCATCATGCCCGGGCATGAGCCGGTCCTCGGCCAGCTGATCGAGGGCGGAACCGTGTCGATCACCCCGGTCGACGGCGAGCGTATCGTTGCTGCAGTACACGGAGGGTTCCTCTCCGTCACTGCGACGACGGTGACGATCCTTGCCGAGTCCGCGGACATGGCACAGGACATCGACGTCGAGGCAGCCAAGGCTGTCTTGGCCGAGAACTCGGGCGACCTCGAAGCGATTGCGGTCGCCAAGGGTCAGCTCCGGGCCGTCGAGCGCGCGTAAGTTACTCGAGTAAAGCCGCGACGGGAGCCGACGAACAGTGACATTCGGAATGACTGTGTTGATCATTCTGGTTGTGCTGCTCGCGGTTCTCGTCGCGGCTTTTCTGTATCGTCTGCTGGTTCTACGTCGCGGCGGTACCGCTGCACTGCTTCGTGTTCTGCCATCCCCGGGGGACAGCGGGTGGCGTCACGGAATCATTCGCTACGGCGAAAGCACCTTCGTCTTTTTCAAACTGTCGAGTCTGCGGCCGGGCCCGGACTCCAGGATTGATCGTCAAGGAATCGAGGTCGAGAGCCGTCGCTCTCCCTCGGGTACCGAATTCGACATCATGAGCGACGACATCGTCGTGGTCAAGGTCAACGACGGATCGTCGGCCTACGAAATCGCCTTGGACAGTGGAGCATTGACAGCTTTCCTGTCCTGGGTCGAATCACGGCCGGACGGGCGCGCCCGTAGGCGACGCACCGCCTGACCGGTCCCGCTCAAGCCCCGGCGCCGGGCTTCCAGAGCACATCGCCTTCAGGATTTGCCACTCTTCCCATGATGAAGAGCAGATCCGACAATCTGTTGAGATATTTCGCGGGGAGGACGCTGGTGTCTTCCGGGTTCGCATCGATGGCGAACCAGGCCGCACGCTCCGCACGCCGCGAGACGGTTCTTGCTACGTGAAGCAGGGCGCCCAGGGCAGTTCCGCCGGGCAGAATGAACGAATTCAACGGTGCCAGTTGCTCGTTGAGCTCATCGCACCATCCTTCGAGTCGATCGATATAGGCCTGAGTCACTCGCAGCGGTGGGTACTTCGGGTTCTCGACGACAGGGGTGGACAGGTCGGCCCCCGCGTCGAAGAGGTCGTTCTGGATCTGGCGCAGCATCGCGAGCAGATTCTCCGGGGGTGTGCCGAGGGCAACGGCCACACCGATCGCCGCGTTGGTCTCGTCGCAATCCGCGTAGGCGACCAGACGCGGATCGTTCTTGGAGACTCGCGAAAAATCACTGAGGCCGGTGGTCCCGTCGTCGCCGGTCCGGGTGTAGATCTTCGTCAGGTGAACAGACATAGGGCTACGGTACCGGCGCGGTGCCGACGAGGTTGTGGCTCTAGGCTGTGAACCGTGAGTGAGCACTTTCTTGTGACCGGGGGTAACCGCCTCGAAGGTGAAGTACTGGTGGGAGGGGCCAAGAACAGTGTGTTGAAGCTGATGGCCGCTGCGCTGTTGGCCGAAGGCACCACTGTGGTGACCAACTGCCCGGWCATTCTCGACGTGCCCCTGATGGCGGACGTCTTGCGAGGGCTGGGCTGCGAGGTCGAACTCGAAGACTCCGAAGTGCGGATCACGACGCCGGCCGAGCCGAAATATCACGCTGATTTTGACGCAGTGAAGCAGTTTCGGGCGTCGGTGTGTGTGCTTGGTCCGCTGGTCGCGCGTTGTCGACGCGCCGTTGTCGCACTTCCTGGCGGCGATGCGATCGGTTCGAGGCCACTCGACATGCACCAATCCGGGCTCCGCCTGTTGGGCGCGCGTAGCGAAATCGAACACGGATGTGTCGTTGCCGAGGCAGACGACCTTCACGGCGCGAACATTCGCCTGGTCTTCCCGTCTGTGGGTGCAACCGAGAACATCTTGATGGCAGCAGTGCTCGCCCGAGGTGAAACGGTGATCGACAACGCTGCACGTGAGCCCGAGATCGTGGATCTCTGCAACATGCTCAACGAAATGGGCGCCAAGGTATCGGGCGGCGGAAGTTCGACGCTCACCATTCAAGGCGTCCGCAAGTTGGAACCGACTACGCACCGTGTCATCGGTGACCGCATCGTTGCCGCAACATGGGGTGTCGCTGCCTCCATGACCAGGGGTGACGTCCGCGTTCGCGGGGTGAACCACAAGCATCTCGGGTTGGTCCTCGACAAGCTTCGGACAGCCGGCGCGGAGGTGACTCCCGAGGTCGACGGCTTCCGTGTCATCCAGCGCGAACGGCCTAAGGCGGTCAATTTCGCAACCTTGCCTTACCCCGGATTCCCCACCGACCTGCAGCCGATGGCAATCGGTTTGGCGGCGGTTGCCGAGGGCACGTCGATGATCACCGAGAACGTATTCGAATCGCGTTTCCGATTTGTAGAGGAAATGATCCGACTCGGCGCCGACGCTCGTACCGACGGTCACCATGCTGTGATCCGCGGAGTTCCAGTGCTGTCGAGTGCGCCGGTGTGGTCTTCGGACATTCGGGCAGGCGCCGGGCTCGTGCTTGCCGGGTTGGTCGCGGACGGAACCACCGAAGTCCACGACATCTTCCACATCGACCGTGGGTACCCGCGTTTCGTCGAGAATCTTCGTGGACTCGGGGGAGTGATCGAGCGGGTGGGCTCCGAATAGGTTCGGTGCTCGGCGTCACACCCGGGCCTATTCGCGATTGGCGGAAAGGCGCAACTGTCTGACCYGGCCTTAGCCGGCCAATCGCTGTAGTGACCAGGCGATTTGTGAATTGATTGAAGGTTCGCGTAACTTATTCCAAGTCAGAGCGACACGGACACCGACTCCCGCCTTCACGGCGAGTGACACGAGGTTGTACGAAGTGCCTGACCAAATTTCGAAGTAGTTTCCATCGTGTATGGTTGTGCTTCACCTCCAGTTCTTCCCCGAATGTTTCAGCGGTTTGCGCCGATGATCATGATGGGATAGGCTGGAAAAGTTGCCCCGGAGCGGCGGCCATAGGGTCGTGGTGATGGTGTGTGCGTGTTCTTTGAGAACTCAACAGTGTGTCGATGAATGTCAGTGCCAAAWWTWTTTTGGTACTTCGCATGTCGGATGATGTTCCGGGCCTTCGGGTTTCGGTTCTGATGTTCGGGGTGTGAGTATTTTTCGTCGGTGATTGTTCATTCTTCCGTCTGAATGGTTKCCGACACATTTTTTGCTAGTTGAGTTTTTTTGCTAGTGATTTGACTCTTTTTGTCTATGACTGATTAGCAGTTTCGGCTGTGAAATCTAGAGTCTTCA
>NZ_JBFUJN010000067.1:0-17188 GCF_056401335.1 Rhodococcus sp. P4_F3_2
GACTCCGACACCGCCACCGGCGACAAATCCAACCGCACCCGATCCGCAGACAACACCTCCTGGAAGCCGACACCGTCGACCTCCGGATACACCGTCCGCAAAATCTCATGCCGACCAACAACATCCGACACCGCAGCATCCAACGCCGCCACATCCAACAACCCCGACAACCGAATCGCCACCGGAATATTGTTCGCCGACGACAACGTATCGAAWCGGTTCAAGAACCACATCCGCTGCTGCGCCAACGACAACGGCACCMGCTCCGGACGCACCCGAGCMRTCAACGCCGCCCGCGCACCCGAACCAACCTCCGACTCCACCCGAGCAGCCAACAACTCCACCGACGACGCCTCGAACAACACCCGCACCGGAACCTGCGCATCCAACGCCTGCCCCAACCGMGCCGCCACCCGAGTAGCAATCAAAGAATTACCACCCAAAGCAAAGAAATCATCATCCAACCCGACACGCTCGACCCCGAGAACATCCCCGAACACCGACGCGACAATCTCCTCCACCGCCGTCACCGGAGCCCGGAACACCGCAACCTCGAACACCGGCTCCGGCAACAACTTCCGATCCAACTTACCATGTACGACGGCAACACCGCACGCAGCGAATCCGTAAGCGCCACAACATCAACCACCGCACCCGACGCCGGCACCACATACGCAACCAAGCTGTCACCCGACTTGGAGTCAGAGTGCATCACGACGACGGCGTCGTTGACGTTCTCATGTGTGAGCAGGGCTGATTCGATCTCACCCAGTTCGATCCGCTGACCACGCAACTTCACCTGGAAATCGCTACGGCCGATGTACTCCAGCTCCCCCGATTTGGTCCGTCGAACCAAATCTCCGGTGCGGTACAACCTGGCGCCGGCTGATCCGAATGGATCGGCGACAAATCGCAGCGCCGTCATAGCAGGCTCACCGTGATATGCACGAGCCACCTGCGGTCCACCCAAATACAGTTCACCGGCCACACCCACCGGCACTGGCGCCAACCGGCCGTCAAGCACAACAGTGGACGTGTTAGCGACGGGCGAACCGATCGGGACGACCACCGCCTCAGGAGTCGCCTCCCAAGCTGTTACCACCTCGACCTCGGCAGGCCCGTACCAGTTGTGCAGGCTCGCCGACGCGTACCCGCTGAATCGGCGTACGGTGTCGGCGCTCAACGCCTCTCCTGCGACAAAGACGCGACGCACCGACTCCGGCAGCGGCGCGGGCACCGCGGACATGAATGCGTTCAACATCGACGGAACGAAATGCACCGTCGTGACCCGCTCTTGCGCAATGGTTTTCGCAAGATAATCTGCGTCCCGGTGTCCGTCGGGAACCGCGATGACCAGTTTCGCTCCAGTTTGGAGAGTCCAGAACAATTCCCAGACCGAAATGTCGAAGGTGATCGGCGTTTTGTGCAGTACCACATCCGAGCGATCAAGCCTGTAGGTCGCCTGAGCCCACACCAACTGGTTCACCGTTGCGCTGTGTGTAATCGCAACGCCCTTGGGGCGACCTGTCGAACCTGAAGTGAAGATCAGATACGCCGTGTTTTCCGATCGCAAAGGCGAATTGCGTTCAGAGTCGGCTATCCGGCGAGATGGGAACCCGTCCAAGTTCAGAGCCTCGACAGTCACCATCCGTCGACCCGTCGACGCGAACTGATCGCGAGCGGTAGTCAGAATCAGTACCGGATCCGCCGCCTCGACGACGTACTCGGTGCGTTCTGCTGGATGATCTGGATCGATAGGAACGTAGGCGCCCCCAGCCTTCAGAACGGCGTAGATCGCAACCACGAGGTCAATGCTCCGACGCATCGCCACACCGACCAACTGCTCAGGTCCGACTCCTTCGGAAATGAGGTGACGCGCGAGTTGATTGACCTTGGCATCGAACTCCGCATACGTAAGTTCAATTCCGTCCATGGCCAACGCGACAGAGTTAGGCGTCCGCGCAACCTGCTCGTCGAACAACGAGACCAGCGTTGCATTGTCCGAGCACAAAGAACCGGCCGAAACAGCTTGTGCCAGTACCTGTTCACTCTCGCTCTGTGAGAGTACGGGAATATCACCCACCAGTACGTCCGGAGTTGCGGACACTGTGTTCAGAATTCGCAACAGACGATCGACGAATTCCAACACCGTTGATTCGTCGAACAGGTCGGTTGCGTAGTTGAACGACCCGTGCATCCCCGAGGGTTCTCCCGACTCGCTGATGACCTCGGACAGAGTGATCTGAAGGTCGTATTTCGCCGTTCCCGAGTCCGCTTCGATCCCGGAAATCGTGAGTTCTGGCAACACGAACTGCGTTTGCGCAAAGTTCTGGAACACCAACAAAACCTGGAACAGCGGTGAATGCGCAGTAGAACGCACGGGGTCGATCTCATCCACCAACCACTCGAACGGCACATCCGCATTGGCAAACGCCGATAGATCGATTTCACGCACCTGCTCCAGGAACGAACCGAATCCTTCCGACGCTTCGACGTTCGTGCGTAAGACCAGCGTGTTGACGAACATACCAATCAGATCGTCGAGTTCGGCCTCGCCGCGTCCTGCGACAGGAGTACCAAGGACCACGTCCGGAGAACTGCTCAGTCTGGACATCAAAACAGCCACCGCCGCGTGAATGACCATGAAGACAGTCACGTTGTGGCCCTCTGCGAGCCTCGACAAGCCTGAATGAAGGCGTGCATCGACCGTGAAATCGACTGTCGCTCCGCGCAATGACTGAATCGCCGGCCTGGCACGATCCAAGGGGAGATTAAGGACTGGGGGAACGTCAGCCAACTGCGCTTGCCAGTACGCAATCTGCTTCGACGCGATCGAATCCGGGTCGCCGTCCGAGCCCAACATCTCGCGTTGCCACAACGCATAGTCCGCATACTGCACTCCGAGAGGCGCCCACCCCGGAACTACGCCCCGAGATCGGGCCTCATACGCGACCATGACATCGCGCCCGAGTGGACCGACCGAGGAACCGTCTCCGGCAACGTGGTGGATCACGACAACCAACACGTAGTTGTCAGAGCCAAGGCTGAACAGTTTCGCTCGAACGGGGACCTCAGCACCGACGTCGAATCCCTGTCCGACAACCTCTGATAGGCGCAGCATTACAGACTCGGCGTCGACCTCGACTGGACTCAAGTCCAGCACGACATCTTCGGGTGGAACAATTACCTGCATTGGTCCATCTGTATCGCTTGGGTACAACGTTCTGAGCGACTCGTGCCGTGCCAGGACATCGGAAACAGCAGCTTTCAGCCCCGCCACGTCCAGCTTCCCTGAAAGCCGGATCGCGAGAGGAACATTGTAGACCGGCGACTCTGGGTCGAGTTGGTTCAGAAACCACATCCGTTGCTGTGCAAGGGACAACGGCACCCGCTCCGGGCGCACCCGAGCAGTCAACGCCGCCCGCGCACCCGAACCGATCTCCGACTCCATCCGCGCAGCCAACAACTCCACCGACGACGCCTCGAACAACACCCGCACCGGAACCTGCGCATCGAGCGCCTGCCCCAACCGCGCTGCCATTCGAGTAGCAATCAAAGAGTTTCCGCCGAGTGCGAAGAAATCGTCATCCAGACCCACTCGCTCGACCCCGAGTACCGCCGAGAAAACAGAAGCGACAATTTGTTCTACCGGCGTGACCGGGGCCCGGAACACCGCAACCTCGAACACCGGCTCCGGCAACAACTTCCGATCCAACTTCCCAGAGGAATTCAGAGGCAACTCGTCCAAGACCATGATCGCGTTCGGAATCATGTAGACAGGTAGCGATTCAGGAAGCGCATTCCTCAGGACTTCTACGTCGATCACAGAATCCGGGACAGCGATCACATATGCGACCAGCTGATCGCCCATATCGGTGGATGCCACAGTGACCACGCACTGAGCTACCGTCGAATGCGCCAGCAGAGCTGACTCGATCTCACCCAGCTCGATCCTCTGACCACGGAATTTGACCTGAAAATCGGTACGCCCGACATACTCGAGTTCGCCTGCGGTGTTCCACCACACCAGGTCCCCGGTGCGATACATCCGACTGCCACCGGGATTGATTTCACCGTTCGTGTCGCTCGCCTCCACAAATGGGTTCGCGACAAATCGATCACTGGTGAGATCGGGTCGCGCGACGTAACCGCGCGCCAGTTGATCACCGGCCAGATACAGCTCACCTGCAACGCCTACCGGCACCGGCTGCAACCGACTGTCCAACACGTAGACCTGCGAGTTCCACTCGGGCACCCCGATCGGAATCCCTGTCGATTCCGATCCATCGACCTCGTAGTAGGTGATCGAGACCGCAGCCTCGGTTGGGCCGTACACATTGTGCAGGCTTGCAGACGAAACCTGAGCGAATGCACGTACCGTCTCCACCGGCAACGCCTCACCGATCACGAAGACGTCCCTCAGCGACACCAACGCCTGCTCTGGAACCGAAGCCGCGAAGACGGTCAACATCGACGGAACGAAGTCCGTCAGCGTCACCCGATGATCTTCGATCAGACCAGCCAGATACGCGGGATCTCGATGTCCGTCGTGAGATGCCAGCACCACTCTCGTACCGGACAGAAGCGCGGTGAAGTATCCCCACAACGAGACGTCGAATGTCGTTGCAGTCTTTTGCAGATAGACATCTTCTGTGCCGATGGCGTACTGATCCTGCATCCACAGGACCTGGTTCACGATGGCGTGATGCGAGACCGCAACGCCCTTGGGCTTGCCCGTGGAACCCGAGGTGAAGATCACGTAGGCGGCATTCACATCACGCAGTCGTCCACGACGATCAGCATCGGAAACGACGGAAGGCGAATAGCTCGAGAGGTCAGCAGCATCGATCAACAGCACGTCGGCGCCGTTCGGCGCTACGAAAGCGTCCCTCGTCGTCGACAGCACACAGACTGGATCGGCCGTCGTGAGGATGTGCCCGATCCGCTCGGCGGGGTGATCGGGATCCAATGGCACGTAGGCTCCGCCCGCGGCGATCACCGCGTACATACCCACTACGAGATCGAGCGACCGACGCATCGCCAAGGCCACCAACGACTCGGGCCCAACACCATCGTCTATCAGCTTGCGTGCCAATTTGTTCACACGATCGGACACCTCGCCATAGGTCAGCGACTGGCCGTCGAACACCACGGCAACAGCATCGGGCGCCAACGCAACGCGAGTGTCGAACAGCGAAGCCAATGTCTCACTGTTCCCGACGTCACGTGCGGTGGAGTTGCGCGCAGTCAACAGCGACTCGCGCTCGGTCTCCTCCAACAGATCGATGTCACCCACAGTGATCGACGGATCCACGACCACCTGCTCGAGGATCCTGGTGAACCGATCGGCGAATCCACGAATCGTCGACTCGTCGAACAGATCTGTGGCGTATGCGAACTCGGCGAACATGCCGTCTTCGAGCGCATCTTCGACACGGGGAGCGAGAGTAAGTTGAAGATCGAATTTCGCGATACCGGCATCGAACTCGAGGCCCGACACCTCCAACCCCGAAAGCTCCAACGCATCCTGGGACATGTTCTGAAAGAACAGCGCGACCTGGAACAGCGGGTGATGTGCCTGCGATCGGGTGGGGTCCAGTACCTCGACCAATCGCTCGAACGGAACATCGCCGTTGCCGAGCGCCTGAAGGTCCGTCCTCCGCGTTGCCGAGACGAGCGCACCGAACGGACTGGCGAGGTCGACAGGAGTCCGCAGGACCAGCGTATTCACGAACATACCGATCACATCGTCGAGCGCCTTTTCGCCTCGCCCTGCAACCGGAGTACCGATCACGATGTCACTGGTACCGGACAACCTTGCGAGAAGCACGGCGAGGGCCGAATGCATCACCATGAACAGCGACGCGTTCCGCTCGCGTGCGAGTGAGTCCAAGCTCGACCGAATCTCTTCGCTGACGGAGAAGCGATACGTAGCGCCACGATTCGAGGCGACGACCGGGCGGGATCGGTCAGCTGGTAACGCAAGCACTTCCGGAGAATCACGGAGGACGGAGCGCCAGTGGTCCAGCTGAGCCGAGATCAACGAACTCGGGTCGTCCTCGTCGCCGAGGACCTCCCGCTGCCAGAGTGCATAATCGGCGTACTGCACCTCGAGCGGAGTCCAATTCGGAACGCCGTTCGAAACCCGAGCGGCGTAGGCAACCATGACATCCCGAGTCAGCGGACGCATCGAGAACCCGTCCGCTGCGATGTGATGCACAACGAAGGCCAGAACGTACGAATTCTCAGCAAGTTCGAACAACCCGACGCGAACCGGAACGGTTGACGTCACGTCGAAACCCTGGAGCGCGAAACTCAGAAGTTCGTTGTGAACGCGTGAGGCGTCGATGACCTTCGGTGTCAGTTCAACCGGCACCTCGGACGACGGGAGGACTACCTGCTGCCCTTGCCCACCTTGCTCCGGGTAGACGGTCCGGAGCGATTCGTGGCGTTCGATTACATCCGAAATCGCATGACTCAGCGCCGAAACATTCAGGGCGCCTTTAATATTCAAGGCGATCGGAATGTTATTGACGGCAGAATCAGGATCGAAGCGGCTGAGGAACCACATTCGCTGCTGAGCTAGTGAGAGTGGGATCAACGCCGGCCGTGGGCGGGCCACGAGCGCGGCCCTCCCTCCTGCCCCTGCGATCAACTCAACCTGCGCTGCCAAACCTTCGACGGTCGAAGCCTCGAACAACACTCTCACCGGAACCTGAGTGTCGAGCGCTTGACCTACGCGAGCCACCAACTGCGTTGCGACCAAAGAGTTTCCGCCGAGCTCGAAGAAGTCGTCATCCAGACCGACCTGTTCCAACCGGAGAACATCTCCGAAGACGCCGGCCACAGCGATTTCGGCGACACTCGACGGTGCCCGAAACTCGCGCGCCACGAACACCGGATCCGGAAGAAGTTTCCGATCCAACTTCCCCGACACACCCAACGGCAACTCATCCAGCACCATCACCACCGCCGGCACCATGTAACCCGGCAGCCGACCCGCAACAACTCTCTTCAACTCGTCAACGTCCACCACACCACCAGCGGCCGTAACGTACGCAACCAACACATCCTCACGCACAACCACAACTACCGACGACACCGACTCGTGCTCACGAATCACCGACTCGATCTCACCGAGCTCGATCCGCAAACCGTGCAACTTCACCTGAAAGTCACTACGACCGATGTACTCCAACTCGCCCGACGCAGTCCACCGCACCACATCACCCGAGCGATACATCCGCCCACCATCACCCGAGAACGGATTCGCCACAAATCGATCCGACGACAAATCCGGCCGACCCACATATCCACGAGCCAGCTGAACACCCGCCAGATACAGCTCACCCGCAACACCTACCGGCACCGGACTCAATCGAGAGTCCAGAACAAACACCTGCGTATTCCATACCGGAGCACCGATCGGCACCCCCAGAACATCCTCCGGCACCACCTCGTGGAACGTCACATCCACCGCAGCCTCGGTCGGACCATACAAATTGTGCACCCCGACACCCGGCAACACAGCCCACACGTCGGCAACAACACTCGCCGGCAACGCCTCACCTGACGCGAACACCCGAGTCAACGAAACACACCCAGCCACAGACGAATCCGTCACGAAAACCTCGAGCATCGACGGCACGAAATGCACCGTCGTCACACCCTCCCCCACAATGACCGACGTCAAATACCGCGGATCACGATGCCCATCCGGCACGGCCACCACCAACCGAGCACCAACCTGCAACGGCCAGAACAACTCCCACACCGACACATCGAACGTGAACGGCGTCTTCTGCAACACCACATCCGACGAATCCAACCCGTACTCGTCCTGCATCCACGCCAACCGATTCACAATCGCCGCATGCGAAACCGACACGCCCTTCGGACGTCCCGTCGACCCCGACGTGAAAATCACATACGCCGCATTCCCCGACAGCAAAGGCGAGACCCGATCAATATCCGAAACAGGGTTATCCGAAAAACCAGACACATCAACAACATCAACCTCGACCACCGGCACCACACCGGCATCGAATCCAACGTCAGAGGTACTGATCACGCATACCGGCGACGCCGACTCCAACACGTACGCATTGCGCTCCGCAGGCTGATCCGGATCTACCGGAACATACCCACCGCCAGCCTTGAGCACGCCGTAAACCGCAACCAACAAATCAACCGACCGACGTACCGCAACACCCACCAACGACTCCGGCCCCACACCCACCGAAACCAGGTACCGGGCAAGACGATTCACCCGCGAATCGAACTCCGCATATGACAGCGAAACACCCTCGAACGACACAGCTACCGCATCCGGCGACGCCTCCACCTGAGCATCGAACACGTCCACCAACGACACATCCGCAACCTCATGCGCAGTGCCATTCCACGACTCGAGCACCAAAGATCGCTCACCCGAATCGAACATATCCACATCGCCAACCCGCACCGAGGGATCGGCAACCATTGCTTCGAGAACTGAAATCAACCGCTTTCCGATTGATTTGGCAGACGACTCGTCGAACAGGTCGGTCGCATAGACCAGTGCGACGGTCAAACCACCGACCTTGTCCGCGGTGTCCGATTCCCACACAGTGAATTGGAGGTCGAACTTCGCGGCCGACGACTCTACGTCCAGTCCGGAAATGCGCAGTCCCGGAACCTCCAGACTTTGCTGCATGCTCTGTCCCAAGTTCTGCAGCGAGAGCATCACCTGGAACAACGGGTTCCGTGCCTGAGACCGGGCGGGGTTGAGTACCTCCACCAGTCGTTCGAATGGCACATCGGCGTGCCCGAAGCCGCTGAGGTCGGATTCGCGCGCCCGCGAAATCATGTCCCGTGCCGAAGCTTCGAGATCAACCTCCGTGCGGAGGACGAGTGTGTTGACGAACATTCCGATCAGGTCGTCGAGAGCTTGATCGCCTCGACCGGCGACCGGTGTGCCGATCACGATGTCCGAAGTCCCGGACAACCGCGCCAGCAGAATCGCCACGGCACTGTGCAACACCATGAACAGGGATGCGTTGTTGTCCAGCGCAATTCGATTGAGAGCCTGGTGAAGGTCAGGCTCGATCGTGAATGTGTGCCCGGCTCCCCGGTTCGACGCGACGCGCGGGCGCGGGCGGTCCGACGGAAGATCGAGCTGATCGGGGATACCGGCCAACGCGTGGCGCCAGTAGTCGACCTGGCGAGTGATCAGAGAATCCGGGTCGTCCTCACTGCCGAGAACTTCGCGCTGCCACAGTGCAAAGTCGGCGAACTGTACGGGCAGCGGAGCCAGATCATGCGCAATTCCCTGTGTCCGAGACACATAGGACGAAACGATGTCCTTGGTCAACGGTCCCATGGAGAACCCGTCACCGCTGATGTGATGGACGACGAACACGAGGACGAATTCGTCGGCGGTGGGTTGGAAGAGTGCCGCCCGAATCGGAACCTCGGTGGTCACGTCGAACCCCGGGGTAACGAAGTCGGTCACGCGCTCGACGATCGCCGACTCGTCTACCCGTATGGGAGTCAGGTTCGGTACCACGGCTGCAAGGTCGACCAAGCGCTGATATCCGACGCCGTCGACCTCCGGGTACACGGTTCGAAGGATCTCGTGCCGCTCGATCAAATCTTCGAGCGCGCCCTGCAAGGCATCGACATCGAGCGCTCCGCTGAGACGCAGCGCGACCGGAATGTGGTCGACTGCCGATTCTGGTTCGAATCGGTTGAGGAACCACATGCGCTGCTGCGCCAAAGACAGCGGAACCAACTCGGGGCGCTCGCGAGGGATCAGGGGAACGTGAGCCTTGCGGTCTTCTGAGATTTTCGCTTCGTCGATGAAGACGGCAAGTTCTGCGGCGGTGGGTGCGTCGAAGAAGTTGCGCATGTCGATGGAGATGCCGTGTTCGGCATTGATCCGCGCAACCACGCGAGTGGCGAGCAACGAGTTGCCGCCCAGTTCGAAGAAGCCGTCGTCTGCCCCTACCCGATCCTGCCCGAGTAGATCGGCAAAGATCGCGACCACGCCGGCTTCGGTGGGTGTCGCAGGCTCGCGGAACTCGACCGTCTTCGACACGAATTCGGGTGCGGGCAAGGCTTTTCGATCCAGCTTGCCGCTGGCATTGAGCGGAAACTCGTCCAGTTCGACGAACATGGCAGGGACCATGTAGTCGGGTAGCCGTTCACCCAGCGACGACGTCAGAATCTCTGAATCGATGCCCTCGCCGACGATGTACGCGACCAAGTTGTCACCGATCGTTTCGTCCGAATGGACGATCACCACGGCTTGGGAAACACCTTCACAATCGAGCAGTGCCGCCTCGATCTCACCGAGTTCGATGCGCAGACCGCGGAGCTTGACCTGAAAGTCAGTGCGACCGATGTATTCGAGCTGGCGGTTCGCTCCGACGCCGCGCCAACGCACCAGGTCTCCGGTTCGATACATCCGCGATCCGTCGGTAGTGCCCGGCCGAGCCACGAAACGGTCTGCCGTGAGATCGGGACGCGACACGTATCCCCTGGCCAGCTGAATCCCGGCAAGATAGAGCTCTCCTGCCACTCCTGAAGGCGACGGCCGGAGCGCGTCGTCGAGCACCAGGAGTTCGGTGTCTGCCACGGCCGCGCCGATCGGCACGGACACCTGATCTCGCTCACCGGTTTCGTAATAAGTCACGTCGACGGCAGCCTCGGTCGGGCCGTACAGATTGTGGAGTCCAGCACTGCTGACCTCGCGCAGACGTGCCGCGGTTCGAGCCGGCAACGCCTCACCGGAAGCGAACACGTAGCGAAGGGTTTTGACCTGCGCAACAAGGGGTTCGGTGACGAACACGGCGAGCATCGACGGCACGAAGTGCACCGCCGTCACTCCGCGCTCGATCATCGTGCGAGCCACGTACACCGGATCACGATGTCCGTCGGGTTCCGCGATCACCAGCGATGCACCGACCTGCAGCGGCCAGAAGAACTCCCACACGGACACATCGAAAGTGAAGGGCGTCTTCTGCAAGATCACGTCGTCGGCAGTGAATCCGTACTCGGTCTGACGCCATTGCAGGTTCGCGACGATGGCACGGTGAGAGACTGCAACGCCTTTGGGGCGTCCGGTCGATCCGGACGTGAAGATGACATACGCAGTGTTGTCCGCGCGCAGCGGCGCCAACCGGTCGGCGTCGGTGACAGTTGTCTCGGCACGACCCGACAAGTCGAGGGTGTCGACGTCGAGCGTGGGCGTACCGTGCGGCAGCACCACGGCATCGGACGTACGTGTGAGCACAGCCGTGGGCTTCGCGATCTCGAGTACGTAAGCGAGACGGTCGGCAGGATGACGACGCATCGCGAGACCGACGAGGCTGTCCGGTCCGACACCTGCCGCGACGAGTTCACGGGCCAGGCGGTTCGCTCGCGCGTCGAACTGCGCGTAGGTGAGCTGCGTTCCGGCGTAATCCAGCGCGAGCGCATCCGGCGTCCGCTCGACCTGCTCGTCGAAGAGTCCTGCGAGGGTCACGTGTGCATCGGACTCCGACGCGACCTCGACGATCGAAGTGCCGTCGGTGATGAGACGGTCGACCACCGCGCCGAGACCGTCGGCCTCGCTGCCGATCAGCTCTGGCAGCACCGTGGAAACGACAACAGGAACCAGGGCATCCGCCCCCAATGCCCCACCCATCGCGGTGTCGAGAGTGACCAACTCGTCATTGAGTCGTCCGTAGCTGATTTCGGTTCCACCGTGGCTCAGAGCCACACGATCAGGATCTACCGCCGCAACTGCAGCCACCAACTTCGGCAGATCTTCGATCGTCAGCGACTGCGGTCCCGGAATACCGACGGACATCTACACTTCCTCCAACTGACTTTCGTGAAGTGCGCCCCGGCCGAGCACAGCGTTCTGCTCGGCCGGAGGCGTTCACTGGGCAAATACTGAATGTTACCCGGCCGTACCCCCACGGCCCGCTGACACCGACTGTGCGTCAGCTACCACCGAGCTCACAAGTGTGGCGAGACCGTCGACGCCAAGTGCCGGCAGGATGCCCGGAACAAGTCCGGCGAGCGACACAGAAACCAGAGCATCGGGGGCGAGAGCAGCCCCCATGGCGGTACGCATGGCAACGAGCTTGGTCGACAACTCACCGAAGGTGACAGCCTGATCACCGTGGGTGAACGCAATTGCCTCAGGATCGGCGGCCGCCGCTGCGGCTGCCAGTTCGGGTAGGTCTGCCGCGGACTTCGGCTCGGCAGCGCTCGCTTCCTCGCGTTCCTGCTCGGTCACGATGTCGATCGTGCGAATCACGACCCCGGGATCGGTCACCAGTTCTTCGAGCACCCGCCCGAATCGCGCCGCAAAAAGCGCGATGGTCGATTCGTCGAACAGGTCGGTCGCATAGGTGAAACGCATCCTCAGCCCGGACAGCACCCCGGCATCGTCGAATTGCTCGATACCGGTGAGCTGCAGATCGAACATCGCCTGGTCGAAACCGCTGTCGACCGCAGAGAGCTCGAGGCCCGGGAGCTGGAACGTACCGAGAGCCATGTTCTGGAAGGTGAGCATGACCTGGAAGAGCGGCGAGTATGCGTGAGAGCGCTCTCGCCCCAGTTCGTCGACCAACCGCTCGAACGGTACGTCGGCATTGGCGAATGCCGACAAGTCCTTGTCCTTCACGTGTGCCAGAACGTCGACGAACGTCGAAGCAGGCGCGATCTCTGTTCGCAAGACCAACGTGTTGACGAACATCCCGACAAGATCGTCGAGCGCCCGCTCACCTCGACCCGCGATCGGCGTCCCGATTGCGATGTCGTTCGATCCACTCATCTTCGCCAGCAGCACGGCCAGGGCAGTGTGAACCACCATGAAGACTGTCGAGTTCTGCTCCCGTGCGATCGTCGCGAGCCGGTTGGTGGTCTCGGAATCGACGGCAAACTCGAATTCCGCACCGCGCATGCTGGCCCGCGCCGGCCGCGGCCGGTCGGTCGGCAGTTCCAGAAGCTCCGGAGTGCCCTTGAGCTCGTTCACCCAGTACGCGAGTTGACGGCCCAGCTGACTGTCCGCGTCCTCCGGCGATCCGAGGACATCACGCTGCCACAGCGTGTAGTCGGCGTACTGCACCTCGAGCGGAGCCCACTCCGGCGTCTCCCCGCCGGTACGTGCGGTGTACGCAACCATGGTGTCTCTGATCAACGGAGCCATCGAGAAGCCGTCACCGCTGATGTGGTGAATGACAACGACGAGGACCCGCTCGGATTCGTCGACCTCGAAGAGACGGATTCGCAACGGAACGGCTGTCGTGACATCGAAGCCCTCGCGAACTGTGTCAGCCACCTGCTCGGCGACAGACGCTTCGTCGGTTGCGATCACTTCCAGTCCTACCGTCGCTGCGGAGCGAGGCAGGATCATCTGAACCGGTCCGTTGCCCCGGTCCGGGTATACCGTCCGGAGCACTTCGTGACGCTCGATCAGATCCGACACCGCGGAGTGAAGTGCGTCGACATCGAGAGCGCCGGACAGCCGGATCGCGACCGGGATGTTGTACGCACCCGAGGTCTTGTCGAACTGATTGAGCACCCACATACGTTGCTGCGCCAACGACAGCGGGATCTCGTGCGGACGCACCTGGGCCACCAACGGTGGGCGGCCACCCGATCCCGCGTGTTCGAGAACCCTCGACGCCAATGCCCCGACAGTCGACGCCTCGAAGATCACGCGGACCGGAATCTGCGCGTCCAACGCCTCACCCAGCCTCGACACGACCTGCGTCGCGACGAGAGAGTTTCCGCCGAGCTCGAAGAAGTCGTCGTCGAGTCCGACCCTCGCCACACCGAGTACGTCAGCGAACACACCCGCCACGATCTCTTCGACGGGGTTGGTCGGCGCACGGAATTCGGTCGCCTCGAATTCGGGGTCGGGCAGGGCTTTGCGATCGACCTTGCCGTTGATGTTGAGCGGTAGTTCGTCCAAGACCATCAATGCCGCCGGCACCATGTAACTCGGCAACTCAGCCACAAGAGTCCGCTTCAAGGTTTCGACATCGATGCTTTCCCCGCTTTGAGGAACGACGTAGCCGACAAGTCGATCACCGGTACGCGCATCCGACTTGGCCACCACCACCGCGGAGTCCACACTGGCCTGCTTGCGAAGAAGCGCTTCGATCTCACCGAGTTCGATGCGGTAGCCACGGATCTTGACCTGGAAGTCGGCGCGCTCCACGTAGTCGAGTTCGCCGTTCTCCGTCCACCGGACGAGGTCGCCCGTGCGGTACAACCGCGAACCCGCGTCACCGAAGACGTTGGCCACAAATCGTTCCGACGTCAGATCCGCGCGCCCGTGATAGCCGCGAGCAAGCTGGGCACCGGCGAGGTAAAGCTCCCCGGTGACTCCGACGGGGACCGGATGCAAACGTGTGTCGAGCACGAACACCTGCGTGTTCCATTCGGGGGCACCGATCGGCACCGAGGTCGTATCGTCCGAACCGACGACGTGCGCTGTCACCGAGACTGCGGCCTCGGTCGGACCGTACAGATTCACCAACTGCGCGTCGCTGAGTTCTGCGAACTCGGTCACGGTCGCGGCCGGCAACGCTTCACCGATCGCAAGCACCTGACGAAGTGATTCCGGAAGGCCATTTTCCGATGCCGACTGCAACATCGCGAGCATCGACGGCACCACGTGGAGCGTCGTGATCTTCTCCCGGGTCATCAGGTCGAGCAGGTAGCTCGGGTCCTTGTGACCTTCGGGTTCGGCAATCACCAGTCGTGCACCGGAAGTCAGTGCCGACCAGAACTCCCAGACCGAGAGGTCGAACGTTGCCGCGGTCTTGAGCACCATCGCATCGGATCGGTCCAGGCTGTACTGATCGCGCTTCCAGAGAATCTGGTTGACCACCGCCTGATGCGAGATCGCGACGCCCTTCGGTCGCCCCGTCGATCCCGACGTGAAGATCACGTAGGCGGTGTTGCCCGCTCGCAGTGGAGCACTGCGATCCCCATCGGTAACCATCGCGTCCGCGTAGGACGCGAGATCGATCGTGTCCATCTCGATCACAGAATCACCGAACGCCGGATTCTTCGCAGTGGTCGAGGTAGTGAGGACGCAGACCGGATCTGCCATGGTCAACACGTACTCGATGCGATCGGCCGGGTGGTTCGGATCGATCGGTACGTATCCACCACCTGCCTTCACCACCGCGTACATGGCGACCAACAGTTCGACCGATCGCTCGATTGCCAACGCGACCAACGACTCAGGACCGACACCGGTTGCAATCAGATGGCGTGCGAGACGGTTGACACGTGCATCGAACTCGGCGTAGGTCAGCGACGTGTTCCCGGCGACCAATGCCACCGCACCTGGGTTCGAACCGACCTGCTCGTCGAACAGTTCGACCAGAGTGGCTCCCGGGACGGGGTGATCGGTGTCGTTCCAGCGGTTCAGGATCCGGTCGCTCTCGGACGAATCCATCAGCGCGAAGTCGCCTACGGTCAACGACGGATCCGACGCGATCTCCCCGAGCAATCGCACGAATCGATCGGCGAAGTCCTGCACGGTCGACTCGTCGAACAGATCATGCGCGTAGCTGAACATCGACGTGATGCCGGCTGCAGATCCGTTGGCGTCGTAACGATCACTGACGATCAACTGAAGATCGAACTGCGCGACCCCATTGTCGATATCGACACCCTTGACGGTGAGTCCCGGAAGCTCAAGCCCTCCGGTTTCCATGTTCTGGAACAGGAAGCCGACCTGATAGAGCGGATGACGAGCGGTCGAACGCGGAGGGTTGAGCACCTCCACGAGTCGCTCGAACGGAACGTCCGAATGTGCGAACGCTTGAAGGTCGGTCTCCCTGACACGTCCGAGCAGGTCGAAGAACGGCGCACCGCTGTCGATCTGCGTACGGAACACCAAGGTGTTCACGAACATGCCGATGAGATCGTCGAGTGCCCGCTCACCGCGTCCGGCAATGGGCGTACCCACCGCGATGTCCTCGGTTCCGGACAGTCGAGCCAACAGCATCGCGAACGCAGTGTGCGTGAGCATGAACAGCGTCGAATTGTTTGCCCTGGCAAGACCGCTCAGCCGAGCATGCAACTCTGCATCGATATCGAAGTGCAGGTAACCGCCGCGGAAGGACTGCGTCGCGGGGCGCGGCCGGTCGGCGGGAAGTGCAAGCTGATCAGGCAGCCCGGCAAGAGCATTGCTCCAGTACGCAATCTGCTGCGAAGCAATAGATCCCGCGTCTTCCTCACTGCCCAGCACCTCTCGCTGCCACAGGCTGTAGTCGGCGTACTGAACGTCGAGAGGAGCCCAGGACGGTGTGTACCCGGCAACCCGCGAGGCGTATGCGGTCACGACATCCCGAGCGAACGGTGCCATCGAGGAACCGTCGGCGGAAATATGATGAATCGCGACACCGAGTACGTATTCGTCGGAAGCCAACTGGAACAACCGGATACGAATCGGAATCTCGCGTGTGACGTCGAAGCGCGTCGACGCCAGCGCGACCAACTCACCTTCGAGTTCGTCCACGCCAGTCGGTTCTGCGACGATTTCGTCCGACCAACTCGACACGGGCTTGACGACCTGCACCGGACCGTCTCCGATTTCCGGGTAGACGGTTCGAAGTGATTCGTGCCGCCCGATCACATCAGAAATCGCCGCGCTCAGCGCCGAGACGTCAAGATCGCCCTGAAGGCGCAGCGCCATCGGGATGTTGTATGCCGCTGCACTCCCGTCGAATCGGTTGAGGAACCACATACGCTGCTGCGCCAACGAAAGCGGGATCCGCTCTGGCCGCTCGACCGCGGTCAGCGCGACTCGCCCACCCGACCCGGTCCGGCTTTCGGCGTGCGCTGCGAGATCCTGCACCGTGGACGCCTCGAACAGAACTCGAACCGAAAGTTCGGTGTCGAGAGCATCGGCGATTCGTTTGATCGTGCGAGTGGCATTGAGGGAGTTGCCGCCGAGCTCGAAGAAATCGTYATCGAGACCCACACGATCAACACCCAACACCTCGGCARACACCGACGCGACRATCTCCTCCACCGCCGTCACCGGAGCCCKGAACACCGCAACCTCGAACACCGGCTCCGGCAACAACTTCCGATCCAACTTCCCCGAMGCATTCARCGGCAACGCATCCAACACCACAAACTGCGACGGCACCATATACGACGCCAACCGCTCCCCCACACCCAC
>NZ_JBFUJN010000068.1:0-10185 GCF_056401335.1 Rhodococcus sp. P4_F3_2
CGACGACGACTGAGGCCTCGACCAACCCTTCGGCGTCGCAACGTCCGAGCAGCAGCGCTTCCCCCGCGACCAACGCAACTTCGCAGACTGAGAGTTCATCTAGCGAAGCACCCTCCGAGACGCAGTCCCCTTCCGAGTCGCAGTCGAGTTCCGAGCCATCCTCGGAGGCCGCGGTTCCGCCGGCTGGACCGTCTGATCCGCAGGGGCCGTCAGCGGGCGGCGGAGCACCTGCACCCTCTGCCGGTGGACCGGCGAACGCTGCGCCGGGCGCAGTCGCAGCACCGTCCGCGCCCGAGGTTCTGGCCGCACCGGCACCCGTAGCTCCCCAGGTACCGTCGAACGCTCCGAACGTCGCGAGTCCCAGTGAGAACCCGCAGGCATTCCCGACAGCATTCACTCAAGGTCTTCCACCGATTCTCAACGCTGCCGCCGTCGCCGGCGGTGTGGGCGGAATGGCAGTCGTAGCGGCCGGTGCGGGAGCAATGACTTTCCGCGGAGCATCGTTGCAAAAGGCACGTTTGGCTGCCGCACGTGCCGAATTCCTGGCACCCGGATCACAGGGAGGTGCGTGAGTCGTGCCGGACAGACGTTCACATCGCCGCGTTCTGGCCGCGGTGGATGCCGTATGTGACGCAGCAGCGTCGTCGGAGGCTGTGTCACTGCTTACGGTGGTGCAGACAGTCGCTCGCGAGCGTGGGCGCCCGATCGAGATCGATCTGGAAACCCCGCTCGCCACCGGAGTGTGCGGTCAGCGCCGGGCCTACGACGACCACGACGTCATCGTTTTGGCTCCCGGGCTACCCAATGTCGAGCGAACTCTGGCACATGAGTTGGGGCACATAGTGTTTCGGCACGAGGGTGCCGAGATCGCCGAGGCGACGCTCGAGGTCAGTGACGATTTGATCGCCTACATGTTGAGTCAACGTTCTCTGCGGCGCAACGAACCCGTGCCGATGGATGACATCGCGGAGTGGGAAGCCGAGACGTTCGCGTCGATGTTGATCATGCGTCTGCGAACGATGAGTGGCCGTGGGACACCGCTGTCGGTGTTGCGGTACGACGAGGCGATCGGATGATCTTTTGGGCTGTGTCCCTTCTCGTCTGGGTTGCAGCCGGCGCGAGACTGGGTCGAGTTGTCGCGCGCACCGCGACGCCGTTGCGAATGTCGATGGTCTTCGCAGGCTTCTCGGTCGCATTGTCGTCGACGGTCATGGTGCCGGCGGTGTGGGACATCGTCGATCGAATTGCGCCGGAGCAACATGCCGCAGCGATGATCGTCATCGTCTTGTGGACCGCGTTGTCTGCGGCCAGTGCAGTCGGAGCCGTGTCTGCCTGGCCGGTGATGTCGCGTCCAGCTATGCGCGGCCTCGCCACGGTGCTGTACTCGGTGGGGCTCCTGGTGGCGATCGCGGTTCTTTTCGGATACCCAGCGCCGGCCCTGATCTTTATCATTGTCGCTCTGTCCCTTGTCATTTCGACGGGGCTACGGCACGTTGCCTGGGCGCCGTTGGGTCGCGGTATCGCATTGATCGTGACAGGTTCGTCGGTCTTGCTTGTCGTGGTCGTCGTGATGCTGGTCGAATCGATCGGTGGCACCAGCGCACTCGAATCGGATATCTGGACGGGCGCAGGGGTGTGGTTCATCGCTGCCTCGAGTGTTCTGATAGCGCTGGGCATCACGTGGGTGCTTCTCGAGACCTGGTTGCGCGCACGACGAGACTTGTATCGCCTCCGGCGGATGCATGCGCTTCTGGTGAAGCGATTCCCCGAGGTTGTCGACGCGGACAGTGCCGGAAGTACGTCAGTACTCCGGGCATCGGACATGATCGCCCAGATCATGGATGCGATGTACATACAGTCCGGCGCCGGGATGTTCGACGTCGGTGGACAGGAACCACCCCGGGCAGTTACCGCCCATGCAGGAATACTTGCGGGGTGGATCGCGGATCCATTGGCCTCGGATGTGTTGGACACCAGATGGATTGCGCCACCTGAGAAGATGTCGGCGCGCCGATGGGTGTTGTTGTTGGCGAAGGAACTCGATGAAACGACAAAAGTAGGTCGACGTTCGTAGTCGACCTACTCCATGTCAATTCAGTGCTTCAGCACATTTGCATCAGCGTGACGCGTCGGGCGGAACCTCTGGCAAACCCTCACTCGCGCGGAGCTTTTCAGCCATCGTGGTGAGCAGATTCTGCGATTCTTCCGACAGGTCGAATGCGCGGCTCGAGAGGCGGCGAAGGCCGTAACCTTGGAGCTGCGAGAGCAGTTCGAGGTCGTGATCGATCTTGGCAGCGTAGATGTCGTTGAAGAAGTAGTCGGGCTTCACCTTGAAGAACCGGGCGAACGCAGCGACTGTCTCGTCCGAGGGGTTGGTGCGCTGTCCCGAGCGGAGCTGCGAGATGTACGGCTTGGAGATCTGATGGCCGTCTTCGATGAGCGCTGCCGCAACCTCGGCGTTGGTGTGGGGTTTGCGCCCCGGAGGATGAACACTGTCGAACAGTTTGTTCAATCGTTCTGCAAAGTCAGCCATTGTGAACCGCCCCGTAATCCTCTCTAGCTAGCAATTGTCCGTTCAGTGAATCCTACGGTATCACGCGGATAACCGATCGGTAGCTCACCGTAGTCTGTTTAGTGGACCAGTTGTCAAATGTGTCCGAGATTCGATTCGTTCGGCCATTGAGTGCTCAGCTATGTCTCAGCGCACATTGAGTATCGGCCGCACGAAGATTGTGCAGCTACGGTCGCGCTATTCGAACCTTCCATTACTTGGTTAATGTGCCCAGTATCAAACCTTTCACCCGTTTTGGCGATATTAGCTAAGCGTTAGCCTGGTTTTTCATATGTGTTCCGAAAGGAAAACCGCAGTTCAGTGACGGTGTGGAGTGATGCGGTTGCAATTATGGCGACTGTTCGCGATGTTGCTCGAATCACTTCGGGGTTGAACCTTGAACGGTTTGCCGGAATGCAATCTGCGCTAGCTAAACCCCCTGCGTAGGTGCAGAATTGTGATATGAAACACACGATGAGCGATGACGAACTGCGCCGCGCGATCCGTGAAATCCAGGATCGAGCCCACGACGCACGCAAGCGTGGGGACGATGTAGCGGCGGAAGAACTCGACCGTACGGTCAGGGGCTATCAAGAGCAGATGGCTCAGCGTCTGTAGCTGTCGGTGGGTTCGGCGGCTGCCGCCGAGGTCGTGGGTTATGGCATGCTCACGGCCGCAATGCGTGTTTCGGGGCGGCCGCACAACGCGTGCGTAGACTTTCCCGCATGTCCACAGTACGAGTGCGGGGGAGTGTCGATCCATGTCAGTAAGGTCGCTCGAGGGTAAGAAATGCCTGATCACCGGCGCTGGTAGTGGGATAGGACGCGCAACTGCACTGCGGGCATCCGAGGCCGGAGCCGAATTGTTTCTCACTGATATCAACGACCGTGGATTGCAAGAGACTGCCGCAATGGTTGGTGCCGGAGGGGGCACGGTCAGTTTGGCCAAGGCACTCGATATCTCGGATTACGACGAGGTCGTGAAATTCGGTACCGAGATTCACACTCAATTCTCTCCGATGGATGTCGTCATGAATATCGCCGGCATTTCAGCGTGGGGAACTATCGAGAACCTTGAGCATCGGCACTGGAAGTCGATGGTTGACGTCAACCTGATGGGACCGATTCATGTCATGGAGACGTTCGTTCCGCCCATGATCCGCGCCGGCAAGGGTGGGCACCTGGTCAATGTGTCTTCGGCCGCTGGGCTCTTGGCACTGCCGTGGCATGCCGCTTACAGTGCGAGCAAGTTCGGCCTTCGCGGGGTCTCCGAGGTGCTGCGATTCGATCTGAAGCGGCACGGAATCGGCGTCAGTCTGGTTGTGCCTGGTGGGGTGAAGACGCCTTTGGTGGGAACCGTGGAGATCGCGGGTATCGACCGGGATGACCCGCGGGTCAAAAAGCTCACGCATCGGTTCGAGAAGCGCGCGGTCTCCCCGGAGAAGGTGGCCTCGTGCATTCTGCGGGGAATCGAGAAGAACACGTACCTCGTGTATACGTCCAATGACATTCGATTCGGATACTGGTGGGCCCGCAAATTCGCCCCGCCTTACGAGTTCGTGATGCAAAAAGCGAACGACCAGTTCAGTAAATTGCTCAAGCGATGAGCATTAACTCCGACGGGACTTTTATCTAGTCGAATAGGGACCAAAGTCATGCCGAAGAGTTTTCACTTCGATATCGAATTCAAATATCCGATCGACGACGTGCATCGAACTTTGACTGACCCGAGTTATTGGAAAGTCCGACTCGGAGACCTTTATGCCACCTCGGACATCGAAGTTGGAGACGGATCGATCGAAGTATCCGTGTCCGAGGAAATCGACTCCGCCTCCCTCCCTAACCTGGTCGCCAAGGTTGCGCCGAGTCGACTCGGTCTGACACGGGTCGACCACTGGGGGCCTCTGTCTGACGGGAAGGCCGCAGGGTCGGTCACCGGAATCGCGCACGGACTGCCGATACGAATCGAGACGACGCTCGACCTCACCGCCGCCGAGTCCTGCACGCGACTGGTCGTCGACGGAACGGCCGAAGTGAAGATGCCGATCATCGGCGGCCAGATCGAGAAGTTGCTGAAGAAGACCGTCGAGGACTTGCTGGGGCGCGATCGGGACGCTGTCGAGTCATTTCTCGCCTGAGTCGGCGCCGAAATCCACCTCCAGAACGCGTGCACCTGGGCCGGCGGCAGCGAGTTGATCGTGAGGGTTTGCGAGGGCGCATCCCTCCAGTGAGAGACACCCGCAACCTATGCAACCGGTGAGATTGTCGCGTAGTCGTTCCAGTTGCTCGATGCGGAGATCGAGGTGGCGCCGCCATCCGGTCGACAACCGTTCCCAATCTGCGCGGTTCGGGGTACGGCCTTCAGGAAGTGTGCCGAGGGCTTCCCGGATTTCCGACAGTGGAATGCCGACGCGTTGCGAGATTCGGATGAAGGCGACGCGTCGAAGCGTGTCTCGTTGGTATCGACGCTGGTTGCCGCTGGTCCGGCGACTGACGATGAGGCCTTCTCGTTCGTAGAAATGCAGGGCCGAGACGGCGACACCGCTGCGCTCGGAGAGCTGGCCGGGCGTAAGTTCCTTGGCTTTCCACGACGGCATCTCCATGGCGACTACCGGTCCGTCGCCCGGTGGAGGGTGGCGTGGAGATGATGCGTCAGCGGGGTGTCGCCGTGCGCCATCCACAAGTCGTAGGTCAGGGTGTCGCCTTGGACGCGCATGACTCGCCGGACGTCGTGAACCGGTTTTGCGTCGGGCGATGCTGCGAGCGTGAGACGGGTCAAGGCAAGAGTGCCTTCGGAGTCGACGGTGCCGCGATGGATCTCCACAAATCCGGTGGGCTGGCTGACCAGCAGTTCGAGCTCACCACCAGGTGTCGGGCGCAGGTAGCCCGATTCCATGTGAAGTGGTCGGCCGTCGGGGAGCCCTCGAGTGCGCGACGAGTAGGTGACAAACGGTTTCGGAGTCGGAGCGAACTCGATCTCCTCGGAGTACTCGAAGTCGTCGATGGTGGGGAAATGTCCGGCTCCAGCGCCGACCCAGCGCCCGGTGAACCTGTCGATTCCGGCGCCGCTCAGCGCCGCCTGATCCGTGCTACTCATTGCGTGGTCCTCTCGCCTGCGTCGGATCAGACGTTACGCGGGCCGGTACGGAAGCTGCTTGTCCCTGCTGGGTGGGGCCTACGGGATTAGTGTTCACTCATGAACGCTTCTGGCTCCGTCCCCCTCGGTGTCGATTCCGAGGTGGGCCGATTGCGATCGGTCATTCTTCATCGTCCGGGCGACGAGTTGAAACGATTGACTCCGCGCAACAACGACGAGCTGCTGTTCGACGCGTTGCCGTGGGTGGACCGCGCGCAGGAAGAACACGATCAGTTTGCGACCGTCCTTCGTGAGCGCGGCGTCGAGGTACTGCTTTTGTCCGATCTCCTCACCGAGGCGCTCGAGGTCAGTGGCGCAGCGAGGATCCAGGGAATCGCGGCCGCCGTCGACGCACGCAAGATCGGCCACGCGCTCGGGCAACACCTGGCTGCGTACCTGCGAAAGGTAGAGCCGAAGGAGCTGTCGTCGATCCTTACTGCCGGAATGACGTTCGACGAGCTGCCGATCGACGCCGGCTCGACCTCGTTGGTGCGCAGGATGCATCACGGCGGTGACTTCGTGATCGACCCGCTGCCCAACTTGCTCTTCACCCGCGATTCGTCGTTCTGGGTCGGGCCACGGGTCATCATCACGTCCTTGGCGTTGTCAGCGCGAGCTCGCGAATCCTCGATCACGGATCTCGTCTACGCGCATCACCCTCGATTCAAAGGCGTGCGCCGCGCGTACGAGTCGCACACGGCTCCTGTCGAGGGAGGTGACGTGCTGCTTCTCGCGCCGGGGGTGATCGCGATCGGTGTCGGTGAACGTACATCACCCGCCGGCGCAGAAGCATTGGCGCGTAGCGTGTTCGACGACGGTCTCGCCCACACGGTGTTGGTTGTTCCGATCGAGCAACGCCGAGCGTCTATGCATCTCGACACGGTCTGCACCATGGTCGAGGCCGACGCGGTCGTCATGTATCCGGCCATTCAGGACACATTGGCAGCGTTCACCCTTCGCAAGGAAGACGACGGGGTGAGTATTCGCGGTGCGACGCCGTTCCTCGAAGCGGCAGCCGACGCCATGGGAATCGGAAAACTTCGAGTGATCGACACCGGACTCGACACGGTGACCGCCGAGCGTGAGCAGTGGGACGACGGCAACAACACGTTGGCCGTCGAACCGGGCGTCGTCGTCGCTTACGAGCGCAACGTCGAAACGAATGCCAGGCTGGAGGCCTCGGGTATCGAGGTTTTGCGAATCGCGGGTTCCGAACTGGGCTCCGGTCGCGGTGGACCTCGCTGCATGTCCTGCCCGATCGCCCGCGATCCGCTGTGAGCGGTAGACGTCAGAGAATCTCTTCCACCTTGGCTGCCGGACGCGCGAGCACCGTGCCCTTGTCAGTGACGACGAATGGGCGTTCGATCAGAATTGGGTGCTCGATCATCGCGTCGAGGATCTCGGATTCGGAAGCGTCGGCGAGTCCGAGGTCCTTGTACTGCGTTTCGCGCTTGCGAACCGCTTGACTGGGCTCGAGGCCGGCGTCGGCGATGAGTTTTTCCAGCTCGGATCGGGTAGGCGGAGTATCGAGGTACTTGACAATGGTGGGTTCGATGCCGGCTTCCCGGATGAGCCCGAGAACGGTCCGCGAGGTGTTGCACCGTTGATTGTGGAAGATGGTTGCAGATGCCATGTTCGTCATTCTGCCTCTGCGTCCGAACTCGTGGGACAAACAGGGGAACAACGGGCCGCTCCGGAGTGCTGCACCTGAAGTACCGACGTGTGAGGAGAAAACGATGACGGAACATCGAAGTGTGGACGAACGACGCGTGGTCATTGCCGGCGGGCACGGCAAGATCGCGCAGCACCTGACGTACCTGCTGGCAGGACATGGCGATCGGCCGGTAGCGCTGATCCGCAACTCCGCGCACGAGGGTGCGGTCCGCACACTCGGCGCGTTCCCCGTGGTGATCGATCTGGAATCCTCCACGGTCGAGGAAGTTGCGAAGGTACTCGACGGTGCCGACGTCGCGGTCTTCGCCGCGGGCGCCGGACCTGGTAGCTCGATCGAGCGCAAGGACTCCGTCGACCGAGCTGCGGCGGTGCTGTTGGCCGATGCCGCCGAGAAAGCGGGAGTACGTCGGTTCATTCAGATCAGCGCCATGGGTGCTGGTGACGAAATACCGGAGAACACCGACGAGGTTTTTGCCGCCTACCTGCGGGCGAAGACGGCAGCGGAGGAAGACCTGAAGACAAGGTCTTCGCTGGATTGGACGATTCTTCGGCCAGGCCTTCTGACGGACGACGACCCGACCGGTGAAGTATTGCTTGCGCAGCCGCCCGTCGATCGAGGCTCTGTGCCTCGAGCCGATGTCGCCGCGGTCGTCGAAGCGCTCATCGATGCGCCGTCCAGCGTCGGCCAGACATTGGTTCTGACCTCCGGCCCGCATACGATCCGCGAGGCGATCGAGGGCTTGTGACCGAGAAGATACGACGAGGGTGACGATGAAGATCGCAATCGAACACGATTCCTCCACAGCTCCGTACGACCAACTGCGGCAACAGATTATCGAGCAGGTTCACGGTGGCGGATTGATCGCGGGAACCAAGATCCCGACGGTGCGAGCGTTGGCCTCGGAGCTGGGATTGGCGGCCAACACCGTCGCGAAGGCTTATCGCGCGCTCAGCGATCAGGGCGTCATCGAAACGAGGGGAAAGCAAGGGACATTCATCGCTTCGGGGACCGATCCGGTGCAGGCGCAGGCCGAGCAGGCGGCGACCGCGTTTGCGCATAGGGTCCGCTCGCTCGGGTACTCCGACAGTGAGATCGTCGCCATGGTGGAGTCGGCATTGAGAGGTGCATGACACAATGTTTAAGTTGACGCTTCAACTTAAAGCTGTCAGTCTTGGCTCATGAATTCGTCGATTGCTCGTGACCTCGGACTCCTCATCGCCCGTGTCGGCCTCGGGATCATCTTCATCGCCCACGGTTGGCAGAAGTTCTTCACCTACAAGATCGCCGGAACGCAGGCCGCGTTTGAAGGGATGGGCGCCCCGCTCCCCAAGATTTCTGCGGTTGTGGCTGCATCCATCGAACTCGGCGGCGGAATCCTGCTCATCGCGGGTCTGTTGACCCCGCTCGTCGGCGCTCTGCTGTTCCTCGACATGGTCGGCGCGTTCTTCATCGTGCACGCGGACAAGGGTGTCTTCATCGACAACGGTGGCTACGAACTCGTCGTCGCACTCGGTGTCGGATCGCTCTTGATCGCTGTGATCGGCGCAGGACGCATCAGTATCGACGGATTGATCGGCAAGGGCAACGGTTGGGTTAAAACCCCAGCTTGATCGGGGTGAGAAGGCGGGTTCAACGGACGTTGAGCCCGCCTTCCGGCTTGCTTTTGGCCCATAAAGTGACGAACGTAGTCATCTATGGTGACGAAATCTGATCGATCCGAACAAGATTCCGGGGCCAACGAAGAGCGCCCGGAGACGGGCTTTACTCGAGTAGGCGTTCGGACCGACTACGTGGTGTTTTCCGTGGCGGCTGCCGCGGTGCTGGCTATTGTCGTGTGGGGCCTCGTAGCTCCCGACAACCTCGATTCGGTAACCGGAAGTGTTCTCGGCTGGTTGGTGACGAACATCGGCTGGCTCTTCGTACTCGCAGCTTCGGCTTTCGTGCTGTTTTCCATCTACCTCGCGGTCAGTCGATTCGGCGACATTCCGCTGGGCAAGGACGGTGAGAAGCCCGAGTTCCGAACCGTCAGCTGGATCGCGATGATGTTCAGCGCCGGCATGGGGATCGGCCTCATGTTCTTCGGTGTCGCGGAACCGCTTGCGCACTACGTGACTCCGCCTCCCGGCACCGACGGTGGCGTCGGAACTGCTATGGCCACCACCATGTTTCACTGGGGTCTTCATCCTTGGGCGATGTATGCCGTTGTGGGCCTTGCCATTGCATACGGGTCGTATCGCCGAGGACGCAAGCAACTGTTCAGTTCGGCCTTCATTCCGTTGCTCGGTCGCAAGGCCGAAGGGCCGATCGGCAAGGTCATCGACATCCTGGCGATCTTTGCCACACTTTTTGGTACCGCAGCATCTTTGGGGCTCGGCGCACTTCAGATCGGCTCCGGTTTCGAGGTAGTCGGCTGGATGGAAGAAGCCGGCGTATTCCTGCTCGTGGCCATCGTTGCGGTGCTGACCCTGGCATTCGTCGCTTCGGCAGTTTCCGGTGTGGCCAAGGGAATTCAGTGGCTCTCCAACATCAACATGGTGCTCGCGCTGATCTTGGCGCTGTTCGTGTTCGTTCTCGGGCCGACCGTGCTGATTCTCAATCTGCTCCCGACGACCATTGGCGCATACGTTTCCGACCTCGCCCAGATGTCCGCCCGCACGGGTGCGTCGTCGAATCCTGAAACGGGCGCGTGGCTTTCGTCGTGGACGATCTTCTACTGGGCATGGTGGGTGTCTTGGACGCCGTTCGTCGGCATGTTCCTGGCACGCATCAGCCGCGGCCGCACGATCCGCCAGTTCATCGTCGGCGTCATCGCCGTTCCCACGAC
>NZ_JBFUJN010000069.1:0-9446 GCF_056401335.1 Rhodococcus sp. P4_F3_2
GCAGGCTCGTAATCCGTTGTTCCAGGTGATGCTGTCGTTCCAGAACATGGAGCAGTCGGTGCTTCGACTTGGCGATCTGACAGTTGCGGGAATCGACGCCAACACGGTGGCGGCCAAGTTCGATCTGCAGTTGACCATGGTCGAGCAGTTTGACGAGGCGGGCGCACCAGCGGGGATGGCGGCGCAGTTCACGTACGCGACGGATCTGTTCGACGAGTCGACGGTGGCAGGCTTTGCCGGCAGGTTCGGGCGCATCCTTGCTGAGATCACTGTTGATCCGTCAGTTCGGTTGGGTGATATCGACGTACTTACCGCTGCTGAGCGCAGCAACCTTCTCAGCTGGTCCACTGGTGGGCGCACAGCGTTGGCAGGCGCCTCCCTGACTGCGATGTTCGACGAACAGGTTGGGCAGACCCCTGATTCTCTTGCCGTCGAGTGCGATGGCGAGGCGCTGACCTACGGGCAACTCGACGCCTACGCAAACGTGGTGGCCGAGCGATTGACGGCGGCCGGCGTCGGTCCGGATGACGTCGTCGCGTTGATCGTGCCGAGGTCGGTCGAGTGGGTCGTAGGTATGTTGGCGGCGTGGAAGGCGGGTGCTGCGTACGGGCCGATCGATCCGTCGTACCCACAGGATCGGATCGAAGCGATAATTGCCGACACTGGCGCCCGATGTGCGGTGAGTACGACGACTCTCGATCTGGCGGTGGACGTCATCGTCCTCGACAGCATCATTCGCGATTCGCCGATTGTGGAGGGGCCGACGGATCGATGGCGTGAGCTCGGTGCGGGCGACCGCTTGGGGTATGTCATTTCGACATCCGGTTCGACTGGTCGTCCGAAGCCGACGTTGGTGCCGATGGCGGGCATCGAGAATACGGTGGCCTGGTATCGCAGCGAGTTGCCCGAAACTGGTGGTCTTTTGATCGCGTCTTCACCCAGTTTCGACCTGACGCAGAAGAACGTCTGGGCAGCGCTGAGCAGCGGTCGGACCGCAGTGCTTGCCTCAGACGGTTTCGATCCGGATGCGATCGTCGCTCGCGTCGGGCACGGTGACGTCGCAGTGGCGAACATGTCGCCGAGCGCATTCGAAGCCGTGGTGGATTCCGATGAGGAGTCTGCTCTGAGCGTTCTCGATGTTGTGTTCCTTGGAGGCGAGTCGATCCGGCTCAATCGTCTTGGCAGTTTGTTGTCAGGCGGAGTACGCCTGGTGAACAGTTACGGCCCGACGGAAGCGTCGGACGTGGTCTCGTTCCACGCAGTGACTGCGCATGACACCGTCAGCGTTCCGATCGGTGCACCGGTGCCGAACATGGATCTGTTCGTTCTGGATCGGTCGTTGGGTATGGTGCCGCCGGGCGTGATCGGCGAGTTGTATGTCGGTGGTGTCGGTGTCGGTCGCGGATACGGAAACCGAGCAGCGTTGACGGCGGAGCGTTTCGTCGCCAACCCCTTTGCGGGCGGGGAAAGGGGCGCCTCAGATGGCGGCAGCAGGTTGTATCGAACCGGCGACCTCGTCAGGTGGAACGGTCGGGGCGAGCTCGAGTACATCGGCCGATCGGATTTCCAGGTCAAACTGCGGGGGCAGCGTATCGAACTCGGCGAGATCGAATCTGCTCTGATCTCGCACGAGGCGGTTTCAGATGCGGTGGTCGTCCTGCACAGCGATGCGACGTTCGGCGACAGCCTGGTCGGGTATGTCGTGGGAACTGCAGTAGATGCGTCCGAAGTTCTGGAGTCTGCCCGGGCCGTGCTTCCGACGTACATGGTGCCCTCGAAGGTTCTTGTCCTCGACGAGCTTCCTCTCAATGCTTCGGGCAAATTGGATCGAAAGGCTCTCCCGTCACCGGTATTCGAGGCAGCAGAGTTTCGGGCGCCGGTCACAGCGGTGCAGGAAATTGTTGCGTCGGTGTTCGGAGATGTGTTGGGCGCGGAGCGGGTCGGTCTGGATGACGATTTCTTTGCGCTGGGTGGTAATTCGTTGATCGCTACCAGGTTGGCAGCAAGATTGGGACAGGCGCTCGATGCGCAGGTCCCGGTGCGCGTGCTGTTCGAGAACTCGACAGTGGAAGGTTTGGCTGCAGTAGCGCAAAAGACCGCAGGTTCCGGTGCGAGGATGGAGTTGGAGGCGCGGGAACGTCCAGAACGTCTTCCTCTGTCCTTGGCCCAGCAGCGAATGTGGTTGGTAAACCAGATGGATCCCGGTTCTGCGGCATACAACATTCCGTTGGCTCTGCGATTGACAGGGAACTTGGATGTCGCGGCTTTGCGCCAGGCTCTTCACGACGTTTTGGTTCGACATGAGTCGCTCCGGACCAGTTACCCGAGTGACATCGAAGGGCCGGTTCAGAAAATCGTCGCGATCGACGAACTCCTTTCGCCTCTCGAAACGATTCAGGTGGACGACGAGGCCGCGGCGTTCAATCGCGTCGTGGAGTTGGTGACGACCGGATTCGACGTAGCTCAGGAAGTACCTGTACGCACTGGGTTGCTCGAGTTGGGGCCGGCAGACTTCATATTCGTCTTGGTCGCTCATCACATCGCCGCTGACGGTGAATCGATGGGACCTCTGGCCCGAGACATGATGGTCGCCTATGAGGCCCGCATGCGCGGTACCGCGCCGTCGTGGACGCCGTTGACTGTTCAGTACGCGGACTTCGCGATCTGGCAGCGCGAAGTGCTCGGTAGCGTCGACGAGATCGGCTCGCAGGCTGCACAGCAACTCGACTTCTGGCGCCGGACGTTGAACGGTGTGTCGTCGACGCCCGGATTGCCTTCCGACCGTCAGCGACCCGCGCAGATGTCTGCMAAGGCCGGTGTCTCGGAGTTCTCCGTCAGTGCGGACACGGCGACGCGGCTCAACGAGATTGCGCGCGAACACAACGCCACATTGTTCATGGTTGTGCATGCCGCGCTTGCAGTTCTCATCTCACGGTTGAGCGGAAGCCGAGATTTCGCGATCGGAACAGTTGTAGCCGGGCGAGGTGAGCAGCAACTGGACGACATAGTCGGAATGTTCGTCAACACGCTCGCACTCAGGACCGCTCCGGACCTCGGAGCAGGATTCGGCGAATTGGTCTCGCTGGTTCGAAATGTCGATCTCGAGGCATTTGCGAACGGCGACATACCGTTCGAGGAAGTTACCGGCGCGTTGTCGGCGTCAGCGAACGAGCTTTTCCAGGTTGCACTGTCGGTCGAACCGATGGCAGGAGCCGAGTTCAGTCTGCCGGATCTGAAGATCTCGGCAGTCGAGGGTGTGGAGGCGACTGCGAAGTTCGACCTCCAACTCAATCTCAGTTCTGATCCGATCACAGGAGGACTGATTGGCCATTTGGTTTTCGCCGCCGATCTTTTCGACCAAGCGACCGCCGACGCACATGTCGAGCGATTCGTACGCGTTCTCGATCGGGTGTCCTCGGATCCTTCACGTCCGATCGGTGACATCGAACTGCTCACCGACTCCGAACGAGCAGAAGTCCTCGGCTCCGTGGACACAACGCCACCCCCGGCCGTTGGCGCTTCGACGGGCCGACTCGTGCCACAGCGATTGGCGAACTCCGTTGAGGCTGATCCTGACGCCGTAGCAGTCGTGTGCGATGAAGAGGAAGTGACATACCACGAGGTCGATGCACGATCATCTCGCCTTGCGCGCCACCTCATCAGTCTTGGGATCGGCCCGGGTGACGCAGTTGCGATGACAGGGCTGCGTGGCATCGAACTGGTAGTGGCGATCTGGGCGCTGTCCAAAGCAGGCGCGGCAGTACTCGTGGGAACTACAACAGGAGCAGCGCGTACGCCTGGAAGAGGAACAAACCCGAGTGTGGCCTTGACGCTGACTTCGGGCAGTGCAGATTCTGATGTCGCGCTGGATACGATCCTCGACCTGAACGAGTCCGGGGTTGTCGAATTGGTGGCGTCGTATTCGAGTCGTTCCGTGAACTACACGGATCGGCTTCGTCCGCTGAGTGGGGACGACGTCGCGGTCGTGGTTACCGGATCACACTCTGACCAGATCACCCATGGAGAGCTCGCAGCGAAGTTGGATGCTATGTCGCAAAAGCACGACGTCGACTACGAATCGCGTTTGATGTACTTCGGTCCCGACGACGATGAAACATCGGTTCTGACGATTCTGCTTGGCGGGGCGGTCGGTGGCGTCGTACTTCTTTCCTCGGAAGAGGCGAAGGACGCAGAGGTACACGAGCTCCTTGAAGAGGAGTGGGTTTCGCACGCGGTTGGTCCGACAGACGTCTTCACAGATGTCGTCGAAGGAGGTCTGCCTGATCTACGCCTGGCCTGTGATCCCGCGACGTGGACTCTGAGCTGACGCCGCCGTTCAGGAAGTCGATGGACTCCCATATCCCGAACAGTCCGATGATGTCCACTCCGCGACAGCTGTAACAATGGTTCGGTGTGTCCGATCAACTATTGGGGCTTTACCGGGACGTCGAACGCGATTTGCCCAGGTCAAGGGTAGAACCTCGGAAGTGATCGGATTCCTGCGAATACTGATCGAACTGCAGTACCAAAGCGAAGGTGAAATTGTCTTGACGCAGCACGTGTTCCTCCAGCATGCCGTTCGAGTGCAGGTCGTGACCGCATGAGCTCCGATGGTGTGACGCCAGGGACGTCGGTAGCTCGCAAGGCACGTCGAGAGCGTCCGGCACGCGGCCGTCGTGCCAGCACATCGTTGCTTCCGCAACTGCTGGCGGCGGCCGTCGAGCTGGGGCCCGAGCGGGAGGCGTTGCGGTTCGAAGGACGTTCGCTGTCATACGCAGAGTTGGACGAGCAATCGTCTCGTTTGGCGAGATTGTTGATCGCCGGCGGCATGGGGCCAGAGGATCGGGTTGCAATTTCGATACCGCGGTCCATCGAGTCCGTTCTGGCACTGTGGGCAGTCGCCAAGTCCGGCGCCGCCTTCGTCCCGGTTGATCCGAACTATCCAGCCGATCGCGTGGCCTACATGATCAGCGATTCTGGAGTTTCGGTCGGGTTGACCACTGAGGGTGCACGCGCCGGGTTAACTGACTCGGTCGGGTGGATCTCGATCGATGCTTCGGACACTGTCGAGTCGTTGGCCGCTGTCTCCGGCGCGCCAGTGACGTATGACGAGCGGGTAAGAACACTGCGTGAGCAGCACGCCGCGTACGTCATCTACACATCCGGCTCCACAGGGCGACCCAAGGGTGTTGTTGTTTCGCATTCGGGGCTAGCCGTCCTGCAGCGAGAGCAAATTCGCATGCTGTCGCTCGACGGCAATTCACGGGTTTTGCACTTCACGACTCCAAGCTTCGACGTATCGATCTTCGAACTACTCGAGACGATCGGAGCAGGCGCCGTCATGGTGATTGCCCCATCGAGCATCTACGGTGGGCCCGAGCTAGCCGAGCTGATCAAGACAGAGCGAGTGACGCATGTCGGCGCTACTCCTTCGGTGCTCGCATCGGTGGATCCATCTGGACTCGACGATGTTGCTGTCGTCGTGGTCGCGGGTGAGGCGTGTCCGCCAGAGTTGGTCGCGAAGTGGGCGCCCGGACGCCACTTTTTCAACGCGTACGGCCCGACCGAGATGACGATCGTCACGAACATGACGGAACTCGGCGCGGGTGATCCCGTCACGATCGGTGGTCCGATTCGTGGTGCAGCGTCTTTGGTATTGGATGCTCGCTTGCAGCCTGTACCGACGGGGACTACGGGTGAGCTCTATCTTGCAGGGCCGCAGGTTGCGCGCGGATACCACAATTTGGCAGGAATGACGGCCGATCGATTCATCGCGAATCCCTTTGGGGCCCAGGGTGAACGAATGTACCGCACGGGGGACGTGGTGCGGTGGACGGAAAGTGCTGCCGGCGATCGTAGCGTCGAATACGTCGGACGGTCCGATTCCCAGGTCAAGATCCGTGGCTTCCGCATCGAGTTGACTGAAATTGACGCGGTCATCGCACTCGACGAACGGGTCGAGTTTGTGACAACTCTCGGGCGAGTGTTGCCCAGCGGTGAAACGGCTCTAATCTCTTATGTGCTTCCTGCAGTTGGAGCCGTGTTGTCCGGGGATGACGTCCTGGCAGTGGTCAAGACGGATCTTCCCCGTCACATGATTCCGGCGGCTGTCGTTGTCATCGACGAGATCCCCTTGACGCCGGTAGGAAAGCTGGATTCGGCAGCACTTCCTGATCCCGTATTCGAGGCCCGAGAGTTTGTAGCGCCATCCTCCGCTGGTGAGGTCCTGGTCGCGCGCGTATTCGAAGAACTCTTGGGGGTGGACCGAGTCGGCGCTGACGACGACTTCTTCGAACTCGGCGGCAACTCGTTGATTGCTGCGCAATTGGCCGGGCGTCTCAGTGCGGCTTTCGATGTGCGGGTTCAGGTCAAAACGCTGTTCGAGTACTCGACAGTCTCCGGACTTGCATCTGTTCTGTCAGATTCAGCGGGGCATGTGCGAATTGCCTTGGCCCCTCGCTCTCGTCCGGAGCGGATACCTCTTTCCCTTGCACAGTCGCGGATGTGGTTCTTGTCGAGATTCGACTCTGTGTCTGGTGTGAACAACATTCCGATCGTGTTGCGGTTGTCCGGTGCCGTCGATGTTTCGGCACTGTCCGCAGCGCTGTCGGATGTTGTTGCGCGGCACGAGGTGTTGCGGACCGTCTACCCGGAATTCGAGGGCATCGGGTTCCAACAAGTACTTCCGGTGGACGAATTCGTGGGAACTGTATTGCCCGAAACTGTCGACGCGGCCGACTTGCTCGGTGTGCTGACGCCAGTGGTGGCAGAGGGGTTCGATGTCACGGTCGAGGTGCCATTGCGGGTTCGTTTGTTCCAGACGGGCTCGTCGGAGTTTGTATTGGCGTTGGTGATTCACCATATTGCTGCTGATGGCGTGTCGTTGGGGCCATTGGTGCGTGATGTGTCGGTGGCGTACGTGGCGCGTGCGGGTGGTCAGGTTCCGCAGTGGGCGCCGCTGGCGGTGCAGTACGCGGACTTCGCGTTGTGGCAGCGTGAGGTGTTGGGGTCCGAGGGCGATCCGTCGTCGTTGATGTCCGAGCAGTTGGGGTATTGGACGTCGGTGTTGGCGGGGTTGCCGGAGCGGATCGAGCTGCCGGCGGATCGCCCGCGGCCGTTGGTGGCATCCAATCAGGGGGCGAGTTACCAGTTTTCGATAGACGCGCGGTTACATCGAGCGCTCGAGCAGTTGGCGCTTGATCGTAATGTGTCGTTGTTCATGGTGGTGCATGCGGCGTTGGCGGTGTTGTTGGCGCGGCTGAGCGGTAGTGACGACGTTGTGGTGGGCTCTCCGATCGCAGGGCGGGGTGAGCCGGAGCTGGACGATCTGATCGGTATGTTCGTCAATACGTTGGTGTTGCGGACCGAGGTGGATTCTTCGGAGTCTTTCTCGGCGTTGTTGGGTCGGGTTCGTGAGGTCGATCTCGGGGCGTTCGGCAACGAGGACGTGCCGTTCGAGCGTTTGGTGGAAGTGCTTGATCCGGCGCGGTCGCAGGCCCATCATCCGTTGTTCCAGGTTGCGTTGTTCTTTCAGAACATGGCGCAGGATGTCGTGGAGTTGCCGGGACTGTCGATTGCCGGTTTCGACGCCGGTGTCGAGATCGCGAAGTTTGATCTGCAGTTGACGGTGACGCCGTTGGAGGAGGACGGCGTCGGTGTGGGGATGCCGATGTCGTTGACGTATGCGACGGATCTGTTCGACGCGTCGACAGTTGTTTCGTTTGCGGAGCGGTTGGTGCGTGTTCTGGAAGCGATGGTGGCGGAGCCTGATTCGGTTGTCGGGGATGTGGAGTTGCTCGGTGAGGACGAGCGTTCGCAGGTGTTGGTGACGGTCAATGACACTGTTCACGAGTTGACTGACGACGCTTTGTTGCTCGACGGGTTTGTTGCGCAGGTGGCGGCGACGCCGGGTGCGGTGGCGGTGATGTTCCAGGGACAGTCTCTGTCGTATGCGGAGTTCGGGTCTCGGGTGAACCGTCTTGCACGGTATCTGATTTCGGTGGGTGTGGGGCCGGAGTCGTTGGTGGCGTTGGCGATGCGCCGGTCGGTTGACCTTGTGGTTGGTATGTATGCAGTGGTTGCTGCGGGTGGGGCGTATGTGCCGTTGGATCCGGATCATCCGGTCGAGCGCAATGGTCATATTCTCGAGACCGCGGCACCGGTCTGTGTGTTGTCCACTGCTGGTGACGGTGTGGTGTTGCCGGGTGAATTCGATGTGGTCTTGATCGACGAGCTGGATGTGTCCGGATTCTCGGATGCGCCTGTTTCTGATGTGGATCGTGTTGCGCCGTTGCGTGTTTCGAATGCTGCGTATGTGATTTTCACGTCGGGGTCGACGGGGAAGCCGAAGGGTGTGGCGGTTTCGCATGCGGCGATCGTCAATCAGATGGCGTGGATGCAGGGGCAGTATGTTCTGACCGGGTCGGATGTGTATCTGCAGAAGACTGCGACGACGTTCGATGTGTCTTTGTGGGGGTTCTTCCTGCCGTTGGCGGTGGGTGCTCGGTTGGTGGTGGCCACTCATGACGGTCATCGGGATCCGGGGTATTTGGCGTCGGTGATCGCTGATCAGCGTGTGACGGTGACGGACTTCGTGCCGACGATGCTGTCGGTGTTCGCGGGGGAAGTCTCTGCCAGCCAGTTGGATTCGCTGCGTGATGTGTTCGTCATCGGCGAGGCGTTGCCGGCGCAGACGGTGCGCGATTTCGGTGTTGTTTCAAGCGCGCGGGTTCACAACTTGTATGGTCCGACCGAGGCCGCGGTGTCGATCACGTTCGCGGATGTGACGGATGCTGTCCACGGTGGTGTGGCTTCTATTGGTGTGCCGCAGTGGAATTCGCAGGTTTTCGTCTTGGATTCGCGATTGCGTCCGGTGCCGGCGGGTGTTGCGGGTGAGTTGTATCTTGCGGGTGATCAGTTGGCTCGTGGGTATGTTTCTCGTCCGGATTTGTCGGCGGATCGCTTCGTGGCGAACCCGTTCACTCATGGCAGTGTCGGCGATCGGATGTACCGCACGGGGGACTTGGTGCGGTGGGGCTGGTCGGGGGAGCTCGAGTACATCGGGCGCACCGATTTCCAGGTGAAGTTCCGGGGTCAGCGGATCGAGTTGGGGGAGATCGAGTCGGCCCTGGTGGCCGATGTGTCGGTGTCGGTGTCGTCGGTGGCGGTGGTGTCGACCAAGACCGGTGATCAGTTGGTGGGGTATGTGGTGCCGACGTCGGGAGCGGTGGTTGATGTTGCGGCGCTTGTGGATTCGTTGGGGTCGGTGTTGCCGTCGTATATGGTGCCGTCGCAGATCATGGTGTTGGATGCGTTCCCGCTGAATGCTTCGGGGAAGTTGGATCGGAAGCTGTTGCCGAAGCCGGTGTTCGAGGCTGCGGCGTTCCGGGCTCCGGTGACTCCGGTGGAGGAGTCGGTTGCCTCGGTTTTCGCCGAGGTGTTGGGTG
>NZ_JBFUJN010000070.1:0-8060 GCF_056401335.1 Rhodococcus sp. P4_F3_2
CAGGAAGTTTCGTTCGAGCTTCGTGCGATCGGTCGGCGTACGCAGACTGCTGCGGCGTGGCGGGCGGTGCGGGCGGTGGACGAGATCTTTGCTCGTTCCGGTGGTGGCGCGTTGCAGTTGAACACGCCGATGCAGCGGTTCTGGCGTGATGCTCATGCCGGTCTCGCGCACGCGATCCATGTGCCTGGTTCCATTTTCCATTCGTCGACGCTCTCGCAGCTCGGTGGCGAGCCGAAGGGCATCCACCGGGCAATGATCTGAGCCGTCCTGGGGACACCCGGAGGTGTCCCCATCGCGGTTTTCGTGGGGGTCGATGAGCATGTCGGTGAATCTGGTCGATGACCTCGGACTGTCCGCAGAACCCGGATCGGAGTGAGCGCCAACGCGCAATGTGGGTTATAGGACAAACACCGATAGGCTGGCGGTCATGGCTGAGTTCATTTACACGATGAAGAAGGTGCGCAAGGCGCACGGTGACAAGGTCATCCTCGATGACGTCACGATGAGCTTTTACCCCGGCGCGAAGATCGGTGTCGTCGGACCGAACGGCGCTGGTAAATCCAGCATCCTCAAGATCATGGCCGGACTGGACCAGCCGGGCAACGGCGAGGCATTCCTGGCTCCGGGCGCGACCGTCGGCATCCTCATGCAGGAGCCGGAGCTCGACGAGACCAAGACGGTTCGCGAGAACGTCGAGGACGGTCTCGGAGAGACGATGGTCCAGCTCAAGCGGTACAACGAGATCGCCGAGCTGATGGCCACGGATTACTCCGACGAGCTCATGGAAGAGATGGGCGAGCTGCAGGAGAAGCTCGATCACGCAGACGCGTGGGAGATCGACTCGCAGCTCGAGCAGGCTATGGACGCCCTGCGCTGCCCCCCGCCGGAAGAGATGGTCACCCACCTCTCCGGTGGTGAGAAGCGACGCGTTGCGCTCTGCAAGCTGCTGCTGAGCAAGCCCGACCTCCTGCTCCTCGATGAGCCCACCAACCACCTCGACGCCGAATCTGTCCTGTGGCTCGAGCAGCACCTCGCTGCTTACCCCGGCGCAATCCTCGCCGTGACCCACGATCGTTACTTCCTCGATCACGTCGCGCAGTGGATCTGTGAAGTCGACCGCGGACGCCTGTACCCGTACGAGGGCAACTACTCCACCTACCTGGAGCAGAAGGCTGCACGCCTCGAAGTTGCCGGCAAGAAGGATCAGAAGCTGCAGAAGCGCCTCAAGGACGAGCTCGCATGGGTTCGTTCCGGCGCCAAGGCCCGCCAGGCCAAGAACAAGGCTCGTCTCGATCGCTACGAGGAAATGGCGAACGAAGCCGAGAAGACCCGCAAACTCGACTTCGACGAGATCCAGATCCCGGCACCGCCGCGCCTGGGTGACGTGGTCGTGGAGGTGTCGAACCTCGACAAGGGCTTCGACGGCCGCGTGCTGATCAAGGATCTTTCGTTCACGTTGCCGCGCAACGGAATTGTCGGCGTCATCGGCCCCAACGGCGTCGGTAAGACGACGCTGTTCAAGACCATCGTCGGTCTCGAGGAGCCTGACGCCGGTGAGGTCAAGATCGGTCAGACGGTCAAGCTGAGCTACGTCGACCAGAACCGTTYCGGAATCGACCCCAAGAAGACGGTCTGGGAGACCGTGTCCGACGGGCTCGATTTCATCGTCGTCGGCCAGACCGAGTTCCCCTCGCGCGCGTACATCAGCTCGTTCGGTTTCAAGGGCCACGATCAGCAGAAGCCGGCCGGCGTCCTCTCAGGTGGTGAGCGCAACCGCCTGAACCTGGCGATGACGCTCAAGCAGGGCGGCAACCTGATCCTGCTCGATGAGCCCACCAACGACCTCGACGTCGAAACCCTCGGCTCGCTGGAGAACGCTCTCGAAGAGTTCCCCGGCTGCGCCGTCGTGATCTCGCACGATCGCTGGTTCCTGGACCGGACCTGTACCCACATCCTCGCGTGGGAAGGTGGCTTCGGCGACAACGAGGCAGCTTGGTACTGGTACGAGGGCAACTTCGAGGGCTACGAGGCGAACAAGGTCGAGCGACTCGGCCCCGACGCCGCACGCCCGCACCGCGTGACTCACCGCAAGCTCACCAGGGACTGATCCGGTGTCCGACGTATACACAGCGCAGATCCAGGTCCGGTGGGGCGATTCCGACCGGTTGGGTCACGTCAACAACACGCGTTACGTCGAGTACATGCAGGAAGCTCGCATCCAGTTCCTGGAAGCGAAACTGGCGCCGCTCGGCGGCCGGCCGGGATACCTCGTGGTTCGAAAGATGACCATCGAGTTCCTCAAGCCGGTCACCGATCGGTCCGGTCCCTTGAACGTGGAGATCTTCACGACTCACGTCGGGACTTCCTCGTTCACGGTTCGGCACGTCATCCGTGACAACGCGGGTGTCGAATGCGCCTTCGGCGACGCGTTGATGGTCGGATTCGACACCGTGTCCGAAAAGTCCAGACCGCTGGCGGACAGCGAACGTGCGGTGCTCGAAGCATCGCTTGTTCAGATGACGACATCGTAGATTTCGTTTCTCAGTTCACCCTAGGTACTGGTTGCCGCGGCTAGTCTCGAGTCAGAGATTGGTCGCGGCGATCAGAACCCACAAGGATGTGAGCCAGGAATGACAGACCGTGTACGGCAGCAGGGCACAGGCCTCGACGAAGCGACGTTGTTGACGCGTCTTCGCGAGGCCTTTTTCACGCACATCGACGAGGGTGACAGCGACGACGTCATCAACGGTCGATCGGATCGAGTCCTGCTCGCGCATCTCGCGCTCGGGAGGCAGCGGACGCCAGGCACGGCCGTATGGCGTGTGTACCGCCCGTCAGGATCCGAGGGTCTCGGCGCTGCCGTCCAGATCGTCACCGACGACATGTCGTTGCTCGTCGAGTCCGTTACCGCGATGCTCAACCGACAAGGTGTGGGAATCAGTCAATTCGCCCATCCGATCCTGACGGTTGAACGCGACAACGCGGGCAATCTGATTTCCTTGGGCGACAGCGGTATCCAAGAATCCTGGATGCACGTCCAGTTGGACTCCGAAGTCGAGTATTCCGATCTCGACGCGATCGAAGCCCACCTCGGCAAAGTACTCGCGGACGTCCGCCAGGTGGTTGGTGACACCCCGGACATGAAGGCACTGCAACTGCGCGTTGCCGACGAGTTGGAGAGTGCTGCAGAAACTGCCTCCGGGAGGATCACCCCCGAAGAATTCTCCGATACCGCTCGACTGCTCCGGTGGATGGCGGACGGAAACTACGCCGTACTCGGATACCGGCGATTCGAGGGCACGAAGGACGGCTCACGCACGGTCGCCGGCAGCGGGCTCGGCGTGCTGCGTTCCGACGCGATCACCGAAGGCCCGATGAGCTTGCCTCCCGTCGCAGATCTCCCGGATCGACCGCTTCTGGTGCTGACACAGGGATCGTTCCCCGCCACGGTGCACCGCGCTGTCTACCCGTACTTCGTGGGTGTCTCGATCCTCGACGACAGCGGAAACATCGTGGGGGAGCACAGATTCCTGGGTGTGTTCACCGTGGTCGCACTCCACGAGAACGTTCTCGCGATTCCCCTGATCGAGCGCCGCGTCCGCGAAGTCATCGCGCGTGCCGGTGTCGACCTGCATTCGTACTCCGGGCAGGCGATGCTCGAGGTCATCCAGTCCTTCCCGCGCACCGAGTTGTTCTCGAGCGATGCCGAGACCTTGTTCGAGACCGTCCACGCCGTGCACAGCATCGGGCTGCGTCGACAGGTGCGACTCTTCGTCCGCGAGGACACGTTCGGACGGTTCGTATCCTGCTTGGTGTATCTGCCTCGCGACCGGTACACGACGCGGGTGCGACTGGCGATGCAAAACCTGTTGTGGCGCGAATTCGGCCCAGGCACAGTTGATTACACCGCCCGGGTTACCGAGAACGATCTTGCGCTGTTGCACGTGACGATCCGGCGCGATCCGGACAGTGAGCCGGTTCATCTGGATGTCTCCGAGGCCAACCGCGAGCGAGTTCAGGCCCTGCTGACCGAAGTCAGTCGTAGCTGGGACGACCGCATCAACGACCTTGTTCGCGACATTCCGGGTGTGGATCCGGAACTGGTGCAACGGTATTCGCGGGTACTTCCCGATGGATACAAGGAGGACTTCGAGCCGTCACGCGCGCTGGCCGACATCGCCAGGCTCGAGGCGTTGGCGCCAGGCGCGATCGACGTACTGCTCTATCGCGCTGTGGACTCCGCGCCCGGTGCCTGGCGCTTCACGCTCTTCGTCGGCGGCGACGGTATCTCGCTGAGTCAGGTGCTACCGGTGCTGCAGTCACTCGGCGTCGAAGTTCTCGACGAGCGGCCGCACGTCGTGCAGCGACTCGACGGCGTTCAGTGCTGGATCTACGATTTCGGATTGTCGGTACCGGCGGATCTTCGGGCGTCGGTCGAGATCGACCTCGATGCGCAGGTGCCACTCGAGACCAGCACCGCCCCGCTGACCGAGGTCCAGAAGCGATTCACGGCTGCATTCGGTGCAGTCTGGTTCGGCCGGGCAGAAGCTGACCGATTCAACGAGTTGGTGCTGCGGGCCGGAATGTCCTGGCGGCAAGCCGTGGTGCTGCGTGCTTACGCAAAGTATCTGCGCCAGGCCACATTTCCGTACAGTCAGTTCCACATCGAAGGAATCGCGCTTACGCACCCGCAGACCGCGTTTGCATTGGTGCAGTTGTTCGAGGCGATGTTCGACCCCGAGAAGCAGGACGACATCCGCGTCGCCGAATTGGACGAGCAGTTGCGTGCGTCCATCGACGAGGTACTCAGCTTGGATGCCGATCGCATTCTGCGTGGAATGTTCTCCTTGGTGAAGGCGACCTTGCGTACCAATTTCTACGTCGTCGACGCCGATGGCCGCTCTCGCGACTACCTGTCGGTCAAGCTCGATCCCTCGCGGATCAGCGAGCTGCCCAAGCCGCGGCCGGCTTTCGAGATCTACGTGTACTCACCCGAGGTCGAAGGCGTCCACCTGCGATTCGGCGCAGTCGCGCGCGGCGGGCTCCGCTGGTCCGACCGGCGCGAGGATTTCCGCACCGAGGTGCTCGGCTTGGTGAAGGCTCAGGCCGTCAAGAACGCGGTGATCGTGCCGGTCGGCGCCAAGGGCGGCTTCGTCGTGAAGAATCCGCCTCTGCCGACGGGTGATCCGGCCGCTGATCGAACGGCGACGCTGGAAACCGGCAAAGCCTGCTACACCACGTTCATCTCCGGATTGCTCGACATCACCGACAACGTGCACGCGGCCACCGGCGAAGTTGTGACGCCGGATCGAGTGGTGCGCAAGGACGATCAGGATCGCTACCTGGTGGTCGCCGCGGACAAGGGCACGGCGACGTTCTCGGATCTCGCGAATTCGGTTGCCGCCAAGTACGACTTCTGGCTCGGCGACGCGTTTGCCTCCGGTGGCTCCGTGGGATACGACCACAAGGGCATGGGAATCACCGCTCGCGGCGCCTGGGAAAGCGTCAAGCGGCACTTCCGCGAACTCGGGGTCGACACGCAGACGCAGGATTTCACGACGGTAGGCGTCGGCGACATGAGCGGAGACGTGTTCGGCAACGGAATGCTCCTCAGTCGGCACATCCGTCTGGTGGGCGCGTTCGACCATCGACACATCTTCCTCGATCCGAACCCGGATGCAGCGAGCTCGTTCGTCGAACGTCAACGACTTTTCGAGTTGCCACGGTCGTCGTGGGCAGACTACGACAAGAGCCTGATCAGTGAAGGTGGCGGCGTCTGGGACCGCACGGTCAAGTCGGTTCCGATCGCCGAAAGCGTCAGGATCGCACTGGGTCTGGCCGAGGGGGTCACGAAGCTCTCGCCGCCGGAATTGATGCAGGCGATTCTGTCGGCACCGGTGGATCTGCTGTGGAACGGCGGAATCGGTACATACGTCAAGGCTTCGACCGAGACTAACGCGCAGGTCGGAGACAAGAGCAACGACGCGGTGCGAGTCGACGGTCAAGACCTGCGGGTCAAGGTGATCGGTGAGGGCGGCAACCTCGGCGTGACTGCTCTGGGACGAATCGAGTTCAGCGCCAACGGCGGTCACATCAACACCGACGCCATCGACAACTCGGCCGGGGTCGACTGCTCCGATCACGAAGTGAACATCAAGATCCTTCTCGATTCGCTCGTGCGTTCGCAGTTACTGCCGACGCAGGAACGGAATCCGTTGCTGGCGTCGATGACCGACGACGTGGCGGCGCTGGTGTTGGCGGACAACATCGCCCAGAACGCGCTGCTCGGAATCTCCCGCGTGACGGCGCCGCAGATGCTCGGTGTTCACCGCCGTCAGTTGACGGATCTGACCAAGGCACGTGGCCTTGACCGCAAGCTCGAGGCGTTGCCGACCGACAAGGAGATCGAGCGTCGACTCGAGGCCGGTGTGGGTCTGACGTCGCCGGAATTGGCGACGCTGACGGCGCACGTGAAGCTTTCACTCAAGGACGATCTGCTCGCAACCGAGTTGCCGGACAACGATTTCTTCGCCCAGCAGATCCCGCAGTACTTCCCGACCGCTGTTCGCGATCGGTTCGAAACGGAGATCAAGGCACACCCGTTGCGGCGGCAGATCGTCGCGACGATGCTCGTGAACGAAGTGATCGACAACGGCGGAATCACGTACGCCTACCGCTTGGCCGAGGAGACCGGAGCGAGCAGTACCGACTCGATCCGTGCCTACGCCGCTGTGCGAGAGGTCTTTGCGCTCGACGAGGTGTGGTCGCGAATCCGCTCGGCCGGCGTCAGTGCAGAGATCGAAAACGAGCTGATCGTGGAGTCATGCCGCTTGCTCGACCGCGCGTCGCGGTGGTTCCTGGCCAATCGGCCCCAGCCGATCGCGGTCGGCGCCGAAGTTGCGCGCTACTCGGCAGCGTATCGGGCGACGGCGCCGCTGGTTCCGGGGCTGCTCGCCGGCCACCAGCTCGACGATCTGCTCGTGCGCGCTCAATCCGTGATCGATCGCGGGGCTCCGGAAGCGTTGGCGCTGGACGTGTTCCGACTGCTCGACGTCTACTGCCTGCTCGACATCGCGGATATCGCCGACATCGCAGATCACGACATCACCGAAGTCGCGGAGCTGTACTACGCCTTGGACGCGCATCTGGGAATCGACTGGCTGCTGAGCGCGGTCTCGGGACTCGAGCGCGGCGATCGCTGGCACTCGCTTGCTCGGCTCGCGTTGCGAGACGACCTCTACAGTTCGCTGCGGCAGTTGACGATGGAGGTTCTGGCCGGCGGCGAGCCGGGGGAGTCGCCGCAGGAGAAGATCGACGAATGGGAATCGACCAACGCCTCGCGGCTGAGTCGGGCGAGGGCAGCTCTCGTCGAGATCTTCGAGTCTGGGACGCTTGACCTCGCGACGCTCTCGGTGGCGGCGCGTCAGGTTCGTAGCATGGTGCGCAGCATGGGCACCCGATCGGAGGTAGGACGTTGAGCGAAGGATTCCACGCCGAAGTTGTGGTTCGGTGGTCCGACATGGATGCCTTCCAGCACATCAACCACGCACGGATGGTGACGTTGCTCGAAGAGGCGAGGATTCCTTGGTTGTTCGAAGACTCGCGCCCGACGGTCACCCTGCGTGACGGGGCTGTGATTGCCGATCTCCATGTGCGGTACCGCGGGCAACTGCGGCACGACGATTCACCGCTCGATGTCTTCATGTGGGTGGAAAAGGTTCGCGCGGTGGACTTCACCATCGCGTACGAGGTTCGCCCCCGCGGCGCCGATCTCAGCGTCCCGCCGTCCATCGTGGCATCGACTCAGATCGCGGCCTTCGATATCGACACTCAACGTCTGCGCCGCCTCAGCGGGCCCGAGCGGGAGTACTTGGAGAGCTGGCAACGTGCATGAACGTGTCCTGACCGTGCCCGAGGAGGCCGAGCGAAAGAACTTGGCCGGCTTCATCGGTCACGCCTTGCGTTTGGACGAGTCCGCGGTCATCCGAATGCGTCGACGCGGCGATGCGCACCTGAGCGTCTGGGCGTCAACGGGTTTCGACGCTCTGGCGACGCGAACC
>NZ_JBFUJN010000071.1:0-7272 GCF_056401335.1 Rhodococcus sp. P4_F3_2
GGAAGGGATCGTCGCCAAGAACATCGCGTCGCCCTACCAGCCTGGGAAGCGCTCTAGAGATTGGTTGAAGACCCCGGTCAGAGCGAATACAGAAGGAATTGTGTGCGGATTCGTACCGGGCTCCGGCAGTGCAGGCGGTGGTATCGGATCACTGATTCTCGGTGCGCACGACGACTCAGGTGCGCTCATCTACATGGCTGGGCCATGACCACCGATACCGGGGTCGTCACCAGAAACAGTGCAGTCGCCGAAATCGCAAGCGCGCGAGTGATATTTCGTCTTCGAGCGAAATGTGGAGCAGACTTCAAGGCCATACTTCATTCGGCCGTTCGTCATGTCCAGGCCCTCTCGTCCTTTGCGCCCGCGATGGGGCACGTTAAGGAATGACTACTTTGTATCCGAGAAGTCAACGATCGTGGTGCTTTTCGGGATGGTTAGCCTGGAACCGGTCAGGTGGGGAAAGGCGGGGTTCTCTCGTGCGCGGCCTCGACCGATGCCGGATTGCTGAAAGTCATGAATTATCTTTTAGTTTGAGGCATGCTTTGTTGGTTTCAATGGCGCATGTTCACTCGGAGGCCACCAAATAGAGGAACTGGGTTGAACGAACTGACTCGCTCGCGTCGAGTCAGTTCTGTGAGTAGTGCCCTGGTTCCGTCATAGTCTTTCAACTTTGGCCGGTGATGCCCCGTCCGTGTGAGGGGTTCGTACTCGTCGCCGAGGGCCGAAAGGATCTGGTCGAGGATCTCAAGCTCGATGTCGGGCAGGTGGGGTTCCAACAGAGGCAGAATATGCTCAGCTGGAGCACCAGATCGACTGATTTCAACCAGCATTCGGGAGGAAATAGTGTTGCCCTTGTCAGCCCATTTGCAGATTTCGATCGCGCCTTGTTTGGTCAGCCTGCCGCGGACGAAGTCCACGTCGTCGACGATCACGCGTTTGACCGCCGCGGGGACGCGTCGACTGCGCATCACCTGAGGCAAGTCGGAGCTCGACAGTGGTAGTTCGCATATGTAGGACGCAAGGACTTTCGACGCCGCGAAGTAGTCCTCTTTGAGCGGGAAAGGGCTCTCACTGACACATGCGTACGTTTGCGCTGTGTCAGGTATCAAGTCGGTGGCCAGTAGCGCCGGAATGGCCTTCAGCCCTGCATCTGTCAGACGTTCGGGATCGAGCTTGCCGGGGAGTTCGAGCTGCCCAATCAATCGGATGGCCGAGCCCTGATTCAGTTTGTCGGAATTGGCTAGGACATACGCTAGATCGAACCGGGGTTCGTCGTCTACCTCTTCGGCGGCGGTGAGGTCGCGAATGTTCAATTTCTCGGCTAAATCACTGCTGAAGCCCAAGTTTTCGACGTACTGATTTACATTCGAGACGGTCGGCGCGAATCGGCCCGCGGATACCACTGGGGGCCAGGCTGTTTCGTTGAGCGTTTCCAGGTTGGTTACCACGCACGATTCCGACGCACGCTCTACGACTGAGCGAAGGGTGGTCGCTTGACCGGCATTGACCACGTCATCGAGTACCTCTACAAATTTGTCGGAGGAGTCGATGGTGTCCTCGTCGGCGCTGAGGGCGTCAAGGTAGTCGTCCAGGTTCGCCAGGACATGCTCGTAGACGTTGTCGTTGGCTGCCTTTATTACGTCGAGTGCCAGCCCCGACGCTTCACCGAGTGCTGCGAACAGGTTTGTGTGCGTTACCGGGTACAAGCTGGCGGCGACCACAGCTGCGCGCTGCGAATCTCCCAGCGGACGCAGATCGCTGATCTGTGCGCCGAGTCGCCTGACCAGGAGTGCTGTATCTGCGGCCACGGAGCTTTCGGCGATTCCGACAAACGTCTGCATCTGGGCGTAGTGCTCCGAGACAAATGCGGCCACGCGATCAGACGATTCGTAGTCGATCTCCTTCGAAGCGTTTCGAACCGAAGCATCGACGAGAGCAACAACTGATTCGGGGGCGCCCGGAGCCGTCTCGATCAGGTGGACGAACATGTTGGCCCACCGGGAGGCGAGGATGCCAACCAATTGTTCTTTAGCTGCGCCGTCCATCAGATAGGCGTCGATGAACGAGGAGTCAGATTCGGCTCGCACGATGAGCTTGTCGAGTGCCTTGTCGAGGAGTTGGGGGCGCTCGGGTAGGTAGTGATCGAAGACCTGCAGATTGAATACGCTCTCGCCATCGAGGAAGCGCGTGCCCATCTCCTTTTCGACCGCATCGATGGAGTCTGGTCCGTCGAATCGAAAGCGGTGATCTGCGCGATCTGCCTGGACACAATGCAGGACGAAGTTCATGGCGCTGACGCTGATCGCGATACCGTGATAATCCGAGCAGTACAGAGTGAAATTTTCGTCGATATAACCCTTACCGAGCAATTCGTGGGCTAGCGGTGACACTAGCTCGCTGACGATGTCGCCGAGATTGGAGTACCCGCTGCCCGTGGGCATCACGAGGTCTGTTCGGGCCATGACTTCGGACATGGTGGCCTTTGCAACGTATTCCTTGATCGCCAGCGCGTTTCGGGATTTGCGTCGAAGTTGTGTCACATCGGCATCGATAGCATCTTTCAATCCGGTAGCAGGCTCACCGACCAGTGTGGTCAGGTTCTCGAATGACAAGTCGATTCTGTTGCTGTACCCCGGCCGCGTGACCTGCACCTCTAAGCGGACCTCGTACAGAGATTTCCAGAAGTCGACGGAAGTCAGATCCGCGAGTGCGAAGGCTTGTGTCTGGAGGTGAATGACCGGTACACCTCTGCCCCACATTGCCTGAAACATGAGTGAAATCACCGTTTGGAGTCGTTCGCCGGCGACTCTCGCGCGCTCGGCCAGCGGCGCGTTCGAAGCGATCTGGTCTAGTGCTTGTTTGCTGCGCGCTGCCTGGTATTCGGATTGATATTTGACCATGTCGCGGAAGGCTGCATGGGCGCCGTCAATGTTGCTGGTTCCGAGCCGGATGGCTTCGAAGTCATTCAAGTTCAAGTTTTTGTAGACCATCATGGCGAAAAGTCGGTCTACGGTAAGTCCCTCGAGTCCCTTCTCTCCCAGGACTGTGGTTCGGTACATTTCGAACTCGTTCCGAATGTTCCGAATTAGGCGCATGTCGGTCAGATGCGCACCGACCAGGTTCATCAGTTCGGCCGAGGGCTTGCGGGGAGCCTCGGCGAACTCGGCCTCGAGCAGATCTCGTGCTGAGCGGTGGGTGATGAACGGGACCATCGGGACGACCAGATCGAAGAATTTGGTTCTGTTCGCAGATGGGACGGACTCGAGTGCTGACGCTCGACGAGGCGCGTCCGGGGTGTCCGTGTTGCTCTCGCTGGATTCCAGTTGGTCGAAGATGCTGTCACGTACGGCGTAGACAAACCGGATTGGGCGTGACTCGATCTGCTCGGAGTTGTTTAAGACAGTGTTCAACTCGCGAAGAGTTTCGAAGATGTGCGGATCCTTGAAACGGTCCAAATCCTCAAAGACCGCGACCCTAGTTTTGGTCTTCTGGAAGAAATACACGATCTCGTCGAGGTACTCGTCGAAGTAGGAGTTCTCTTTTGCTTTTAGTGTCACAGCGGCGCCACCCGCGGAAACGCTCTCCACTCCTGTCCTGCTTTGCATCGCTCTTAGGCCGAAGAACCACACGGAGCCTACGAACGCGCTTAACGTGGCAACGATTGCCCAGGGCACCCATCCGCGGCTCGTGACGATGCCTTGAGGGCCCATGTCCACGACGCGATTGACCAGTCCGAGTAGGACGGCGATTATGAAGACCCCCACAGCGGTGATAACGCCCCAGCCGGCAGCGGGCCAGGGTTTAAAGGCATCGATACGTGAGTATCTTGATCCCGGCATGTCTGCCGGAGCTTTGCGGTACAGGAGTTGCTTGACAATTTCCTTTTGGATGAGATTTGTCAGAGGTGCGGGCGCCCCATCGTGTTGAATTCGCACATTGGTCGCGTCGTCGATGCCAAGGCTCGACAATGACAGATTCACCCAGTTGATCTTCTGCTTATCCATAGCTGCTTGGACACCGAGGATGACGCTGCTCTTTCCGCTGCCGTAATGCCCTGCCAGAGCGATGTTCTTAGCAGGATTCGCGGTCTTGTCGGTCAGAACCGTGAGAAGTACCGCCGCGTGGCGCCCGTGCAGGTCCTCTTCATATGTCGGTCCGAGACTGCGAAGAGTTGGTACGTCAGATACTGGTGCGGGCGATGGGGGCATGAGCCAGATCCTATGGAGGTGATCGGCCTTGCGTCGGTGGTGGTCCTTCAATGGGGTTGCTCGGGGTAATGGAGTGTTCTGCTCGCGTGTGGCTGCGGGGTGCTTCGTGTTGTTTTGGTGGTGTGTTTTCACGCGCTGGTTACCTGCGCCTTGGTGGTGTTCTCTGATCGGTTTGTGCCGTCGTGGCTTGTGWGGGTGGAGACCGTTGTGATTGTGGGGTTGGTGGCGGTGTTGGCGTGTGGGGAGCGGCGGGTTTCACGTTCACGTTGAGCGGGCAATGGTGCCGGGTGGTGCGAGCGAAATTCTGTGGCGTTGACCTGCGGTGATGACACGTCCCCGGGGTGGTTGTTGGGGCGCCGGCGGGTTTAGGTTCCGGCGGAAGCCGGCAGGGTGTTCGGGTTCGGTGGTGTGGGGGAGTGGTGGCGCATCGGGCGGGGTGTTGTGAGGACCGTTTTCAGGTTGTTTTGAATCATGTTGTCTATCAGTATATTTCGTTATTCGGTTGCGTGGATTTGGCTTCGCGTGTTGTCCGCGACACTTTGTTCTCCAATGTTGGATGTTGTTGTAGCGATGAGACTTTCGGATTTCCTAGTCTTCTTGATATTTTGCGATTTGGCGAGTGCGTCGAGGGTGTGGCTGCCGGTTGTCGTCTCTTCGTGTACTTATGCACCGTCCTACGACCAGCGTGTGGTGATGGTGGTGTTCGACCGCTTGGCTTCGGTGTTCGCTGTCGTCGGGTGTCGCATCCTTGTTTCATACGGCGGTGGCGCTGTCGCGGCGGTGTTGGTGTCCGGGGAATCCGTGTCGGTGCGCGGCGACGGTGACGATGAGGGAGGGGATCAGGAGGATAAGAGCAGCCCAGGGCAGCGAGGCCGGGCCGACGCCGCTCAGGAGGAGACCACCTGCGATTCCGCCTCCGGCGATGCCGATGTTCCAGCAGGTGACCACCAGCGACTGCGCGACATCACCCGCCTCCCCGGCGGCCTCGGCGGAAGCGGTCTGGAGCAGGGTCGCCGCGCCGCCGAACGCGAGCCCCCACACCGCGGCGGCGGCGAACACCAGGGACGGTACGGCGGCGAAGAGTCCCAGTGCGGTTGCAGCGACGGCGAACAGGGCGCAGCTCGCGACCATCAGCGGACGCAGGTGGCGGTCTACAAGGACACCGGTGAACCAGATGCTCAACAGGGAAACGACGCCGAAGGTGAGCAGCACCGCGTCGACGCGATCGGCGAGACCGAGTGGCGCTAGGTAGGGGGCGATGTAGGTGTAGAGAATGTTGTGGGCGAGGACGAAGGCGAGTGTCACGAACAGCACTGCGCCGACGCCGGGGATCGCGAGGGTGCGGCGCAGGGGCAGGCGCGCGTCTTTGGCTTGGCCGGGGAATTCCGGCACTGTCGCGAGTACCCAGCCGATCAGAATCAGGGTGAGCAGTGTCATGATCCCGAACGTGTAGCGCCAGCCCACCAGGTTGGCGAGGAACGTGCCTGCGGGCACGCCGATCGACAGCGCGATTGGGGTGCCGGCCATCGCGATCGCCATCGCCTTTCCTCGCTGGTGCGGAGCGACCATGCGGCGGGCGTATCCGGCCATCAGTGCCCAGAGAAGTCCCGCGACGATCCCGGCGGCGAACCGTGCGAGAAGGGTAAGTGCGTAGTTGTCGGAGAGGGCGGTGATCGTGTTCGCGACGGCGAACCCCGCGATCGCGAGCAGGAGCAGACGGCGGCGGGCCCAGCCGATGGTTGCCGCGGTGAGTGGTACTGCCGCGAGGGCGGAGCCGATTGCGTAGACGGTCACCGTCTGCCCGGCTGCGGATTCGGTGACGCCGAGGTCGCCGCTCATCGCGGGCAGGATTCCGGCAGGCAGTGCCTCCGTCATGATCGTGATGAACCCGGCTGCGCCCAGTGCCATCAGGCCGGCTAGCGGTAGACGCTCGGGTCGGGATGCACGCTGCGAGATGTGCTGTACTTGAGTCATAACCTTATCGTCCATGGTTGACGTTAGTGTCAAGGTCAAGCTCAAGGCCGCGGAACGGCAAGTGAGGTGCGTCGCATGAGGATCGGAGAACTCGCGAAGCTGACGGACACGTCTGCGCGAGCGTTGCGTTACTACGAAGACGAAGGTTTGATCGTGCCGCGCCGTATGGCGAATGGGTACCGGGAGTACGACGACTATCTGGTCGACCGAGTCGTTCAGATCCGGGGTCTGCTCGACTCCGGCTTGCCGACTCGAATCATCAAGCAGATCATGCCGTGTCTGGACAAGCCCCGTACCATCCACTTCGTCGATGCAACCCCCGAGATGCTGAGCACTCTGGAACAGGAGCGCGACCGAATGAGCGATCGTATCGAGTTTCTGACCCGCAACCGTGACGCGATTGACGACTATCTGGAGGCCGTCAAGGCCCTCGCGTAAAGGGACGACATTCGCGAAGAATGCCCAAGGACGAGCAGGTCAGGGGGTGGTAGCTTTCGTCGATGGATTCCGTCTCACTGGTCCGGTTGACCCAAGCACTGAATACCGAATGGGGCCGGGTACGTGCGCTCTCGAAAACGTGAAGGATTGGTCGGAGGTGAACCCGGCGCGCGGTTTGGGTGCCGGCGGCGGGGTGTTCGGGTTCGGTGGTGTGGGGGAGTGGTGCCGGTCGTGAGGGGTGTTGTGAGGGCCCGTTTTGGGCGGTTTTGAATGTTGTTGTGTGTCAGTACTTTTCGGTATTGTGTTGGTGTTGAGTTGTTTTCGTGGGTTGTGCACGGTGGTGTTCTCGTCAACGTCGAATGTTGGTGCAGTGGTGAGGATTTCGGTGTTTCGTGTTTTCGGGTTGTTTTGCGGTTTGGTGGGTGGGGGTGTATGATTGGGAGCATGATGATGACGAGGCAGTGGACGCGAGACGGGGCGCTTTTCGTGACCCTTCCCCTCCTCCCCGACCTCGTTCGGGTGTCGGGTACCGGTTCAGACGCTGCGTTGAATTCGATTGCTGAGAACCAAGATTCGGAATTCAGAGGAGCGAAGCGACTCGATCGGCGGCAACGGTACTCGACCCACTGCGAGCTGCGCAGCGGCTCCCTGG
>NZ_JBFUJN010000072.1:0-6836 GCF_056401335.1 Rhodococcus sp. P4_F3_2
CGCCGCCGCTACCCATCCGGGTGCCGCGTAGCTTGCAGCATTTCGAGTCCGGTCGCGACGCGCCTGAAATCTTTGAGGAGGCGATGAGCCGTGTCAGATATCTACGGTCTGCCCGACACCAATGGCCGCAACGAGGGCGATACGTGGACCGGACGGCTCTGACACCGCTCGGTCAAGCTCGCCTTCCTTCCACGGTCAATGGGGCATTACGGTGTGTCACAGGGCTGGCCCTTCTTGCTCGAGAACGGCTATGTCGCAATTCCCATTCTCGCGCTGAGGACCAGCCCGTCTACTTCAGTCCCGCGTCAGCAACGTCCATACCCACAACACCTAGACAGTCATGGAGAAATGGTTGAAATCCATCCCCACCGAATAAGCCCGTTTTGTCTAGATTCACCGATTTACCTGTTACCTTGTGTTCTCGTGGGTGGATGAACCGATCCGGTCGAGCAAGACACCTCGTAGAGTCCGGATCTCCCCCGCGAAAGGGGAGCGATGCGCCGGATACGGAAGATATCGACAGCAGCAGTGACGTGTGTACTCGCGTCGACCGCGGTCTTGGGGGCGACCCAGGCTCATGCATCCCCGTGGGATTGCAACGTCACCGGCAGCTTGGATCAATCAGGTGGGCCGACCAATCCGATTCCCTGGCTCAACGGAACGGACGGGAAACTTCCGGAACTGCAGGGCCGCACCTCGGCGGTCGAGTACATCACCGGCGCGCTCAGCCCCAACCAAACCGTCGAGCGGTTCAACGTTCTCGGCACGGATCTCGGCATCATGTGGGACAACGGCGCAGGTCAGGTCCTGACAGCCTTCGGCGACACCGTCGGAATCGGATCTGACCCCCTGTGTTCCGGGGTGGTCGGTGACTGGCGCAGCAACGTCCTGTTCCGTAGCTCGGACGGAAATCTGTCCGACGGTATGAACATCGACTCCTCGCCGACCGACCGGCCGAATCACTCGCGCGAGATCATCGGAAGTCTGAAAGTCACCGGCGTCGAAACCAGCAGCATTCCGACGACGGGTATCTCGGTGGGCGGCGTTCAATACGTCAATTACATGTCGATCCGCTCGTGGGGAGGGTCGGGCGAGTGGGTCACCAACTTCTCGCAGATCGCGTCCTCACACGACAACGGTGAGACCTGGCAGGTCGAACCGGCTTCGTCCCGGCCCAATCTGCCGTTGACGGGTAACGACAACTTCCAGATGGGTTCCTTCGTCAAAGACGGTGGTTATGTCTACAACTTCGGGACCCCCGCGGGACGTTTCGGCGAGGGGCGCCTCTCGCGGGTCAAGGAAGCCTCCATCGCGGACGTCGCGGCGTACGAATACTGGGACGGAAAGGCATGGGTCCCCAACAATCCCGCTGCCGCTGCGGTGGTTCTCGACGGGGATGTCAGCGAACTGTCGGTGCAGTACAACGACTATCTCGGCAAGTTCGTCGCGATGTACTCCAACGAGTGGGGAGCGCTGGTGCTGCGGACGGCGTCGGACCTGACCGGCCCGTGGAGTGCACCCGACGTAGTGATCGGCACCGACGAGGTTCCGGGACTCTACGGCGCGTACATGCACCCCTGGTCACAGGGGCAGGACCTCTACTTTCTCGCCACCACCTGGTCCGACTACAACGTGATGCTCATGAAGACCACGCTGCACCAGTGAACCGGATGGTTATCGTTGAACGGTGAGCACCACCGACAATGCGCTACTGATCACCGCCCTTCGAGACGTGTTGGTGGGACCACTACCCGAAATCGGCCGACGATTTTCGACGTTGATCGCGGACATGGCGCCGCACACTTCCCTGGTGATCTTCACCCGTGAATGCACTGGTAGGCCGCGCAAGGTCGCCGGGGATCCAGCCGTCGTCGATCGTGTGACCATCGCTGAACTCGACCGTATCCGTACGGATCTCACTGTCGGACAGATCTTTCGGGGAAAATGCGCTGTCGCCGGCCGGGACCGTGAGGTGCTCGCGATGCTTGATCGAACCGATACGCTTCTCGTTCTGACGCCGCACCCCGTACCGGTGAAGACAGCATCCCTCGAATTGATCCAGGCACTGTTCGCAGTGACTGCAACCGGAATTCAGCTCCAGGTCCGGAACGCGAGCCCGGCATATCTCGCCGAGTCGCGGGCAGCGTCGTCCGAGCGTGCGCGCACCGTGGCAGAGATGACGGAGGTGCATGCGGCCACCCTCGAGACGATGCTGGCGACGCTGCGCTCGGCGGATCTCGACGACACACGTGCGCGAACCTCGGCCAGGGAGACTGCGGCTTCGGCCCTGATCGGCCTGCGTTCAGCCGTCGACGTGCACCGCGAGTTGGCCGAGGAGTCGACCACCACGGCTTTTGCGCGGATGCGTGGGGAATTGCGTTCGCTGCTCAAGCATCGGGAAATCGCGTTGGAGTTGGTGGAGCCACCCGTCGACGGGCGTGGGTTACCAGGTGAAGTGGCGCACGGCGCCCGCGCGGTCGTCCGCGGCGCGGTCTTGGCCTTGTCGGATCAGCAGATGCTCTCGCGTATCCGGGTGGCCTGGACGCTCGACGCGGCTTCACTCTCGATCGACATTCGCGACGACGGCGGCGGCGAAGCCGACGTGGTTGACGTTGAACGCCAATTGCGTTCGAGGGTAGAGACTTTGGGTGGAACCGTCGAATCCGAGTCGACGCCCGGGTGGGGGAACCGGATCAGCGCAACCATCCCGCTCGACGCCCCCGTCGCCCTACCGAACCGCGACGTCCTCACCGAACTGGCTCCGCGGGAGTTCGAGGTACTCGAGCATCTGGTGGCCGGACGGCGCAACAAGGCGATCTCGGAGCGCCTCGGCGTCAGCGAGAGCACAGTCAAGTTTCATGTTGCCGGGGTCCTGCGGAAATTGGGCGTCGAGAGTCGGGGTGCGGCGGCCGCCGCGGGCGCGGAGGCCGGCGTGAAGCCTGCACCCTAGTCCTTTCGGCCAGGTCGGTCAGTCAGTTCGACCAGGGTTGCGGGCACCTGCTTCGGGCTAACCTTTCAACGAGTGCACATATCGCAATGTGAAAACACGGCGCCATGTGACGACACGTCCTCAATCGCACGAAGCCAGGAGCAAAGCCATGCCACAGCAGGTACGCGGCGTCATCGCCCGATCCAAGGGTGCCCCCGTCGAAATCGTCCCCATCACGATTCCCGACCCCGGTGCCAACGAGGTAGTGGTCGCCATTGCAGCGTGCGGTGTGTGCCACACCGACCTGACCTACCGCGACGGCGGAATCAACGACGAGTACCCGTTCCTGCTCGGGCACGAGGCGTCGGGCATCGTCGAGAGCGTCGGCCCCGGTGTCACTCACGTCGAGGTGGGCGACTTCGTCGTCCTCAACTGGCGTGCAGTCTGCGGGCAGTGTCGTGCGTGTAAGCGTGGCCGCCCGCAGTACTGCTTCGACACGTTCAACGCCGAGCAGAAGATGACGCTCGAAGACGGCACCGAACTGACGCCGGCACTCGGTATCGGCGCATTCGCAGACAAGACGCTGGTTCACGAAGGCCAGTGCACCAAGGTCGACGCCTCGGCCGATCCGGCTGTGGTCGGACTGCTCGGTTGCGGTGTCATGGCCGGCATGGGTGCCGCGATGAACACCGGCAACGTCGGACGCGGTGATTCAGTGGCCGTGATCGGGTGTGGTGGTGTCGGCGACGCAGCGATCATGGGTTCACGCCTGGCCGGCGCCAATACCATCATCGCCATCGACCGGGATCCGCGAAAGCTGGAGTGGGCCACGGAACTTGGTGCCACACACACGATCAATGCCACCGAGGTCGACGACGTCGTCGAGGCAGTCCAGGAGCTGACCGGAGGTTTCGGTGCCGACGTGGTTGTCGACGCAGTCGGTCGCCCGGAGACCTGGAAGCAGGCGTTCTACGCCCGCGACCTCGCGGGAACTGTAGTGCTGGTGGGTGTTCCGACGCCGGACATGAAGCTGGAAATGCCGCTGGTGGACTTCTTCTCGCGCGGCGGAGCCCTCAAGTCGTCGTGGTACGGCGATTGCCTGCCCGAGCGTGACTTCCCCGTTCTGGTCGACCTGTACCAGCAGGGGCGTCTGCCGCTCGAGAAGTTCGTCAGTGAGCGCATCAAGCTCGACGAGGTGGAGAAGGCCTTCGAGACGATGCACCGCGGCGAGGTCCTCCGTTCGGTGGTGGTCCTGTGACATTGCGTGTCGATCGCGTCGTCACCTCGGGCACGTTCAGCCTCGACGGCGGAACATGGGACGTCGACAACAACATCTGGCTGATCGGTGACGACAACGAAGTGGTAATCGTCGACGCAGCTCACACCGCGCAGCCGATCATCGACGCTGTCGGCGGACGCAAGGTGATCGGAATCGTCTGCACCCACGGTCACAACGATCACGTCACGGTTGCGCCGGAGCTGGCCGAGAAGCTCGACGCTCCGATCTACCTGAACCCGGCCGACGATGTGCTCTGGGAGATGACTCACCCCGGGGTGAAGCATCTGAGCTTGGAAGATGATCAGCGTATTGCTGTGGCGGGCACGGATATTCTGGCCATCCACACACCCGGCCATTCCCCGGGGTCGACGTGCCTCTACCTGCCGGAGGCCGGCGAACTGTTCAGCGGCGACACCTTGTTCTCCGGTGGACCCGGCGCAACGGGGCGCTCGTACTCCGATTTCCCGACCATCATCGGATCGATCCGCGACAAGCTGTTTGCCTTACCTGCCGAGACCAAGGTTCACACCGGTCACGGTGACGGCACGACGATCGGCACCGAGGCGCCGCATCTCGAAGAATGGATCCGCGCCGGATCCTGATGTGATCAGAAGTGAAGTGGGGACGCCGGTACCGGCGTCCCCACTTTTTGTCACAACGCTGATGCCCAACCGGCGGTGTCGTTCTCACCCGGGATTGCCATCAGGCCGTGCCACAGTTCGAGGATCTCGAACCATTCTGTCTCGGATCGGCTGAGGGGACGTACAGATTCGTAGCCGGCGCGCAGGCTCTGCCGTACCGCGATCGGGGTCGGTCGCCAATCGGTGAACAGGGTGCCCAGATAGACGCTTGCCTTGGCCAGGTCGCTCACCCGGTGGTCGATCACCACGTCGTCGAAGTCGAGTACTCCGGTGGTCCGAGAGTTTCGAGTCAAGATGTTGGCTGCACGGAAGTCGTTGTGTACCAGTTGAATTTGGTCATCGAGCTCGGACGCACGCGCCAGGAGGCCCCCGAGCCTACGCGTTGCCTCAGGCGCGAACCCGCGGTCGAAATTCTCGAGCCAACCACCGATGCGCTCCTTCAACCCGGTGCTGCGCGACGAGAAAACCGATCCGTCGACATGGGTGGCGCCGAGCGTTCGGTGTATTTCTGCCAGACATGCTCCTGCCGAACGGACCGCCGCGTGGTCCTGCACGTCCAACCAATCTCCCGCCAACTCCGGCAGTACGGTGAACGACACTGCGCACGAAGGACCTTCCAGTGTTTCCCAGGCCAGCAGTGTTTCCCGGACCAGCAGTGTTTCCCGGTCCAATCCGTTCAGGGACGTGATCGGCGACGGAACGGGCACGCCCTGCGCGGCGAGTGCGCTCAGCAGGCGCGTCGACGCCTCCAGGTTCTCGAAGCGCTCTGTGGCGCGCGACCACTTCACCACCAGCCCACCTCGGTCGCTCGCAACCCACACAATCGCGTTCTGGTCACTGATCGCCATTCGCGAGCACTCGAGGGCCGTCAATCCCCAAGTCTGCTCGAGTACCGCCGAGACCCAATGGGTGGCTGCGCCAAAGCTGTTGAATCCGAATCGCTCCTCCAGAGCGGCTTCCGGCTCCACCGACTCCCAGAGCATGGACAACCCGAGTGGCAACATGCTGTCCGACTCTAGTGCGGTGGAGGATATCTGAGTAACGTGTCGTGCTTTGCCATTCCTGGCTAACGAATAAGTTTGGGGTTCGACGAAAGAGCCTGGCAGATCATACTTTAACACTAGTTTGGCTGGCACTTTCGAATGATCTTTTGTGACTGTAGTCGGTCTGCCTCAAAAAAACTGATATCTGTTCTAGTGTGGCTCTGCGGTGACGAACGGAAAGTGGAATCAGGTTTTGACGAAGTCTTGATTCCATGAAGCCTGTGAACTTCGGGCGTCGTGGTGCGGTGCAATCGACACAGGCTCATGTTGCTGCGAGCTGAGAATCTGACACGGCGAATGGCGCGTGTCGCGGAACGAGAGGTAGGAGCGCACGATGTCAGCTGACCTTCTGGCTGCACTGAGGACCCTGATTACCGGGGTGGCACCCATTCTTGGGGGCTCAATAGACATTTTGAACACGATGTCTACCAACGACTATTCGAACGAAGGGTGAGCGGTATGGAATCCGTCGCAGAGGCGACGTCATCGTTGGGCGAGACAGTTGCCCAGATGCTGCCGACATTGTTTTTCATGTTGATTCAACGTCCACTCGAACTTTCGATGGGCTTCTGAGGGGAAGGTAAGGCATGTCGCTTCAGCCAATTATGAGTGATTCTTTGGGGCTTGCTGCAATGGTGTGGCCTGCTCTCTCTGAATACCTCACCGCATTTCTGATCTCTCTATCCTGAGAAGGAGTACAAAGATGTCGTCAGACTACTGGGCAGGGATGGTCAATCTCATGTCGAGTTTCGTTGGGGTTGTATTGTTCGGCCTCAGCACTGCTTCCGCCGAAGGTGCGGGCTGGTCCAGCGCAGAGTCGCTCAGCGCCGGCAGGTGACGCCACTTGATTGGTGGACGAATTCACCAATCTCGTAGCTCGAAAGATGTTTCGGCACAAGTGTTTTCTGAAGTTGATTGATGAGGTGGGCGCACGTGGTGCGCCC
>NZ_JBFUJN010000073.1:0-6692 GCF_056401335.1 Rhodococcus sp. P4_F3_2
CCCCACCGCAACCCCCACACCAAACCAACCACCCACCACCAACCCACGCTCACCCGCGACAAACACGTCGACCTCACCGACCGGTGTATCCGCGTTCGCTGCGAAGGCGGCAAGAATTCGCGACATTCGCTGTGCAATGGTGCCGACCGCGGCGCGGTCGAATGCCGCCGGCTGATACCGCAGGCTCACCTGCAGCGTCGGTTCCGCGACCGACAGCACGGTGAGCGGGTAATGCGTGGCGTCGCGGGCATTCACAGCGGTGACGCGCATACCGGCTATGTCGGTGTTCCCGTCCATCCCCGAGGTATCGATCGGATACGACTCGAAGACCGACAGTGTGTCGAACAAATTGCCTGTCCCTACGGCAGATTGAATCGCGCCGAGTCCGACATAGTGATGATCGAGCAGAGCTGTCTGCTCGCCTTGTAGTCGAGCGAACAGCTGTGCACACGTCTCGTCCGGATCCAGTTGCACCCGGACAGGCAATGTGTTGATCAGCAGCCCCATCATGTTTTCCACACCAGGCAATTCAGGTGAGCGGCCCGAGACTGTGACGCCGAAGACTACGTCTTCACGGGAAAGCATTCGAGACAACAGGACACCCCACGCCGCTTGGATCACCGTGTTCATCGTGATCCCGCTCCGCTGGACGAGCGCACCGAGTCCGTCGAGCACCGAATCCGGCAGATCGACGGTGACCTCTTCGGGTACCACCTGATCGGCGGTCGGCGCCGAAGCCGCCAACAACGTCGGCTCGTCGACGCCTTCCATGGCGTCCTCCCAGACCGCGAGCGAGGTCTCGATGTCGCGGTGCGCCAACCATTCCAGATAGGTGCGGTACGACGGAGTCTGGGGCTGATCGGCCGGGACGCTCTCGACCGGGAGACTGTCGTCCGCGTATCTCATCAGCAGTTCGCGCACCAACAACGGCATCGACCAACCGTCGAGAACGATGTGATGGTTTGTCACCACCAACACACACCTCGACGGCGAGGTTCGCAGCAACGTCAGCCGAAGCAGTGGCGGCGAGGCGAGGTCGAAGGGTGCACTGCGATCCTCGTCGAGGCGGCGCTCCAGCTCTGCTTCGGTTGCCGATCCGCAATCACTCAGGTCGACCTCGGTCCAGGGAATCACTGCATCGTCGACAATCAACTGCACCGGTAGGCCGTGTGCGTCGTAGACGAACGCTGCACACAGATTCGGGTGGTTTGCCAGTAGTCCGGCAGCAGCGCCGCGCAAACGCTCGGAATCAACCGCTCCTTCGAGCTCGACGCACAACTGCGCTGTGTAGACGTCCGTCGACGTGGCCGCCAGTGAGGCATGGAACATCAGCCCGGCCTGAAGGGGCGACACCGACCAGACATCGTGCAATCCGGGGAAGTCGTTCTCCCAGCGTTCGATCTGTTGTTGGTCGACCGAGACCAGGGGAATGTCCGACGGCGTCAGACCGCCCGCATCAGGTCGCGATGCGTGCGCGGTGAGTCCGTCGAGCGCACGACGCCACAGTTCCGCGAACTCCGCGATGTCAGACCTGTCGAGCACTCCGCGGGGAAAGGTGAAAGATGCTGTCAGGCAGGGCCCGTCGACATGGTTCTCAACCGCCGCGTTGATGTCGATCACGGACGCCACAGGCATGGACCGATTCTGGGTTCCGCCGAGCTTTCGATTGCCCTCCACCGGCAGCCAGTCCTGTGTTCCGTCAGAGGAGCTGATCCGGCCCAGATAGTTGAAACTGATCTGAGGAGAACGGAATCGGCCGAGTGGTTCGCTCTCGCCCGACAGGTAGCGCAACATCCCGAATCCGATTCCATGATCGGGGATCGCACGCACGTATTCCTTGACGGCTTTGAGAGCTCGTCCGGCGTCGGCGCCACCTGCCAGTGCGTCGTCGACGTCGAGTCCGCCGAGGTCCACGCGCACCGGGTAGAGCGTGGTGAACCAACCAACGGTGCGCGCGAGGTCTGCGCCAGGAACCGCTCCTTCCTCGCGGCCGTGTCCTTCGAGCGTGATCAGGGCGGCAGCGGTATCCATACCGCGGCGTCGTCGCCACTCGATCGAGGCCAACGCAACAGCAGTGAGGAGTCCGTCGTTCACGCCGGCGTGGAATGCCGCAGGAACCGTGGTGAGTAGGTTCGTGGTCACCGGAGGCGCGATGTCCACTGTGACGGTGTCGACCGTGCCGTCGACGTCGATCGTGGGATCGAGTGGGCGCGAACCGATCAGCGGGTCATCGCCGTCAAGGATCGTTTTCCACATGTCCCGTTCGACGCTCCGATCGCCCACGTGCTCGACAAGCCCGTGCGCCCACCGCCGGAACGACGTTCCGATCTGTGGCAGTTCGGGCGTGACACCGGCCCGGAGTTGTGCTGTCACCGTCGCCAGGTCGGTGACCAGAATGCGCCACGAGACGCCGTCGACAACCAGGTGATGAATCACCACAAGTAGTCGGCCCCGCTGGTTCGACAAGTCGGGTTTGTCGACCAGGTCGAACCAGATCACGCGCACCATGTCGGCCGCGGCGGCATCCAAGCTGTCGGCAGCGGCCTCGAGCTCTCCCGACGCCAAGGCCCTGAAACGTTCGTCGTCCACCGAACCGACAGCTACTCGATGGATCAGTCCTTCGGCCGAGATCGAGCCGGGTGGTAGGACTTCCATGACCCGGTCGCTCTCGTCCAAGCGTGCTCGCAGCATTCCGTGGCGGTCCAGCAACTCCTGGACACCACGGACAAGGAGGTCCTGGGTGAGATCAGCGGGAGCTGTCAGCAAGAGCGCCTGGGAGAACCGTTTCAATTCACCGCCACGCAGCCCGCCACTGCTACGGTCGAGCATCCACTGCGCCACCGGGCTCAGTGGAACAGTTCCGACAGCGGACCCCGGTAGCTCCGCGAGCACATCAGGACCGTCCTGCTCCACGTGCGCCGACTCGGCAAGCGCGGCAACAGATTTGTGGTCGAATACGTCTCGAGGCGAGATGATCACACCAGCATCGCGAGCGCGGGCCACCAATTGGATGGACATGATGCTGTCTCCACCGAGCTCGAAGAACGAATCGTGCACTCCTACGGTGTCCAGGCCGAGAACCTGCGCGAACAGAGCGGCAAGAAGATTCTCGGTTTCCGTTCGCGGTGTCCGGTCGGGTGTGGCCGTGGACGAGAAATCGGGTGCCGGTAGCGCTGCGCGGTCCAGTTTTCCGTGAACCGTCAGCGGAAGTGCGTCGAGCACCACCACCGCCGCAGGAACCATATACGACGGCAGACGCTTGCCTGCATGCGCGAGGACGTCTCGCGGATCGACACTCGCTCCGCGATCGGGAACCACGTATCCGATCAACCGATCCCTGCCGTTCAACCGATCCCTGCCGTCGCCGTTCCAGACGCCCGTCACCGCCTGGGCCACGCGCGGGTGCGTCTGCAGTGCCACCTCGACTTCCCCGAGTTCGATGCGGAACCCACGGACCTTCACTTGGGCATCGGTGCGCCCGAGATACTCCAGCTGTCGGTCGGGCGTCCACCGCACGCGATCGCCCGTGCGATAGATCCGCGTTCCCGGTGCACCGAAGGGATCTGCGACAAACTGCGTGGCGGTCAACGGGGATCGCCGGTGATAGCCGCGAGCGAGAGCCGGTCCGGCAAGATACAACTCTCCCGCGACACCTACCGGCACCGCTCTCAGACGCGAGTCCAGCACTACCTCGCTGAATCCGCGAGTAGGTGCGCCGATGGTGACCGGGTCGTTCGGAGCCAGCGCCGCACTGATGCTCGACACCACAGTTGTCTCGGTAGGACCGTAGGCGTTGAACATCTTTCTGCCCGGCGCCCAGCGGGCCACCAATTCCGGCGGGCACGCCTCCCCACCTGTCACGACACAACCGACAGTGGTGAGTCCGTCTGGGGCGACGGATGCCAAAGCCGCCGGAGTCACAAAACAATGGGTGACGCGCTCGCGCTCCAGTAGCGCCGCCAGTTCCGCCCCGCCGTAGACGGTCGGTGGCACGATCACCATCGTGGATCCCGCACCAACGGCCAACATGAGTTCGAGAACCGAAGCGTCGAAACTCGGCGAAGCGAAGTGCAGAGTTCTGGATCGGGTCGTGGCGGCGAATGTCTCGCGCTCCTGGAGAGCAAAGTTGCTCAACCCGCGATGTGTGACCGTCACCCCCTTGGGTGTTCCCGTTGATCCCGAGGTGTAGATCAGATAGGCCGGATTGTCGATTCGAATCCGTGCCTTCCGATCCGCGTCGGTGACTTTCGATGGCGAGTACGCCCACAGCCGTTCCTCGAAACCGGCATCGTCGAGGACCAGCCACGGCACGAGGCCGGACAATGCTGCGTGGTGAGCTCGGGTCGTTATCCCCCACGCTGCACCGGAGTCGCCCAGCATGTACTCGATACGTGCAGCAGGAAGTCCCGGGTCCACGGGAAGGAATGCCGCACCTGTCTTGGCAATGGACCACACCGCCAGAACGGACTCGACGGAGCGTGGGAGACACATCGCCACCACCGATTCGGGACCCACTCCGGATTCGATCAGCATGCGGGCCAATCGATTCGACTGTGCGTCTAGTTCGAGATAGGTCACTTCACGTTCCTCGAACACCAGCGCGACGGCGCCGGGATCCTGGGCGGTCGCCATATCTGTTGCTGTAGTGAGCAAATCGGGAAGGGTCTGAACAGCGGTGGAGATCACACCTCGCACGGGTACCAGTTCGGCTGACTCACGGGCGTCGAGGATATCGATATCTCCGATCCGCGATTGCGGATCCGTGGTGACGTACTCGAGAATCCGTTGCAGGCGGTCGACGAAGCCCCCTACTGTTTCCTCGTCGAAAATATCTGCGGCATATCCGAATTCAGCACGAATACCATCCGATTCACCGGCGGTGCCAGTGTTCTGCGCCACCGTCAACTGCAGATCGAAGGTGATGGTGTCGATCTCGACACCCACGTCGGTCACCTGCAGGTCGGGAAGTTCCAGTGTCGGTCGCTCGATGTCTTGGAACTCCAACATGACTTGAAACAGGGGCGAGTATGCCGTCGAACGTGAAGGATTCACTATCTCGACGACTCGTTCGAACGGCACGTCCGCATGAGTGAAGGCGCTCAGATCTACGTTTCGGACCTGGTCGAGGAACTCCCCGAAAGTCGCGCCGCGGTCCACTGCAGTGCGCAAGACCAACGTGTTGACGAACATGCCCACCAGGTCGTCGAGTTCGCGCTCCCCACGCCCGGCGATCGGAGTTCCGACGGCTACGTCCTCCTCATCGCTGAGCCTCGCCAGCAGCACTGCCAAGGCTGCGTGCACAACCATGAAGACGGTGGCGTTGTGTTTGCGCGACAGGGCAACCACACCGGCATGAACCTCCGRACTGAACTCGAACCGAATCCGTCCGCGTCGAAGCGAACGCACATCACCGCGCGGTCGATCGGTCGGAATGTCGAGAACTTCCGGTGCACCCGCAAGATTCTCGACCCAATAGGCGAGCTGTTTCGAGATCAAAGACCGAGAGTCGGATTCCGAACCCAACCAACCACGTTGCCACAACGCATAGTCGGCGTACTGGATCTCGAGCGGCGCCCACCGAGGAGCCTCACCGCTCACACGGGAGGTGTATGCGCTCATGAGATCTCGGGCCAGCGGTACCGTGGAGAATCCGTCGGCGGCGATGTGGTGAATCACGATCACCAGGACATGCGAGTGGACCTCGTCGTCTCGCCGCAACAAGGTGGCGCGCATCGGGACCTGCTGCATGACGTCGAAACCATCCGAAACGATCTGCCGGCAACGCTCGCGCAGCTCTTCCTCTCCCTGCACAAGTATCGGTGCAAGATCCGATACCACCTGTGAGGTAGACATGATCACTTGACGCGGGCCGTCGTCAGTGAGAGGAAAAACAGTGCGCAAGGACTCGTGCCGCTCGACGACGTCGACAAATGCCGCGTGAAGTGCACTCAGATTCACTGTGCCGTCGAGCCTCAACGCGCACGCGACGTTGTAGGCGGCGGACTCGGGGTCGAACTGATTCGCAAACCACATTCGCTCCTGGGCCGGTGAAAGTGGGATATCCGTCGTCGTACCCCGCGGCCTCAACGCCGGCTTGGCCCCCTCTCCTCCGCGACACTGCGCCAACTCGGCCAGCGCTGCAACGGTAGAAGCATCGAAGACGTCGCGGATGTCGATCCGTTCGCCGAGAACAGAATTCACTCGCGCAACCAACCTGACTGCACTCAGAGAGTTCCCACCAAGGGCAAAGAAGTCGTCGTACACGCCCACCGTCGACGTTCCCAACAGATCATCGAAGATTGCGGCAACCGTCTCCTCGACCGGCGTTCGCGGCGCAACATACTGCAGCGATCGAGGTTCGAAGTTGACGTCCGGGAGGGCTTTACGGTCCAACTTCCCATGCACCGTCACCGGAAACTCCCCCAACACCACAACCACCGACGGCACCATAAACCCCGGAAGAGACCTCCGCACCCCCTCCAACACCACCACCTCATCGACCACCACCCCCACCTCACCCACCACAAACCCCACCAAAAAATCCCCACCCACACCCGACCGCAACACCACCACCGCACCAGCCACCCCCACCTGAGCAGCCAACACCGCCTCCACCTCACCCAACTCCACCCGCTGCCCCCGCACCTTCACCTGAAAATCCYTGCGCCCCACAAACTCCAACACCCCACCAC
>NZ_JBFUJN010000075.1:0-5913 GCF_056401335.1 Rhodococcus sp. P4_F3_2
CGGAAGCTCTCGGCGAGGTACAGGAGATGATCGACATCTGCGAGTTCGCGGTCGGTCTCTCCAGGCAGCTCTACGGGCGCACCATGCCGTCCGAACGTCCCGGCCACCGGTTGTCGGAAACGTGGCACCCGCTCGGCGTTGTCGGGGTCATCTCTGCGTTCAACTTTCCGGTAGCGGTGTGGTCGTGGAATACCGCCATTGCTCTGGTCTGCGGCGACTCCGTCGTCTGGAAGCCTTCGGAAACCACTCCGTTGACCGCTCTGGCATGTCATGCGCTCCTGCGACGTGCGCTCGCGGATTGTGAAGCACCGATCGACGTGCACCAGTTGGTCGTCGGCGGACGTGACGTCGGTGAGGCGCTGGTGGACAACCCACTCGTGGCCTTGGTCAGCGCCACGGGTTCCGTGCGGATGGGCCGCGCCGTGGCTCCGCGGGTCGCCGAGCGCTTCGGACGAAGTCTTCTGGAGTTGGGTGGGAACAACGCCGCAGTCGTCACGCCGTCGGCGGATCTCGAGCTTGCCGTGCGCGGAATTGTCTTCTCCGCCGCGGGAACTGCCGGGCAGCGCTGCACCTCACTGCGCCGACTCATCGTTCACGAGTCGATCGCCGACAACGTCGTCGACCGCATTGCGTCCGCGTACGCGCAACTCCAGGTCGGTAGTCCCTTCGATTCCGGTGTTCTGGTCGGACCGCTGATCAACGAAGCCGCGTACGAGGCAATGCAGAAGTCCCTCTCGGCCGCGCGCGGCGACGGCGGAACCGTGGTGTGTGGCGGTGATCGCGTCGGCGAATCCGGGTTCTACGTGACACCTGCTCTCGTTCGCATGCCCGCACAGACCGAGGTGGTACGGGCGGAAACATTTGCACCCATCCTCTATGTCTTGACCTACACCGACTTCGACGACGCTATTGCGCTGCACAACGGTGTACCTCAAGGACTTTCATCCTCGATCTTCACACTCGATCAGCGAGAAGCAGAGCGCTTCCTCGCCGCCGACGGCTCCGATTGCGGCATCGCGAACGTGAACATCGGAACGTCCGGTGCGGAGATCGGCGGCGCATTCGGCGGCGAGAAGGAGACGGGCGGCGGACGCGAATCGGGTTCGGATTCATGGAAGGCCTACATGCGCCGAGCCACCAATACCGTCAACTACTCGGACCAGTTGCCGCTGGCTCAAGGCGTCGAGTTCGGCTGAACGCGTTCTGGGCAAAATCGGCGATCGCTTCGATCAACTCCGGGAGCCTCGACAACTGCGGGGCGTGGTCGGTGTCCAGGCTGACCACCTGGGCACCGGGAACAAGTTTCTGCATGGCACGCTGAGCTTCGATCGGCACGGTTCGATCGAGCGTGCATTCGACATACAAACGCGGGACGGTTCCGAATCGTTCTTCCGTCCAGACGGGTGCCATCAGGCGGGCCGACTCCAGTTGTGGAACGAGCATGCGCGCGGCGAAGATCGCATCAGCCACCGGCGCTTCGTGGAAGAACACAGCGGCACCGGCTTCGGGCGGAACCACCGTCGCATTCCCGTCGTCCACGGGGACCAACCAACGTGAGATCCCGACCGGACTTGCCAGACCGACTTCGATGCAGAGCATCCCGAAGTCCATCTGCGATGGAAGCATCATCCCCGCGACGTACACAAGACCCGCTACCCGCGACGGCAGTAACTCAGCCACCTGTGAGGCCACGATGCCTCCGCCGGAGTGACCGACGAGGGTGCACTGCCCGTCCAGGGACTCGACTACTGCCACAACATGTTCGGCAACTGCGTCGAGATCGATCACGTCGTCGGGGTTCCAACTTCCCGAGCCGGGAAGCTCCACCACAACGGGATTGAAGCCGGCCGATTTCAGTGGGCCACACACACGATCCCAGACCCAACCGCCGGCCCACGCTCCGTGGATGAGGACGATGTTCCGTGCACTCACTGCTTGATCTCGAACTCTGCAGCCGAAAGTACCCGAGCCGCCTCACGACCTGCGGCGGCGTTGGACTTTCCCTGCCTCGACCCGGCCAATTTGGCCTTGATGTGATCGCGGACGGTAATGGATTCGTACTCCAAGCCGGAGTCGTCCTGAAAACTCGGCAGAGTCGCAATCACCGCGTCGACGTTTCCGTCGTGGAAGAAGGCCGCCGATCGCCGACGCTTGATGGTGCCGTTCACCACCGGAGGCGCAACTCGGTGCAGCGTGGACATCCACCTGTCGTTGGTCAGTCGCGCGGTGAGATCCCCGAGATTGACCAGTAGCGCGCCGTCGACCGGCCAGACATCGTGCCAGCGTCGGTCGCTCCCGAGTACTTGCAAACCTTCGACCTGATCCGCCCACAGCACGGTGACCAGCCCGAAATCGGTATGTTCACCCATACCCTTCAACTCACCGTCCAATGTCACCGTCCCTTCGGGTAATGCGTAGTTGTTCATCCGCAGTACGTCGATGGAATGGTCGGTGATCGACTCGAAGAATCCTGGGGTCAGACCGAGCGCATCTTCGAAAATAGTTGTCAGTGTGCGTGCCACCCGCTCGCCATGGGCGTAGTAATTCTCCACTCGTTCCGTGAAACCTGGCACTGCGGGCCACAGATTGATTCCGTAATCCTCCTCCGACAGTTCGAGTTCGGTGAATGATCTGGCTTCGGTTCCGACGTTGAAGGCCTCGAAGAAGTCATTCATCCGAGTCGCGGATTCGACGCCGAGGCTCAAGCTCAGCGACTCGCTCTTGGGCGGGCTGTATCCACGATTCGCGCCCTCGATTCGGTAGCCCGTTTTCGTCTCCATCGGCAGCCCGAAGAAGTCGTCCATGGCTTCGGCGAGGCCGGAAGAAACATCGGTCGGAACGCCGTGGCCCCGAATCTGGATGAAACCGACAGTCCGACAGGCATGGTCGACTTCGGCGGCTACTCGCGCCTTGTCCTGGTCGGCACCACCGAGTACGTAGGGCGAGATGTCGATGACGGGAACTTCGAAGGGATCAGACTGGGACTGTGACACCGGCGTCTCCTGCAGAGCTGGTGGCGGGTTCAGATTTTGCAGTGGCATGGAGGCTCTCTCGCGATCGCCTCGCGAGTTCACCGAGTCGGGTGTGATTGAACAGCAGATTGAGTGAAAAGGCAGAGGCCGCAGCCAAGGTGATGCCGCTACCGAGGAGGATCTGAGCCGAGGAGGGGAATCGCTCGAACATCCCCTCCGCAAATTCCGGCAGAATACCGATCCCCACCGATACGGCGGCGATCGTGGTGTTGATCGGGTCGCTGAGATCGACCTTGCGCAGTGTGTTGATTCCGACCACGGCGACAGTGGAGAACAAGATGATTCCGACGCCGCCGACCACTGGATCAGGCAGGGCTGCAACTACTTCACCCATTCGCGGGATGAGGCCGAGGACGATCAGAATGGCACCGCTGGTAGCGGTCACGTACCGGCTGTACACCCGGGTCGTGGCAACGGCGCCGACATTCTGCGAGAAAACGGTGTCGACAAAGGCATTGAAGATTCCGCCCAGAACTCCCGACATGCCGTCGGCCACCAGCCCGCGTGCGAGATCTGCTTTTTTCAAAGGCTTTCCGGTGATCTCGCTGACCGCCAGCATGCTCGCCGTCGATTCTGCGAAGACGACTGCCATGACGATACTCATCGCCACCACGGCGGTGACGGGAAACTCCGGAGCGCCGAAGTGGAACGGCATCGGGAAGCCCACCCAGGCCGAGCCGCCGACGCCACTCAGATCGATCAGACCCATCGGGATGGCGATCACGGTACCGATCACCAGTGCCATCAGTACACCGAGTTGCGTCCACATCCCGCGACCGAGGCAGATGAACGCCACCGCGACCACAACGACTGCGGCAGCCAGCGCCAGATTCTTCGGATCGGCGAACGACGGGGAGGTCGGGTCGTTTCCGACGATCAGTCCTCCCGCGACACCGATCAACGAGATGCCGATGACTGTGAGGACGACGCCGGTGACCAGGGGTGGGAAGTATCGGACGATTTTGGCGAACGGGACGGCCAACGCTATGCCGACCACGCCACCGACCAGCATGGACCCGTACACGGCCTGCAGGCCGTACTCCTTGGCGATCAGAATCATCGGCGTCAGCCCGGCGAACGTCGCACCGCAGACGATCGGCAGGCGGACACCGGCAACCTTGCCGACGCCCAGGCTCTGAATGATCGTGATGATGCCTGCAACGAGCAAGTCCGCACTGATCAGCATCGCGACCGTGCTGCGGTCCAGCCCGACTGCGGCACCGAATACCAGCGGAACCGTGATGCAACCGGTGTACATGATGAGGACGTGCTGAAGAGCAAAAGCAGACTGGCGGGCAATGGGGAGCCGCTGGTCGACTGGATGGATGGCCATGCGCCGATCTCCGTCCGAAGCTGGAAGTGTTTCGTGTACGGGACTATTCAGCACGTCGATAATTTCTTACCGTGGTCGAATTTGTTTCGTCTGTGTAATCAAAACTTTCACCAGAGCACTGCTATCTTCGGCACATGGACGACGACCAGAGAGCGATAGCGACCGCAATCGGGGCAGCCGTGCGGACAGCGAGAAAAGAAGCCGGTTTGACGTTGCGTGAGGTTGCCGTGAAGTCAGGGTTGTCGCAGCCATTCCTGAGCCAAACCGAAAACGGGCACGCAGTACCCAGCGTCATGAACCTTCACCGCCTCGCGCAATCGCTCGGCACCACGGCGCACTCACTCTTGGCACAGGGCGAGCGAACTCCGTCCAGCCTCGTCCGCGCCGGCGAGGGGCGAACCTTCGAACTGGCACACGATTCGGTGATCCGATTCTGCTCGACCGGCTCACGGACCATGGAACCCAACGAGATCACGGCAGCACCTCACTCCGAGGCAGGTGAGCACACCGAACATGCCGGCGAAGAATTCATTCATGTTCTCGAAGGATCTGTCGAGGTCGAGGTCGGGTTGGACGAGCATCACGTTCTTCATGTCGGCGATACCCTCCTCTACACCTCGACCATCCCGCATCGGTGGTTCAATCGCACCGCTGCAGTTGCGAGATTCCTCATCGTGAGTTCACCGCCGTCCTTCTAGATACGCCACCGCTGCAGTTCCACACCACAACCCCGGCTCGCGGCTTACCCTGACAGCGTGACCAAGTGGCCGGAACTTGCGCGTGAGATCGCCGATACCGTTCTGTTTCCCGTCGCCGACAGCGTCGACGCCGACGGAGAAATCCCCAGCAGCCATTTCGACGCGCTCGCCGCCGACGGCTTCTACGGCATCGCCGCCCTCGGTGAGGGTGGCCCCAGGAGCGAAGAACTGGTCGAGGTCCTCGAAACCTTGTGCGGCGGTTGCCTCGCGACGACGTTCACCTGGATGCAGCATCACGGCGTCGTCGGAGCCCTGGCAGCGAGTACCAATACGTCTCTGCGCGAACAATACTGGGACGGTCTGGTTTCCGGCACGATTCGCGGTGGGGTTGCCTATGCCGGCGCCATCCCCCGCCCACCGCTCCTGTGGGCCAAGCGGGTGAACGACGGCTACGTCCTCGACGGGATCGCACCCTTCGTCACCGGTTGGGGCATCGTCGATGTTCTCTTGGTGTCGGCGCGCGACGAGTTCGACAATTCCATCGTTCATTCCGTCGTACCGGTGGGCGAGGCCCCGGGTCTGACGATCGAGGAGCTTCCACTGATCGCGGCGCGCGGGAGCAACACCGTCCGAATCGTGTTCGACGCTTTCGAAATTCCCGATACCGACGTCTGTGCTGTCGTCAGCGACGAACAGTTCCAGAGCACCCAACTCCCCGGCTTGTGGCTCAATGGCGCGATGGCCATGGGCATCACCCGCCGCGCCGTGACCGAACTCGCGGATCTGGGAGTCGACGCCGACGCGTTCGAAGAACAAGCCGCCCGGGCGCGCGCCGATCTCGATGCAGCAC
>NZ_JBFUJN010000076.1:0-5814 GCF_056401335.1 Rhodococcus sp. P4_F3_2
ATTGCGTCGCTGCTGCCACCCGGTGCGCCCATCCCGCCAGAGATCATCAACCCGTGCCTGAGTGCGCCGTCCACGACGGCGACAGCTGCGCCGACGACCACGGTCGGGCTCCCCGGCGCGCAGGCTCCAGGCGGTGGCCCGAACGTCGGCGCAAATGCTCCGACGAACTTCCCCACCTACAACGGCACGCCCATCGTCCCAGTTCCTACGATCGAGGTTCCGCCTATTGCTTCCGAGTCCCCGACCTCGGAGAACGGTGCCGGCGCACCCCCTGATGCGTCGCCGCCGCAGGTTCCCTCACCCACATCCACGCTCAACCCCATCCCGGGTGAGGGAACCACCCCCGATCGCGGCCTCGGACCCTTCCCTGCAGCGTCACCGAATGCTGTTCCCGGACAGCCGGAATCGACTCCGACGGTGGCGACCTCGGGGCTCGACGACGATAACGGACGCGACCGCTACCTCGAACTTGTGTTGGTCGGCGCCGCAGGTTTCACTGCCGCCGGTATCGGAGTACGGGGGAGGCCCGGACCGTTCAGTGCGCGTGAGAGCGGGAAGGTCACTCCGCTACCGCAGACGTCGATGAGCGGTCTCGGATCGGGTGGAATCTTCCGTCCGGGGTACGAGGAATTGACGGTGGTGTGGCCTGGCGGTGCGGAGCAGACGTTCGATCTTCTCAACGGGCCGGAATCACCTCGTGAGTACTTCTTCCCGAAGAAGGTTCCCCCGGGTGGTCATATGCGTGTCAACGCAGACGGCTCCGCTGACATCCTCGACGTGAACGGCGCCGTGGTCTCGCACGAGGCTCCGCCGTGGGCGTACGACGCTCTGGGCCGTCCGGTGCCGACATGGTACGAGGTCGCCGACGATGGAACCACCTTGGTTCAGCACATCGAGCCCGGTCCGGATGTGCTGTATCCGATCTTCGCGGACGGCCTAGACGGCGGCACCAACGAGGCTACCGGGCATCAGATCTCTGCGGTCGAACTGTCGAACGGGCAGGAAGCGATCACGGGACAGTCGGGCGGTATCGCGGTGGTGGGCACCCCCGATGACGGGCACTCGGCGTATGTGCCGAACCCGGAGACGATCAAGCCGGATGCCCCGATGACCGTCGATCAAGGTGACGGCACCACCAACAACTACACCAAACCTGGTGATTCGGCCGATGCAGGGTTGGAGGTCACGAACGTGCCCACCACGCAGGCTCTGGACACGATGGCCGCTGAGCAGGAGCACGCGAACCAGGAAGCCGCAGCAGCGGCCGAGCAGGCGGCCATCGACCGCGAAATACTCGAAGTCGAACGCGAGACAAGTGAACAGGAGGACGAACCGGGTCTGGCGCGGCGGGTATGGGACAACGTCTGGGATTTCGGCGACGAAGCCCTCGATGTCACCGGCGACGCTGCCGGGGCCTTCGCGCAGGCGATGCTCGACAATCCGGCCGCCGCCGCATCGATTGTCGGTGGAATGATCCTGGCCGGTCTGGGCGGCACGGTGGAGGGCGGGGGCGTCTTGCTCGATGCGACCGGTATCGGACTACCGGCCGGGTTGGCGCTCAACGCTGTTGGTGCCGCGGCGATCGCAGGCGGCGCCGCCTTCGCGGGTGCTGGGATGGCCGAGGTCGCCCCCGACATCGCAACCAACTTCGAGGCCCGCCGCTCCGGGAATGGGACTTCCGGTAATTCGGGCAGTACCCCGAAACCGAGTCCTAGCGCGCAAACCGCACCCAATGGGGAGATGCTAGGCCAGAGCGGAACACAACTACCCGGCAGCAGAACCATGACCGACAAGATTCCACCGAACGGCCCGTACTATCGGATCGATATCGAAAACCCTGCCCCAGGCGTGCGGGCTGGACAGATGCACTTGCAGGATGATCGCGGTGGGAAGTACTACTACAACTTCAACACCCAAGAATTCGAAGGCGCACCCCAGTCTTTGATCAAGAAGATCCAGGGCGACAACGCCTACCAGAACGCGTTGAACAAAGGCGCACGCTTCCTAGGAGTGAACTGATGCTGGTCGAAAGCAAGCCCTGGCCGAGTATGCCTGCCCTCGACCTGGAAGTTCACGCGCCTCGGATGGTCACGGGGCAGGAGATTCGTGTCATTGGAGTTTCCTTCGGCGCAGAAGGTGATTCCCTTGTCATCGATGCCCTTCTATGTGGTGCGCCCAGAATCTTGTTCAACGTGGCGTCGATGCCGTTGGCAGTGGTGTCGAAGGAATCGGACGGGCATCCGATCGTCTATGGCGTCGACGGGATGCTCCCAGACGGCGGTATCGAGGAAATCCCGCTCCTGCCGGGGCTTCCGGACGGGCCGATGACGTTGTATCGCGCTGGGCTGGTGTTGGGCGGCGATTTCCGCGTCCAAGCCCAGACACACCGTGTGGTGGACGGGATCGTGTACTTCTCGCTGCATTGCCGCACCGAGGACGGGGCGCTGGTGGACTACGCCGTCGCCTCCGTTGCCGTCGATCTCATTCGCCGCCGTCCCGACGGTGCCCTCGACATCGACGTCGTCGATACCACCGATGACGCCGACGCCGGGGATACGCACGCGTAGTAACCACTGCTTGGTGGTCTTGAAAAGTACTGGGGCGGAGCATGTTCGCTGCTCACCAGAGGAGAAATCGGATGCTGATCTTCGGAACACGCACGAAAACAACCTTCATCGCGGCACTGTTCTTTACCTGTCACCTGTGCCGGGTCACTGCGGCGCAGCGGCTGCATCGCCGGCGTACGTGGTTCGCCCTGTTCTTCCTCCCGATTTTCCCGTTCGGGCACGGACACGATTTCATGGCGTGCGCACATTGCGGGCAGACCACCGCCCTCTCTCGTGCCGATGCTGAACGTTTCGCTGCCGACGCCGCGAAGTACGAGGCGCAACGCCGAAGCACCGAAACACTCGGATGAAAATACCCACCGGCACGCCACGATCGACTGGACGCGCCCACGCTTCGACGGCTGGATTCGAGGGAGAAATTAGGGTGTCAGAACAGCTTTCGCTCACCCATATTCGGCGGTGTGTTGTCGGTGAGCGGATCACCGGGGTCAGGCGCGTCTACTACGTTCTCGGAAATGTGATCCAGTCGTGGAACGGTCCGGTCGAGGTGACAGTTGCTGGTCGGGAGGCTTTCGTGTTCGACGCGGGCCCTGACGGAGAAGAATTGGTGTGCCGGGAAGGTCCGTGGCTCGACCCGTTCGAGGATGGGGGTGTCGGCGGCGATCGCGAACTCGGCGCTGAGAATGCGGGGTATGTAGCTGAATACGGAAAATGGACGGTGTTCGATGCGGGGGACGATTCTGAGTTTCGGGCGATAGTAGGGCACAGGATCGAAGCGCTTACCGTCGACACTGTGGGTGACGGCAAACCTGTCACTGCAGTGTTCGATCTGGGTGATCGTAGTGTCGTGCTGGCGGCAATGGGAGACGAGCTGGTTACCACCGTGCGGGCGCGATGAAAACCTCTGCAGGCACTGGTGATCGAATTGTGAAACGCAATGCGCCTACTCGGCTACCGAATATGCGACCCGCAAATCAGCGAACGATTCGCCTGAGCCGCGACGGAAAGGAGTGAAAATGCCGTCGACATCACTGCGCCGAACCATGACGGACGGACTGACCCTGAGAGCCATCTCGCCTGAGGGGCCGCCAGCATCCGAAAGTGTCACCGCCGCTCTCGTTGTTCGTTCGCTGCAGTTACTTCGCGACATCGACCCGGTCTTCGGTGTCGACCTCTATCAGTCGGTAGGCGACGATCTCCCGCCCGAGGCGACGGTCGAGCAGATACTCGCCTCGAACGTTCGGCAGATCCTGGTGCCGCCGACGGAAGAATCGATCGAAGCCACATTGATCGAGAAGCGGCGATCACGCCACGCCACCGGTGGGATGTATCCACTCTCGCTCCCACAACACCTAAGCCTGTACTCGAATGCCGGCGATATTCACGTGGTGGCCGGTTTCGGGGGCACTTCAGGGACGGGAAGTTTCATCTGCACTTTCGCCGACGAATCTCGGATCACACTGGCATTGAACCTCGTTCAAGGGCTGACTGATATCTGGGATGCCCCCACAGCGGTCCTCTACCGGCGAGCTGAGTCGCGGGTTCAGAGTTACGTGCCCGGCGGTGCGACGATCGGCAGCTGCACCTATTTGGGTCAAGAGTTCCCCGTCGACGAAACCCAGCTCCCGCCCACCGTGGAGGCATTTCCATATCGGGGCGGCACCGTGGTCATCCAGCGCGATCTGTCCGCGCCGTTGACTGCCGATGACATCCGCAGCATCCGTGCCGCGGCAAGCCTGCCCACCGAACGACGGGAGATCAGGCTACCGAAAGGCTCACGACTGGTGCTATAGATCTTCGTAGCGCTGAAGCGGGAGCTGCCCTGCCGGAACGACTCCCATCGCATGGCCGCAGATTGACGGACTTGCCGGGGATATCGGGAGGGGCGACCTGGGGTTCGTGAAGGGTTCGATAGCGATCGCCATCAGGGTGGGGATCGGGTTCTTCAGAGGAGCGCCAAGGAGGCGTCGTTGTCGTCACCCACGACCGCGCACTGCTCTCCGATATCGCGGAGACCATCGTGGACCTCGACCCCTCACCCGATGACCGGATCCGCCTGTACGGCAACGGTTATACCGGATATCGCGAGGGTCGACTCGCCGAAGGCGCACTCTGGGAACAAGAGTACGACCGTCAACAGGACGAGCATGCCCGACTGAAAGACAGTCTCAGCGCGGCCCAGAATCGCCTGCAGTCCGGGGGGCGACCGGAGAAGGGTACGAACAAGCACGGACGCGCGACCCGAGCAGGCGGGCTCGTACAGAGCGTTCATCGCCGCCAGGAGCAGCTCGAAGCGCACGCGGTGACGATGCCGGAACCACCGCAACAGTTCAGATTTCCTGAACTCCTGCCGAATACCGGTTCCGTGTTGTTGAGCGCAGATCAGATCACCGCTAAGGAACGCGTGACGTGTGAGGTGTCGTTTGCCCTCTCTCGCGGCGACCGGCTCGTCGTGACCGGCCCCAACGGGGCGGGGAAATCGACGCTACTGAGCGTGCTCGCCAGCGAGCTGCACCCCAGTACAGGCTTCGTTCGGAGGCGACCGGGCATCCGTCTCGGATATTTGCGCCAGGAGACCGATCTTCCTTTGCATCGGCGGGCCGGTGAGGCTTTCTCCGCACACCTCGATGCGCTTGTCACGGCGGGTCTCCTCGATTCGTCGGACGCAATCGGGCTCTCGCACCTCGGTCTTCTTCGTGCGTGAATCGAGCAAGCGGATCGGTGAACTGTCGATGGGGCAGCAACGTCGTCTCGACCTGGCGATGGTACTTGCGACCAAACCGCACGTACTGCTCCTCGACGAGCCGACCAACCACCTTTCGGTCGCCCTCGTAGACGAACTCACAGACGCTCTCGCCGCAACCCGCGCAGCGGTCGTTCTCTCCACCCACGACCGCCAGCTCCTTCGCGACGTAAGCGACTGGTCCCCACTGCAACTGACCGCAATAACGGTGAGCGAGGCATCGGTGTGAGCAGCAACAACGCCGATGCACTGCGAGTACTAGCTCCGCTGGCCGGGCGAACACCGGAGCCACACTTGCCCGCGATGCAATCGGCAGCCCTGAAATCGAACCAGTCGGCGGTCTTCGCGGTAGACGAGCTTCGCTGGTACCGTCGATGTCATGACTCTGCAGAAAGGCGCGTGAGCGCCCACCTCGGGCGCAGGTTCCTGCGCCCCCGATACGTCTTCTTCACCGCGGCTCACCTGTGGGTGGTCGACGAGCGTCAACCCGTTGCGGCACTGATT
>NZ_JBFUJN010000077.1:0-10587 GCF_056401335.1 Rhodococcus sp. P4_F3_2
CTCTGGCGACGCGAACCGTGGCGGGCACCATCAACCCTGACGACACGTCGGCTGCCGGCGATCAGTTGCTCTCGGCGGTGGAGCAGGCAACAGGTGAGCTGATCGATCCGGGGTTCGCCATGGATTCGGCGTGGCGTGGGGCGTTGCCGCCGATGGACGGCTTCGAGCACCTGGACGACGTACCCGCCCGGGTGTTGATCGAACTGGCGCAGCGGGGCAACGCCTTGGCGCTCGAGCATGGAAGTAGCCACGGCCCGCCGGCGTCGTTGCTCGATCAGGACGTGCTCGAGGTCAGTGGTCCGTCAGGCACGGTCGGGATCTCGATGCGAGTTATTTTTGCCCTGACCGCAATGGGATTCGTTCCGCACGCCGGATCCGAAGCGATGACTGCGGACATCGATCTCGAACAGATCGACGCGTCGGAACTGGTTCGGGTGCGGGCGAGTAGATCGTGGGTGCGCCTCGATGCACGGTTTGGTTCGATCTACCGTCACCGCGGTGGTTCGATACCGCTGATGGTTGCGCGGTAGGAGTTCAGGCGACGGCCACCACCAGCGCGATGGGGCCGCCGCCTGACGACGTGCGAGAGTGTTCGGTCAGATCAGCCACGCCGCAGCGTTGACGGGCAACTGACCGTCGACGAGTGGTGCGCTGCTCAACAGCAGCTGCCCGCTCGGCAGTGCGATCGGCACCTCCGTGGTGTTGAGAGCACAGATCAGACCGCCGCGTCGACGGAAAGCGAGGCAGCCGGGGGGACTGCCGTACCAATCGATGTCGGTGCCGGAAAACTCCGGCCTGGCGCTACGAAGTTCGAGGGCGGCGCGATACAGCGAGAGCATCGAGTCGACGTCCTCGATCTGAGCCTCCACGGTGAGCGTCGACCACTCGGCCGGCATCGGCAGCCAGGTGCTCGCACCGGTGGTGAATCCGAAAGGCGGCTCGGTTCCTTCCCAGGGAAGGGGCACTCGACAGCCGTCGCGTCCTCTCTCGGCATGCCCGGATCGTTCCCAGACCGGGTCCTGTAGTGCATCGTCGGGCAGGTCGACGTTCGGCAGGCCGAGTTCGGCTCCGTTGTAGATGAAGCTCGCGCCCGGAAGCGCCAACTCGACGAGGATCATCGCCCGTGCGCGTTGCGTTCCGATCTCGCCCCCGCCGTAGCGCGTGACTTCACGTTCGACGTCGTGATTCGACAGTGTCCACGTGGGCACACCCCCGACCTCGGCGACGGCCGCGAGGGAGTTCTCCACGGCCTCTCGGACGGACTYGGCGGAGAATTCGGTTTCTGCAAGCCGGAAGTTGAATCCGAGATGCAGTTCGTCTGGCCGGATGTATTCGCCGAACTTCTGGTTGTCCTTCACCCAGATCTCGCCGACGGTCATCGCCTCCGGGAACTCGTCCATGACCTTGCGGATGCCGCGGTGGATTTCGTGAACTGCCGGATTGTTGAACCGCGGGTCGTCGTCGGAATTGCGCATGAGCTCGTTGAGCTCCCAGTCGTGGTCCGGCAAACCGTCCGGCTTGGCCATTCCGTGGGCCACGTCGATGCGGAATCCGTCGATTCCGCGCTCGAGCCAGAAGCGCAGAGTCTTGGCGAGGTCGTCGAAGACCTCGGGGTTGTCCCAGTTCAGGTCCGGCTGTTCCTTGGCGAAGATGTGCAGGTACCACTGGCCGGGTGTTCCGTCGGCTTCGGTGACGCGGGTCCATGCCGGGCCGCCGAAGATGCTCGGCCAGTTGTTCGGCGGTTCGTTGCCTTTTTCACCTTTGCCGTCTCGGAAGATGTAGCGGGATCGCTCCGCAGAACCGGGCGCCGACGCCAGGGCTGCCTTGAACCACTCGTGCTGATCACTCGTGTGGTTCGGGACCAAGTCCATGGTGACCTTGATTCCGCGCTCGTGGGCTGACGTGATCAGCGAATCCATCGTCGCCAGATCACCGAACAGGGGATCGATGTCGCGAGGATCCGAGACGTCGTAGCCGTGGTCTGCCATTGGTGACTTCATCACCGGGCTCAACCAGATCGCGTCGATGCCGAGCAGTTCGAGGTAGCCGAGTTTCTCCTCGACTCCGCCGAGGTCGCCGATACCGTCACTGCCCGAATCGGCAAAGGAACGCGGATAGATCTGATAGAAGACCGCCTCGTTCCACCACGGGGCTTCGGGCCGGCTTACAGAGGACGAATCCGCGGGGGTGCTCACAGCAGTTCATAGTGCCAAACGTCTGGCACTCTCACGACTTGGACACGGCAAAAGCGTGACTCTTTACCTAGCCTTGGTGTACTTTGCATTCACGCGGTGACTCCATGTGGCAACTTTGGTGTTACTGCCGGGGGAGAAGTATCGAGAATTCAACCAAGGGGGCTTGGCCTTGACTTTGTCGGCAATCGAAGCGGTCAGTTTGGATCACGTACTGCTCGACGATGATCCGATCAACCGTGACTGGATAATCTTCGGCACACCGGTTGCACGGTCGGCGCAATGGTCGGCGAGTAAAGACGGGACCACGACTACGCACGTCTGGGATTGCACGAAGGGGCGCTTCCGCTGGTACTTCCATGCGGACGAAATCGTGCACATCATCGAAGGGTCGGTCACCGTTCAGGGCGACGGAATCGCGAAACGAACCCTGGGCGTCGGCGATGCCGCACTCTTCCGGGCGGGTAGCTGGTCGGAGTGGGAGGTCGAAGAGTACGTGCGCAAGCACGCAATCTTGAGTTCTCCGCTACATCCCACGGTGTCGTTCGGGGTACGAGCGGCCCGCCGGATCGCGCGTGTGTTCAGGCCGAAGGCGAAGTAAACGGTCAGATGGCGGAGTTCACCATGGACGCAGCAGCCATCTCCATGTAGTCGATCAACTGCTTGCGGTGCACCGGGCTCAGGGTCTTCTCGTCGATGGACGCGATGGCGACGTGCATGCACCTAAGCCACGCATCACGCTCGATCGGGCCGATCACGAAAGGATTGTGGCGCATCCGCAGACGCGGGTGCCCACGCTCCTCCGAGTACGTGTGCGGCCCGCCCCAGTACTGCTCGAGGAACATCCGCATCCGCCGCTCGGCCGGGCCGAGATCCGCCTCGGGGTAGAGCGGGCGCACAACCTCGTCCTTCGCGACTTCTTCGTAGAATCGCGCGGTGAGCTTGTGAAACGTCTCGGCTCCGCCGACGGCGTCGTAGAAGGTCTGCTGCACGTCGTGCTGTACGTCATTCATGGCAAGTTCCATTGTGCCTGACGGCCGTAGTGGTCGGTTTCCGGGTCGACGACGGTTGCATCGGGTCGGAATGCGTACCCATTCACCGGAAATTCACCGGCCGTCCTGGCAATTTTGTTCGAAATGGGAGTGCGTAACGCGATCATCCGTGGTCAACTTGGGGGCAGTCTCCCGGAGGTCGTATGAAGAACCGACATGCTGCACGCAATCACCGACAACTCCAGCCCACTAGCGCGCGGAACGACCACGCGTTAGGGGCTGTTCTGGAAGTTGTTCCTGACGGGTTCGCGCACACTGCTGACCCACTCTTTTCCGAAGAGCATTCTCACCTCGAGATGTTCCCTCCCGATCGCGTTGTGCCCGAGTGGGTAAAACGTCGGGTGCTACTGCTCAACGTCACGTACGAACCGCTGACCGCCCTTCCTGCCAGGCGCGCGGTCGTACTGATGGCCTGCGGCAAGGCCGATACCGTCCACGAGGACGAACAGGGCCCGGTAGTCCATTCTGCGGACTGGTCGGTGCAGGTTCCCTCGGTCATTCGATTGCGCACCTATGTGCGCGTTCCGTATCGCGCCCGCATCCCCATGACCCGTGCCGCACTGATGCATCGTGACCACTTCCGATGTGCGTACTGCGGAGCCAAAGCCGAAACCATCGACCACGTCGTTCCTCGCAGCCGAGGTGGCGGGCATTCGTGGGAGAACTGCGTCGCGTGCTGTGCCCCCTGCAATCACCGCAAGGCCGACAAGATGCTCAGCGAACTCGGATGGACTCTCCGTGCGGAATTGGTTCCCCCGTCCGGTCCGCATTGGCGTCTGCTCGCGGCGACCAAGGAATTGCATCCGGCGTGGATGCCGTATCTCGGCGTGGGCGCAGCCTGAGCCGCGTTCTGTCGTCACCGAAACGAAATTGCCCGAGAATTTGTGGCCCTGACGCTTTCCTTCCTGGCGTTCTGGGCTACGTTATCTGGTGTGAGCATTCTCGAGGTAGTACTGATATACGTTGGGATTCCGGCCTTGATCACCGCGTTCTTCGCGGCTGCGTCCTTCCTCGGGAAGAAGACGCCGGGACCGGTTCCGCCGGCGTTCCATCTCGGTGAGTCGTGGGATCACGCTCCCGTGCTGTGGAGTGCTGTCGACGAAGTCACCGTTCGCGGTGGCCATCACGGCAGTGCACACGCAATCGAAGCCGGTTCGGCTGATCTGATCGGAGGGTCCGCAAGTGGCAAGTGGTGATCATTCGACCGCGCTCGCAGTAGCGCCCGAGGACCTGCCCGTCGGCAGCGTCGTCACGTCCAGCGGACGCGTTTCCGGTGTGCACCGCATCGGCGAGCCGTTCACCGACGATCTTCCGTTCGAGACCATGGATCTGGTCGCGCTCGACGTCGCGATGACCGAAGCGACGCGGGCCACCAAGGTGCGATTCAACGCCTACATCGGTGATCTCGGTTCTGATCCGGCAGCGGGTGCCGACGCACTGTTCCCGACCACGCCCGAAGCCGAGCGTTCCGTGCTGATCGCCGTCTCGCCCAACCAGCGCACCGTCGAGGTACGCAGCGGGCGGGCAATCGCCGATCGGGTCACTGATCGCGTTACCCAGCTCGGAGCAACGGCAGCTGTTGCATCCTTCAGTGAAGGCAACCTGATCGACGGACTGATCAGTGCCATCCGCGTTATGGCAGCCGCAATTTCAGCGCCGTAACTGTTTGTCAGACACAGGCCGGTGCCCGCGGGAGGGATGTCGCCTTCGAGGAATCGGTCTGCCGCCGCGACGGATTCTGCGGAGATCGACCACGCCGGGTACAGCCCGATGACGACGGTCTGTGCCACTTCGCTCGAGCGTCGTTCCCACACCGCCGCGATGTCGGCGAAGTAGCGGGAGACGAAGGGTTCGAGCAATTCGTCCTGGCCTTCGCGAGCGAACCCGCCGATGATCGATCGTGCGGTGATGTTGGGCACCGAGTCGTCGCCGACGACCTTCGCCCATACCTCTTCCTTGACAGCAGCCTGCGGACGTCCGGCCGCGGCCGCCGCGGCTTGACGAGCGCCCGCAGCGGTCGGGTCACGCTGGGCTTCGGCGTCGATGAACGGAGTCGCGGTTCCTTCAGCGTCGATCTCACCGGCAGCTGCCAGTGCCCCGACGATGCGCCAGCGCAGGTCCGTGTCGACGATCAGGCCGTCGAGCCCAACGGTGGAGGGATCGGCGTCGAGCAATTCGCGCAGTACCTCGGTGTGCCACGGGGAGAGTGCTGCACCGGTGAGTGCGTTGACGAATGCCAGCTGGTGGTCGGACCCGGCCTCTGCCTCACGCGCGAGTTCGAGCAACCGATTGGCGAAGCTCGCCGCGCCTTCGGCCTCGGCCCAGGCCGGATCTGCGTAGGAGCCGATGGCGGTTTGGGCTTGGAGCAAGAGACGTTGCACCACACCGACTTCGGTCTCCGAACTGATACCGCGCTCGACCAGTGCGACGAAGTCGCGTGCCTTCAGTTCGGCCTGACGGGTCATTTCCCACGCCGCCGACCAGACCAGGGTGCGGGGGAGTGAGTCGGTGATGTCGCCGACCCGCTCGATCGCCGTCGCCAACGATTCGGGATCGAGTCGCACGGAGCCGTAGGTGAGATCGTCGTCGTTGACCAACACGAGTGCACCGCGGGCGACGCCGACAAGTTCGGGGACGTCCGTGCTTTCCACGGCATCGAGGTCGAGTTCGACGCGATGGCTTCGTACCAACTTGCCGTCGACGTCGTCGTAGATGCCGATGGCGATCCGGTGGATTCGCCGCTCGCCGGCGCCTGGTGCCGCACCGTCCTGCAGGACGGCGAAGCGGGTGAACTTTCCGTCTGCGTCGACATCGAAGTCGGGGCGCAGGATGTTCAAACCGGTGGTCTTGAGCCACTGTCGACCCCAGTCGGAAAGGTCACGGCCCGAGGACTTTTCGAGTGAGCCCAGCAGATCGTCGAATGTTGCGTTTCCGAATGCATGCTCACGGAAGTACTCACGCAGTCCGGCGAGGAACGGCTCGAGTCCGACGTATGCGACCAACTGCTTGAGGACGCTGGCGCCCTTCGCGTAGGTGATGCCGTCGAAGTTGACCTCGACGGCAGCCAGGTCCGGAATGTCCGCGGCAATCGGGTGCGTCGACGGCAACTGATCCTGGCGGTATGCCCACGACTTCTCGACGTTGGCGAACGTCGTCCAGGCGTTCGTGTACTCCGTGGCCTCGGTCTGGCACAGGACCGAAGCGAAGGTCGCGAACGACTCGTTGAGCCACAGGTCGTCCCACCACGCCATCGTGACGAGGTCGCCGAACCACATGTGCGCCATTTCGTGCAGCACCGTCTCGGCACGACGCTCGTACGAGTAGCGGGTCACCTTGGAGCGGAAGACGTAGTCCTCGAGGAAGGTCACGGCGCCGGCATTCTCCATCGCGCCCGCATTGAATTCGGGGACGAAGAGCTGGTCGTACTTGCCGAAGGCATAGGGAACACCGAAGTTGCGGTGGTAGAAGTCGAATCCCTGCTTGGTCTCGGTGAAAAGCCGCTCCTCGTCCATGAACTCGGCCAGCGAAGCGCGGCAGAAGATTCCGAGCGGGATGTCGCCGTGCTCGTCGGAGTAGTTGTCGGTCCACTGCGCGTAGGGACCGGCGATGAGCGCCACCAGGTACGTGCTCATCTTCGGGGTGGTCCGGAAAACATGCTTGCCGGGATCGGCGGCGAGGGTCTCGACGACCGCGGAGTTGGAGATGACCTTCCACGACGTGGGAGCGGTGACGCGGACGTCGAAGGTCGCCTTCAGATCGGGCTGATCGAAGCACGCGAACATGCGCTTGGCGTCAGCCGTCTCGAACTGTGAGTAGAGGTAGACGGTGTCATCGGTCGGGTCGACGAATCGGTGCAGCCCCTCGCCGGTGTGGGAGTAGATGCAATCGGCCTCGATGACCAACTCGTTGTCGGCAGCGAGGTCGGGAAGGCTGATGCCCGTCGACTCGTCGTAGTCGGAGACGTCGAGTGCGGTGCCGTTGAGGACCGCGGAATGGACTCGGGCCGCGACGATGTCGATGAAGCTGCTTGCTCCGGCCGTAGCCGTGAACGTGACGGTGGTCTTCGAAGAGAACGTCTCCTCGCCGGGTGCGTCGTTGCCGTCCGTGAGATCGAGTTCGATCAGGTAGTTCTCGACGGTCAGGATTGCTGACCGTTTCGCTGCGGTTTCGCGTGTCAGGTTCGGTGCGACCACAAAGATCTCCTCGTAGATGGTGCGGATCTATTACGTCCATCCCATCACGAAGAGAACGGCTCTACTCAAGCGGACACTTCTGCCAGCGGAATCTCCGGATCGGCCAGCCGTTCCGGATCGACGGGACGCGAAGAGGCGACCAATTCCTTGATGGCGTCACCGGCATCCCAGATGTTCACGTTCATGCCGGCGAGCACCTTGTTCGCGGAATCGAGCCAGAAGGCCAGGAACTCGCGCTTGTCGACATCGCCGCGAGTGACGACACGGGAGTAGCCGCCGTGCGGCGCGTGACCCACGTATTCCATCCCGAGGTCGTACTGATCGGTGAAGAAATACGGCATGCGCACGTACTCGGCGGGCCGACCCAACATGGTGTCTGCGGCGGTCTCGGGTTGGTTGAGTGCGTTTGCCCAGTGCTCCACCCGAATTCGTGCATTCAGAATCGGATGCTGTGCGGCCGCGATGTCGCCTACTGCAACGACGTCGGGGTCGCTGCTCTGCAGACCGGCGTCGACGAGAACTCCGTTGTCGACGTCGATACCCGCCTCCGACGCCAACTCGGTGTTCGGCAACGCGCCGACAGCAATCAACACGGCGTCGGCCGGAATCACGGTGCCGTCGCTCAAAGTGACGCCGGCGGCGTGATCGCCGTCGACAGAGATTGCGCTGACGTCCGTGCCAGTGCGCAAGTCGACGCCGTTCTGGCGGTGCAGAGCGGCGAAGACCTCACCCATTTCCGGGCCCAGGGTCGATTCGAGCGGAAGGCCGGCATGCTCGAGCACGGTGACATCGACGTCGAAACCGCGAGCCGACGCGGCAATTTCGAGACCGATCCAGCCGGCACCGATCACGACGAGCTTCTTGTCGGCGGCCAGGGTGCGCAGTAGCGCAGCGGCTTGTTCGACTGTTCGCACGTAGTGAACGCCCTCGGCGTCGGACCCCGGGATGTCGAGGCGCCGCGAACGTGAGCCGGTGGCCAAGGCGAGCTTGTCGTAGCTGATCGTGGAACCGTCCGGAAGTGACACGGTGTGCGCAGCGGGGTCGATGGCCGTTGCCGTCGTTCCCGGACGAAGATCGATGTGATGGTCGCGGAACCACTCGCCGTCGTGGACGGTGAATTCGGGGAGTGTCTTCTTGCCTGCGAAGAACTCTTTCGACAGCGGCGGCCGCTCGTACGGAAGGTGGTCTTCTTCGCTCAATACGGTGATCTCACCGTCGAAATCTCTGTCACGCAGGGCTTCTGCGATCTTTGCGCCCGCGAGCCCGCCGCCGACGATCACGAATCTCCGGTTGGTRCTCATTACTGAACCACTCCTTCGTACTCGTTTCTTTTCGACACTACTGCGATCGGAAGGTGGTTCGGGGGAAAGCGCGGGAAGGATTGCGGGTTCATGATTGTTGGCAGAACGGGAGTATGTCCCCGAACTGACAGAACCTGACCGACATGAACTGATAGGGAGTTTCTTCGTGAGCGCAACCTCGAGTAAGACCACGGACACTGCTGACTTCTGGTTCGACCCGCTCTGCCCGTGGTGCTGGATCACCTCGCGCTGGATTCTCGAGGCCCAGCAGGTACGCGACATCGAGGCCAAGTTCCACGTGATGAGCCTTGCGGTTCTCAACGAGGGCCGCGACCTCCCCGACGAGTATCGCGAGATGATGACCAAGGCCTGGGGCCCGGTCCGCGTCGCTATCGCTGCAGCGCAGCTGAAGGGTGACGAGATCCTGCTGCCGCTGTACACGGCCATGGGTACGAAGATTCACAACGAGGGCAACAAGGACTTCGCCGACGTCATCAAGTCGTCGCTCGCCGAGGTCGGACTGCCGCCCGAACTGGCCGAGGCTGCCGACACCGACAAGTACGACGAGGCACTGCGTGAGAGCCACCACAAGGGCATGGACGCCGTCGGACCCGACGTCGGAACCCCGACGATCCATGTCAACGGCGTGGCGTTCTTCGGTCCCGTGCTGTCACGTATCCCGCGCGGCGAGGATGCAGGCAAGGTGTGGGACGGCGCCGTCGCGCTGGCCGGCTACCCGCACTTCTTCGAGCTCAAGCGGACCCGCAACGAGGATCCTCAGTTCGACTGAGCGGTAGTGAGCGCCGGATTTCGGTAGAGCTGACCGGGCCGGAAGAACAGATGCCCTGAGTGCGTGCGGTTGCGAAGCGCGGCCGCACGCCAGGTCAGCACCGGATGCGACGACAAGATGTTGACGAACCACGGGAAGAAACCGGATTCGAGTGTCGCGCGATCGGCGAGTTCGTCGAATCCGACCAGACCCACGAGATACTTTCCGGCGCCGAGGACACCCATGGCGCCCGGTGCTCCCTGTGGGCGCATGTGAAAACCGAAGTTGTCTGCCGTGTACTCCATGGAACGCGACAGCGAAGATCCGATCACCGGAATGTAGTTCGACGCGAACTGTCCCCACTGGCGCCAGTACGACGCATGCCCAGCAGCGATGTGGCCGACCTCGTGACCGATGATGAATGCGAGCGCATCGGGCTCGCGGGCCTGCCCACCGACCTCGAACAGGTCGCTGTAGACGACGACGAAACGCCGAAATCCGTGCCCTGACGCAAATGCGTTGATCCGTCCGTTCCCCAGCACGACGTAGGCATCCGGCGGAGTTTTCATGCCGAACCGTGCCGCGGCCTCGGCAACCAGCTGATACCCCTCCGGAAATTGCGAAGGCGTCATCTTGATTCCGTTGACCTGCTGCGATCCGTACAGCTGACCTCGCGCGAGGAACAGCAGGATCGGAGCCGCGAGCACCACGAGGATCCACGTCGACAGATCACCCGCAGCGATCAGAACGATCGCCACCACATAGGTGACGACTGTCGTCAGAACGGCGAGCACGAGTAGCGGGATTTCCCACGGGTGGCGAACCGCGTCACTGCCTGGTGACACACGAACGGCGGGTGCAGCGGCCTGGCCGTTGACGGGGTACATGGGCACCACGATAGGTGCGCTCGCGCGGCGATGCGTGTTCCTGAAAGTGTGACGTCGACCCGGGTGCGCCCGGCTGGTCGGGCCTGAGAGAATTGTCGCCATGCGCGTATACCTGGGTGCCGACCATGCCGGATTCGAACGTAAGAACGAGATCATCGAACACCTCAAAGCGAACGGCCACTAGGCCATCGAC
>NZ_JBFUJN010000078.1:0-5601 GCF_056401335.1 Rhodococcus sp. P4_F3_2
GTTGGTTACTGTGACAGTTTGTGACAGTTTCATAGAGTTACGGCGGTCATAGCGAAGGGGAAACGCCCGGTCCCATTCCGAACCCGGAAGCTAAGCCCTTCAGCGCCGATGGTACTGCACTCGACAGGGTGTGGGAGAGTAGGACACCGCCGAACACAACTTGAGAAGCCCCCCAACCAGTGATGGTTGGGGGGCTTTCTCGTACCCAAAACACCCCCCAAACCCACCCCGCACTCTCCGAGCGAACGGTACTTTCGTCGCCTCAGATCGACCGAACGTACCGTTCACACCATCACGAGCGGGCGCACGACTGAGGACGACGGGCGCTTTGCCCGGATCAGTCGATACCGTCGGCGGTGGCAGTTGCATACTTCGGCCGGCCAGTGGGCAGATACCGCTGGATCGTCACGCCTTTTGGAGTGGCTCGCGATTCGGCCAGTTCGAGTGCGATATCCGGTCCGGTGTCGGGAAAGAGTCGCGTGCCCTGGCCTACGACCACCGGAACGATCAGCAGGATCATCTCGTCGACGAGATCGTTCGCGAGAAGCCAGCGGCACAATTCGCCACTGCCGTGCACCTGAAGCTCGCCGCCGGGTCTGGCTTTCAGTTCGCCGATCGCTGCGGCGGTGTCATCTGTAAGGGCCGTGGTGTTCTTCCATTGCGGATCGGTGACCGTTGTCGAGGCAAGATACTTGGGCCGCGTATTCAAGGCGCTTGCGATCGGGTTGACCTCTGGATTCTCGAACGCGCCCCAATAGCCGGCGAAGATTTCGTAAGTCCGCCGACCGAACAGGAAGGCGTCGGCGCGCTGGTAGACCTGGACGAGGTAAGACATGGCTTCTGTGTCCACCAGTGGCGCGGACCATCCGCCACGTTCGAATCCGCCGCGTCGATCTTCGTCCGGCCCACCGAGTCCTTGCATCACCCCGTCGAGAGTGACGATGGTAAATGTCGTCAGTTTCATAGTCGTACCCATCTCCCCGGCATCGCCGGATTTCCGCTGTTTCGATATAGACCGTCGGGAAGCGGGAAAGTCATCGAGCGAACGTGGCGTTCATCGCCTTGGATCGACCGAACGTGCCGTTCGCTCAGGGTGGGCGGTGAGATCAGGGCTGAACGGGCACAGAGTCTGCCGGGGTGGACTCGGACTCCAAGGCGTCGCAGGGAATCGCGAGCTCGGTCTGTTCGAGGCGGCCACGAAGGGTGATGTTCTCGGTGATCGACCACTGTGCGGCTTCGGTGCTGTCAGCGGCGGCTACAGCCCGTCCGGACGCGGCGAGGTTACCTGGAACCGTCTTGGCGACCTCGGACAGTCGCGCTGCTTCGTTGACGGGATCACCGATGACGGTGTATTCGAATCTTTCTCGCGCACCGACGTTTCCGGCAACGGCAATTCCCGCAGCGACGCCGATTCCCGCACTCACTTCCGGAACTTCGGCACGCAGGCGCTGCCGAATCTTGCGGGCGGCGGCGAGTGCACTGCCGGCGTGATCGGCGAGTGTCGTCGGCGCTCCGAAGATCGCCAGCGCTGCGTCGCCCTCGAACTTGTTGACGAATCCGCCGTGTGCATCTACCTCGTCGACGATGACGTCGAAGAATCGGTTGAGTAGAGCGACCACCGCGGTAGGGGAGTTGGTGGCCGCGATCGTGGTCGAGCCGATGACGTCGACGAAGAGAACGGCAACGTCGCGTTCTTCACCGCCGAGTTCCGGGTTTCGGCGAACCGCGTTTGCGGCAACCTCGTGTCCGACGTGGCGCCCGAAGAGGTCGCGAATCCTCTCGCGCTCGCGCAGGCCCTCGGCCATGCGATTGAAGCCGGTCTGCAGCAGTCCCAGTTCGGTCCCGTCGTACACGACGACGGACGCGGTGAGGTCGCCACGGGTGACTTGTTCCATGCCTCGGCGTACGGACCGAATGGGGGCCGCGGCTGATCGGATGTTGATGTACGTCAGCCCGAGTCCGACGCATAGAGTGATCCCGCCGATGACGAGGATCGCGGTCGCGAGGGCTTGCCACGAAGCAGGTCGGATGAAGCTGAAGACCGCTACGAGCATCAAGCCGGTGACGGGGACTCCGCTTCCGAGCAGCCAGACGAGGATCGTCCGGCCGGTCAGTCCGAGAACGGCAGCCTTGCGGGGTGCTCCGGATTCGAGTGCACGCGCAGCAATAGGGCGGAGTGCGAACTCGCTGAGCAGGTAGCAGAAAGCGCAGGTGGTGATACCGCTGAAAGCCACGGTGAACAGAACTTTCGGAATGGTGTCGGGGTCGACGATTCCGTACATGGTCGTGAAGGTGATGAGCGCGGCCGTCCACAGGACGGCTTGCACTCGGGTCAGTCGCCACGGCCCGCGCAACGCCGCGCGTTGATTCTGCTCGGTTGGCCGGTGATCCTCGGTGGCCCACCGGAGATCCCTCATGAGGCGTTTGGTGCCCCACAGAAGTCCGATGAGAAAGACACACCCGATGAAGACGGGTACGGCAATAAAGTTGATCCACGCGAATTCGGGGTGGATGATCTCGGGTCCGGGAACCACGAATCCGACGAGCACGATCGCCAGCACCGCTCCGATCAGGTTGGTGACCAGGAGAGGGGCGGTGAGTAGTGCCTGGACGCGGATTCGGCGGCGCCTGGGGCTTTCGTCGGTGGATCCGAGCAGCCACGACCCCAGGGGCGCACTCGGGACACGGCTTCGCTGCATAGTGTGTCGAGAGTAGTCGTAATGATCGCTTAGGGTGGTCCGGTGCGCCTAGTTATTGCTCGTTGCCGTGTCGATTATGTGGGACGCCTGACCTCCCACCTCCCTACCGCAAGACGACTGCTGTTGGTGAAGGCCGACGGCTCGGTCAGCATTCATGCCGACGATCGGGCGTACAAGCCGCTGAACTGGATGAGTCCGCCGTGCTGGTTGGTCGAGACCACCGGCGACAGCGACGACATCTTGTGGGTCGTCACCAACAAGGCGGGCGAGGAGCTTCGGATCACTCTCGAAGAGGTCGAGCACGATTCGTCGTATGAACTCGGTCTCGATCCGGGATTGATCAAGGACGGAGTCGAGGCACACCTTCAAGAACTTCTGGCGGAGCATGTCGAGACACTCGGCCCCGGCTACACGTTGGTGCGGCGCGAGTACATGACGGCCATCGGGCCGGTCGACCTTCTGGTCCGTGACGCGGACGGTGCATCGGTGGCGGTGGAGATCAAGCGCCGCGGCGAGATCGACGGCGTCGAGCAGTTGACGCGGTACCTGGAGTTGCTCAACCGCGATCCTCTGCTCGCGCCGGTCACGGGAGTTTTTGCAGCGCAACAGATCAAGCCGCAGGCAAAGACTTTGGCCAACGACCGTGGGATCCGTTGCCTGGTCTTGGACTACGAGGCCTTGCGTGGTACCGAAAGCACCGAGTTCCGACTTTTCTGACGCTGTTTAGACTCGAACCATGCCGCGCCGCAAACCTTCGCCGAAGCAATCCCGTCGAACGGATACTCGGCGTGCTCGGGATTCGAGCGCGGAATCGCAGTCACCCAGTGGTGTGTTGTTCGGCGGGGCGCTGGTCCGGGAGGAGCCAGGGCCGGGCGGTGAAATGTACATGGTGAGGCCGATACCCGGCTCCAACGCGACGAAGTTCTATCGCTGCCCCGGTTGTGATCACGACATCAGGCCCGGTGTCGCCCATGTGGTGACGTGGCCTTCGGAACCGGGCGGCGCGAACGAACGTCGACACTGGCACACCGGATGCTGGTCAGGCCGCGGAACTCGCAGCCTGACCAGACGGTGGTCCTGAGCGTCGATCAGTTCCGGGACTGGGCTCGCTGCTCGACGGCGCGGGTGTCGATCTCGGCGGTGTTGGTCTCGTCCGAGTCCTCGAGAACATCGTCTTCGTCGATACTCGGTTCTGAGTCGACCGGATCGGAGTCGGCATTCTTGTCTTCGATCTCGAGATTTTCCTCGGCTTCGACGATGACCGGAGCGGGCGGTGCATCGAGGAGTTCGCTCTCCCGGTTGACCGATGCGAGCATGGCCGGAACCGAATCGAGTTGTCCCCGAATGCCCAAGAGCTGAGCCAGGATTCGACCACGGAGAACACGCAGTTCTTCGGTGAGTTCCTTCGCGTGAGCGATCTTGCGCTCGGACTGATCGGTGGCGGCCTGCAGCCTGCGCTGAGCCTCGTGCGAGGCATCGGAGAGTCGACGCTCGGCCTCTGCCTTGCTCGACGACTCCAGGTCGTTGACGGCGGCGACGACCTTGGCGCGACGCTCGGACATCGAGATGTCGAAGTCTTCGCGGATCTGAGTGCGCTTGGCCTCGGACTCGGCAGCCAGGCGATCCCGCTCGGCCTGTGCGGCTTCGACGATCCGGGCGGCTTCGGTACGGGCCTGCGCCATGGTCTGCTCGTGCATGGTTTCCATCGCATTGCGACGGTCCTCGAGTTCGGCAATCAGCGACTCGTAGTGTCCGCGCAGGCGGGCGCCGTCCTGTTCGGCGATGGAGGTCATCTCGGCTGCGTCGGCCTCGGCCTTCGCGCGCACCTCCGAAGCCTCGTCGGAGGCAAGGCGCAGCATGCGGCTGATGCGATCGCTCATGCCCTCCGCAGTGGTGGGCGGTACCGAGAGGCGGTCGACGTCCTTGCGGAGGTCGTCGATGTCGTCGCGTGCRTCGTCGAGCTGCTTGGCAAGGTCGCGGGCCTGCGCAGCGGCAGCATCACGATCGGCCGCGGTAACTCGCAGCTCCGCGTCGAATCGCTCGAAGTAGTTACGTACCTCGTCGCGGTCGTACCCCTTCCGTGCGATCTGGAACGGAAGTTGGATCGAACCGCGGTCCTGCTCGTATGCCATGGCGACAATCTACCTGGCATACGAGCTGGAGTCGGGTCTGCTAGTGGCTCGCGTCGGGTTCGACCAGTTCCACCAGGACGCCGCCGGCGTCCTTCGGGTGAATGAAGTTGATGCGCGAGTTGGCCGTACCGCGCCGGGGAGCGTCGTACAGCAACCGAACGCCGCGCTCGCGAAGCTCGGCGGAGATGGCGTCGATGTCGGTGACCCGGTAGGCGAGCTGCTGCAGTCCAGGGCCGCTTCGGTCGATGAACTTGGCGATGGTCGAGTTCTCGTCCAGTGGTGCGAGCAGCTGAACGGCAGTGGATCCGGCGGGGCAGCCGACGACGGAGAGCATGGCTTCGCGCACGCCCTGCGATTCGTTGATTTCCTCGTGGGTCGACACCATGCCCAGGTGCTGCGTGTACCACGCGATTGCCGCGTCGAGATCGGGCACCGCGATTCCGACGTGATCGATCGCGACGACGAGGTCGGACGACAAAGGTGCGAGTGCAGAACTGGGGGAGGTCTGTGTCATACCTTTCACGGTAGCGCTACCGTTTGAGGAGTACACGTCGGGATGTGACTTGGCTCTTAGGCCGCACGGAACCGACGACTATGTCTCTTTTGCAGCCGGAGGAAATCGTGACCAGTTCTGTGATTGTTGCGGGAGCTCGTACCCCGATGGGTCGACTCCTCGGATCGTTGAAAGACCTCTCCGGGTCCGACCTCGGCGGCATCGCCATCAAAGGCGCCCTCGACAAGTCCGGAGTCGCCCCCGAACAAGTCGACTA
>NZ_JBFUJN010000079.1:0-5285 GCF_056401335.1 Rhodococcus sp. P4_F3_2
CGCGAGCCAGGACAAACCGGCGCACAGTGGAGAGATGAGTCCCGCCACGGGAAAACCGGTTCCGCCGATGCTCGCCACACTCGGGCAGCCCCCGACAGGGGAGCGCTGGCGTATTAACTGAACTAACGAATCGCATCATTGCAGGTCAGGGGCTGTGCTGATACTTTCCTCAATATGTGYAGCGAGACGCGCCGAGCTGATCTTGCAGGGCTTGTCGTTCCCGATGTGGGGCGGCTGATTTCTACGGGCTCCGAAGCAGAGCCGTGCAGGTTGCTCGATGCGTCAGGTGAGGTAATCGGCACTGCGACACTATTTTTCGAGGAACTTCACGCGTGTGACCGATCGTCGGCGACGATCCGATCGTACGGACATGACTTGTTACGGTGGTGGAGATTTCTCGCAGCGGTCGACGTGGGATGGGAGAGAGCCACTCCCGCGGAGGGCCGCGATTTTGCGCGTTGGATGAAGATTGCGGATAAACCCAGGCGTGAACACTGGCGGAGGCGTGGCGAAAAGGTCTCCGGCGCAACACCTGTAGGGGGCAATGCGGCCAAGAGTGGTCATTGGGTGGTCAACGAGGTCACCGGCAAGCCGCGGCAGGGACAGAAATTCTCCCCGGCCACTCGAGCGCACGCGGAAACGGTGTTGCGAGCGTTCTACGATTTTCAGATGAGTATCGGTGCTGGGCCGGTCGTCAATCCGTTCCCGGTGGATCGCTCTCCCCGCGCTTTTCGGTCGAACGCCCATCACGATCCGCAGGATCCGTTTCGTAACGAGCGGAAGGGGCGATACAGACCCAAGGTTCCGAAACGGATACCCAAGCGCATTCCCGACGACCGTTTCAACGAACTATTCGCGGCGTTGTCGTCTAACCGAGATCGGGCAATGTTGGCCTTTTGGGTCTCGACCAGTGCCCGCGCCGACGAGCTCCTGTCGATGTCCCAGCAGTGTGCGGACCCGGGCCAGCAATTGATCACGGTAACAAGGAAGGGGACCCGGGAGGTCCAACAGTTGCCGGCGTCGCCAGATGCATTCGTGTGGTTGCGGATCTATCAAGAAGAGGCCTGGGGAAAGGATGCCCCTCGCGGCTGCGATCATCCCTTGTGGATGACGTTGCGCAGGCCGTGGCGGCAGCTGTCGTATTCGGGGGCGCGCGCGATGTTCTCACGGGCGCAGTCGATGTTGGGATCCAATTGGACCATTCACGACCTGCGCCACACCGCAGCCTTTCGGATGACGAGCGATCCTGACATGCCGTTGTCCGATGTGCAGTGGATCCTGGGCCACGCGCACCTGACAACCACTCAGCTGTATCTGACCCCGAGTCGCGACGAAGTTTTCGCACACGTCCGCGCCCACCATGCTCGATACACCGGCAACACCCAATCGATGCCTGCACCGCCAGCGCCGGGCTACAACCCGGCAGTATTGGACGTACTGTTCGGAGGTCGACGCTGATGGTTTCTGCACGTGTCTCCAAAGTGCCTGCCAGTTGGAGCCTGAACGTCGATGCCCGCGAAGGTGCGAATCGCAGTGTCATCGACACCCTCCTCGATCGGTATCCACCGCGTGTGGTGCCATCGTCGTGGGCGACGACTGAACTCGGCCGAGTGGCCGCCCTGAAGCGGGTGGAAGCGCTCATGATCCGGGCTGAGGGTAGTGAGAGCTTTCAGCGCGATGCTGTCCGAGGTGCTGGGCAGCTTCTGCGGTGGCTGGCCTCGTTTCCGGGAAAGAGCTGGCAAGACCGCTGGAACCACAGTGGCGTCGCCGAACACGGTCTCGGATGGGTTTCGATACCGGAAATGTGGCTGGACGAACAAGGCGTGCAATCGGTTCGGTCCACGGTCCTGACCCATGCCCTGATCGGATTGTTCGTCGCGGATCTGATTCGCCCCGATTTACGTTTCGTGGTCCAACTGCACCGGTCGCACTACTGGCGCGACTGGGCGGCAATTAGCCGAGATCCGAAAGGATTCGAGCGACTGGAGGCTGCGGCAGGTGCGGAGACTGCCCAAGCAATGCAGGGTCGAACTGCACGATGGCAGATCTCCATGTTGATCTTGTCCAAAGGCGGCGGCCTTTCCGACATCACCGTTGGTGACTGCGTCGAACTTCGCCAGGCGGAGCTCGCCGTATGTTCGAGAGGTAAAACGCGCTACCTCTTCTACAAACTTCTCCATGACATCGGGATCTTTCCACCAGATGCGCCACCGACTTTACGATTCGTCACGGTGTATCGAGGGCAGAGCACCGTCGCGGAACTCGTCGATCGCTTCGACATCGCAAATTCCGACGTCCGGAATCTCCTTGTGGACTATCTGTCCGAGCGGCACCCTTCGTTGGATTACACGACGCTCGACAATCTCTCACGACATTTGGCGCTGCATTTCTGGAAAAACTTGGAGATCACCCATCCGGGAATCAACTCGCTCGAGCTCGACCGCGGCGTAGCGCAGGCGTGGAAGGAACGCATGCGTTGGAAGGTCAGCCGCCGACGACTCCCCGATGGAACTTACGCCGAGACCCGTAGTCCACGAATGAACTACACCGACATGCTGACAGCTGTGCGGGCGTTCTATCTCGATCTGGCGGCGTGGGCAGCTCTCGACCCCGCGCGGTGGGGGCGGTGGGTAGTGCCGTGTCCGATCGGCCCAGGAGAGACGAGCGCGAAGAAGATCGGACGCCGACGCAAAGCACGTATGGATCAGCGCACACGAGAGCGACTACCTCGACTGCCTGAACTGGTGCGGATCGCCGAACAACGAGCCCATGATGCCAAGATGCTCCTCGAGGCTGCTGTTGCAGCGTCGCCGGGCTCGAAATTCACCATCCTCGGCAAGACTTACACAAAGTCGGACCCATGGTTGAAAGCAAGCGCTGACGGCATTCCGGTGATCTACGACTCCGAGGGACGAACCATCCGGCTCCGAGAAGCCGAGAACCGGGCATTCTGGGCTCTGGCAACTGTGGAAGTTTTGCGACACACAGGTGTTCGAATCGAAGAGATGCTCGAGATCAGTCATCACAGCATCACCCAATATCGACTGCCCACCACCGGAGAGCTCATCCCGCTACTGCAGATAGCACCCTCGAAGACAGACGAGGAACGCCTACTTGTGGTCAGCCCGGACCTCGCCGACATGCTGTCGACAATCGTGTCCCGAATACGCGGCGCGGACGGAGGGGTACCTCTTGTACCTCTCTACGACCGGAACGAACGTATCTGGGTGGCACCCGCCCCACTCTTGTTCCAATGGAAATGCGGCGGTCACCACCGCGCGGTGTCCGCAGGCCTGATCCGCAATGCACTGACCGAACTCATCGATGCAGCAGGAGTGAAGGACGCAGCAGGCGAACCACTGTACTTCCAGCCCCACGATCTGCGCCGAATCTTCGCTACCGACGCCATCATGAACGGCATGCCTCCGCATATCGCTCAAGTGCTGTTGGGGCACAAGGACATCAACACGACCATGGGATACAAAGCCATCTACTCGGAGGAAGCGATCAACGGCCACCGCGCCTTCATCTCGCGCCGACGCGCCCTCCGCCCGAGCGAGGAATACCGCACCCCGACAGATGCCGAATGGGATGAGTTCTCGGACACTTCGAGCGCCGCAAACTCGCCCTCGGCGAATGCGGCCGCGCCTACGGCACCAGCTGTCAACATGAACACAGTTGCATCCGGTGCCCCGTCTTACGTGTTGATCCCGCACAACGTTTCCGACTGGTCGAGATACGCGACAACCTTGCCGCCCGAATTACCGAGGCGGACAGCGAAGGCTGGATCGGTGAAGCAGAAGGACTCCGCGTGAGCCTCGCGGCTACCGAGGAAAAACTCGACCACATCGATCGGCGAGCCCGTCGTGCCGTTCAACTCAACATGCCCAGCTTCCCGAACATCGTCGCGCACACCGTTCAGCCTCCCGCGTGATGGGTATCGCCTTGTCAGACGTGTCGACAAGCGCTGGCAGGCGCAAGGTTCGGACGGTCGTCCTCTCCCGAATTGAAACTATGCGATAAACTTCTAGCAGACAGCAGAACCTGGCCGCGGTGTTGAGGCTGACTCCTATCGTGGCATTCCCAAGCGCATCGTCCTTGATGACAATCGGATCACAGCGCCTTTCTTTGGCTCGTTCCCCGGTGCCGGACATTTCGCTTTTCCCCGCATTTAGTTGCTGTTGTGCGTAACCCACCCCTACTGATAACGAGCGACGGTCCTTGGCCGTCCTCCTGACTGAAACGAGTGAAAGACTATGATTACCAACATAATTACTACCGGCACAGAGCGATCGATCATTGAGAACATGCTCGACCGGAACCGCGAAGCACTGATCGAGACCGTTCGCGGGCTCTCTGAAATCGACGCTCGTCGACGACTCGTCATATCGCTGACGACACCGATCTCCTTGATCAAGCATGCCGCTGCCGCGGAACGAATCTGGTTCCAACGGTTTTGGGCAGGACTCAGTGAATCTGAGTGCGATGGATACTCCCGCCGCGACGAGGGCACCTTTGCTGTTGCCGACGACGAGGCGCTGGCAGATGTCATCGCCGAGTTCGAGCGCGCCAGCCGACGGTCACGTGAGATCGCCTCTCGTTTCGACCTCGACGACATCATGGACACTCCCCGAGAAGGGGCTGTCAGCATGCGATGGACGCTGCTTCTGATGATCCAAGAGTTCGCCAGACACGCGGGTCACGGCGATATCCTCCGCGAACAGATCGACAAGCCGCTACTTTGACAGTCGAACGCGTGACAACTTGTCCTGTTCGTCGTTTGTGCAGTTAAGGGCATTCGAGAGTAAGTGGGATGGCCAAAGGGCAATGGCTACAACAGGTTCCAAGGCTCCGGTGCTGTGGTCGCGCAACGGCAACGACATCAGCGGATCATTTCCCGAGGTCGTCGATGCGCTCAGTGCTGTGCTCGGTGGTCGCGAAACCGTCCTCGACGGTGAGATCGTCGCACTTGGACCGGACGGCGTGCCGTCTTTCTCCCTGTTGCAACGACGGATGCACGTGCTCAGACCCACCGCGCAGCTCCGCAACGAGGCGCTGGCCTCGTACTACGTGTTCGACGTCCTCGACRTCGACGGMACRTCGACSACYGATCTKCCCTACCTCGAACGYCGMGARGCGCTCGCCAACCTCAGCCTCGAACACCCGCGCATCAAAGTCCCACCGCACTGGCTCAACGTCGATGGGCCGACGATGCTCCAAGTGGCCAAAAAGCATCACCTGGAAGGGATCGTCGCCAAGAACATCGCGTCGCCCTACCAGCCTGG
>NZ_JBFUJN010000080.1:0-4203 GCF_056401335.1 Rhodococcus sp. P4_F3_2
GGCCGACGCATTGGGGAACGGCACGAGCAACGAGTTCAGGATGCGCCCACCCTTTTCCTTGTGCAGCTTGATCACAACCATTCCGATGACACTGGCGAAATCGACCACAACGGCGATGACTGCCGTATCGGTCTCTGCGGTTCCCCCAAACTTCGACAGAATTGAATCGCCACACCTGATTGGCGAAGTGTGATGCCAGACAAGATCGACATCGGCGCCGAAAACTGCTGTGAATAGGACACTTTCGGCGGCGGAGGCTGAACTGTCAGTAGCCCCGGCAACGTCGCATTTGTACTCCTCGGAAAACTCCGTACCCCGTCCACGTGCAGCGTCAACCGCCACCACGCTGATACCGGAGGCCGGGCGGTCGAACCCTTTGACCGCTCTCTGGAATGCGATCTGCGATCCCCAAACACCTGTACAGAGGACTGTGACCTTCAGGATTGCGATCATTGTTCATCCTCGATGTTCAGGTGATGGTTTTCGTGCGCCGGGTGGTCAACAAGCCAGCAATCCAGCCGAGGAAGAGGATCACGACGAGGGTGAGCCAGAGTGGGGACTGCACAGATACCCAGAACAGTTGGATCGTGGTCGCGGCGCGGTTCTGGAGGATGAAGATCAGCGCCACCACCACCAACAAGGAAGCGAGGAGATTACGGGAGGTGAGCAGCGATCGTGCGGATGTACTCCGGGTTTCCGAACTCATGGAAAGCGCCCCACTTCATGTCGAGTGATACGGATCRAAGCTCTTGATCGAGGAGATGCCGGAGGATAAGGCGGCAATCCTCTCCGTCTTACCGAATTTCTCAATATTGAGCGCGAGGCCTGGCGCGCTAGACTGCTTCTGCCATGGAATGCGCCGGTCGGCTGCTTTTTCCGAGGAATACTGCGGATGCCAGCAGGAAGAACACCGCACCGACAAAGGTTCCGATGTTAGCCATGTTCGGATCCAATGTGTTCCCGTCTCGCAAGACGAACGATCCGATCGCAGAGACTCCGAATGCGATGGATCCCAAGGTATTCAGCCACACGCTTTGCCATTCCTTCGATTGCGGCGCCCAGTAGGTTCCTTCCCTCAGCAGGATGAGGACGGCCAGTCCGCTCGAGACGAGGAAGGCTATCGAGCCCTCCGCGTTCGGATTCCAGACCAAGTGCATCTCGCCTCGTAGCGTCAGCGCGTGCAGCGCAGCCCCGGTGCTGACGTTGAACAAGATCGTCCCGAGTAACTGCACAGCCGCAGAGAGCCAGACCGCCCGGATCGCGGGGCGGCCAGAGTCGGTGGTGGTTGCTGGCCCGGCCAGCACCAACTGAACGAACGCCGCGCAGGTAAAGAACCAGGAGCCCGCGAAGAAGAAGCTGTTGGCGAGTGCGGCACCGAAGAAGACCGACAGGAAGGGTGCCGACCCAAGCGCGAAGAGTGCGGATCCGATCACGAATCCCCACGACTGCATTCGAATGGTCGGGTGAATCAGCATGCGCTGCAGCGTACTTGGCTTCCGTACAAAAATCCTCCAATCGGGACCTTGATCATCAGGCACTGATTTCGATCCGCCCGCGGCGGGTACGCAGCAACAAGTTCAAACCATCTGATTGTTTTTTACTTTACCGAAGCATGACTCCACTTTGGGTGCTAATGTCCGATTTATGACAGCCACTCCTCCAGCTGGAAATCGTTTGCTGTTTCGCAATGTCCGTGTTTTCGACGGCACCTCCTCGACCCTTGTTGCCGGGGACGTCCTGATCGACGGCTCCACGATTGCCGCAGTGTCAGAGTCTCCAGTTGGTGATGACCCAAGTCGCGAGACCACCGTCATCGACGGCGGCAACCGAATCTTGATGCCAGGCATGAGCGATGCCCACGTGCATCTGGTCGGCAACGCCAACTCCTACCTCGACATGGTGACAGGCAGTGAAGCGCACATCGCACTCAACGGCCTCGCCGAAGCAAAGAACATGCTGCACCGCGGGTTCACCACGGTCCGGGACATGGCCGGCGACACCAGCAGCATCAAATCGGTCATCGATCGAGGACTGTTCGAGGGACCACGCATCTACCCTTCCCAGGCCGCCATCTCCCAAACCAGCGGACACGGCGACTTCAGCTTCGTCTACGAATGCCCCACCGCTTTGGGCGGCAACCAGTCTCGCGCCGAACAGATCGGTTTCATGCGCGTCGCAGACGGTCCGGAGCGGGTGCTCGCTGCGGTTCGCGAACAACTCAAAAAGGGCGCATCCCAGATCAAGATGATGGTCGGCGGCGGCGCTGCATCGATGTACGACCCGCTCTACACGGTTCAGTTCACCGATCCCGAACTTCGTGCGGCAGTGCACGCGGCCACCGACTACGGCACCTACGTCGCCACACACGTCTACAACGTCACCGGCATTCGCCGCGCCATCGAAGCCGGCGTGAAATCCATCGAGCACGGTCATCTCGCCGACGAGGCAACGATCGCTCTGATGGCCGAGAAAGACATCTGGCTTTCGATGCAGCCCTTCGCACTGGGAGATCACCACTATCCGGATCCCGGCCGCGCGGAAAAAGATCGCGAAATCTGCACCGGCACAGATGATGTGTACAGCTGGGCACGCAAGCACGGTGTCAAAACAGCGTGGGGTACGGATCTTTTGCTCGAGCCGCAGCTTGCGCCGCGGCAGAGCGAAATGGCGGCGCGACTCGGCGATCACTACAGCAATGTCGACGCCCTTCGGATGCTCACCTCCGGGAATGCCGAGCTTTTCCGGCTCGCAGGCGAACGCGACCCCTACCGACAGGCACCATTCGGAGTAATCGCCGAGGGCGCGTGGGCGGATGTACTTCTCGTCGACGGCAATCCGCTCGAGGACCTGAGCCTGCTCGCCGATCCGAACAAGAGCCTGACGGTCATTGTCAAGAACGGGCAGGTCGTAAAAAACATTCTGTGACACATCTCGTCGCCATCTCTCGTCGAGGCGCGATACCAACGCGAGACGATCCCGCTGCGGTCGGATTCCGCAACGGGACTGTCTCGCAAAGGCGTAGGGATCGTGCCGCCGTGCAGCATTTAGGGCTGGAGGCCTCAGTTGGTTGAAACTGGTTTCGAGAATTGGGAAGCACCGACAGAACCCGCTGAGGGGACCTTGATCTCGGCCCGGGGCATCGAAGTGCATGGGCCCTGGGGACACGTGTTCGGTCCGCTCGATTTGGACATCAACGCCGGTGGTGTGACGGTGCTAGCCGGCCAAGCCGGAGCGGCGCGAACCGCCTTGCTGATGGCACTGTGCGGACGAATGCGATTGTCCGCAGGGACATTAGCGGTACACGGCTACGACAATCCGAGCCGGATACTGGCCATCTCGGCGATCGCATGTCTGAACGAGCTCGACGAAGTCCGGCCCTCTGTCACCGTGCGTGACATGGTGACCGAACAACTGCGATGGGATTCCCCGTGGTACAAATTCGTTCCCCGCGTGAGCGAGACAGAAGTCGCAGACATGTGTGCGAAAACGTTTGGTGACGTCGACTTACCACCGCTCAACGCCTTCGTCGACGACCTCCCGGAAATCCAGCAAATGTTGTTGCGGATCGCTGTCGCGAACACCAAACGCCCACCGCTATTGGTGGTGGGACGCGTCGACAAGCTCGCCGACGACTTCGAAAGAGCCGTTTTGCTGCAACGGCTTGTCGCACTCGGCGAGCACCAGTCGGTGATCACCGCAGACGTCAACACACTCCCACCAGATACCGGCGTCAACGCAGTAGTGAACATGCACGGACTGCTCGGGGCCGGCGATATCGGCGTCATGACCGAAGGAAAGTAACTGATGCTCGCAGGTATATCTCTGGGCAGTGATGTCAAACGCTACTCCCGCGGCACCCTGCCACGAATCGCGATCGTCACCATCATCTTGTTGCCGTTGCTCTACGGCGCCATGTACTTGTGGGCTTTCTGGAACCCGTTCGGCGAGGTGAACAAGATCCCCGCAGCGATTGTCAATAACGATTCGGGGCGAACGTCAACAGGCCAACAAGTCGATGCCGGCGATCAGGTCGTCAAGTCGCTCATCGCCTCCGGACAACTTGATTTGGCGGAGGTCTCGGATCWAGAAGCCCAAGCCGGACTCTCGAGCGGCAAGTACTATTTCACGATCACCTTGCCGGAGAACTTCAGCGACGCTGTCGAGTCACCCAACGGCGACACCCCCGAGAAGGCCGATCTCACC
>NZ_JBFUJN010000081.1:0-3987 GCF_056401335.1 Rhodococcus sp. P4_F3_2
ATGTGGCGCCGCCCGAGTACGCGGAGTGCGGGAATGAGCACCGAGTTACGGTGCGATCGCGACGGTGACCGAAAGGTCGCCGGTGGCGGTGGTGACCGCGTTGGCCGTACGGGCCGTCACCGCGGCGCCGAAGCCCGCGGCCAGGACAATCTGGCCGCCGGACCCGACAGCGACACCAGCCGTAGCCGTGAACCCCGGCGCCACCGACCGCGTCGGCCACCCCGACGCACCCGCAAGCCGAAACTGTCACCGGAACAACCAATCCGAACCCGATCAGCCCGGCACCCGAACTCACGAAAGATCTAGGCTAACAAAGTCCTACTAGTCACCGTGCGGTCCCGGCCCCGTACACTCCGGATCCGGAAGAGCCTCCAATCCTGTTCGAATTCTCCCCATAGAACTCATAGTGCCCGGCGGACTCGCCACACCGAGAAGTGATTCAGCTCATGGCCACCGATCCAGAGGACACCCACAACGGAATCCCGCCTCTTGGATATGGCAAGGTCAGCGGCCTCGGGCACGCCGATATTCTGGAAACCTATCCGCTAGAGCTCTATCAAACGCGGCAACACGATCGAATGAATCGACATTCGGCTGCACGTGATCGCGTTGAAGGTGCGCCGTCATCAATCCTGCTGCACCCGTGAAGTAACCATTGACGATGCACAAAGTAATTGTCGCCCGTAGAACGCGGGGGTTGATCCGGTCGTGCGAGGTTCCCGGGATCGACTCCTCCGCCACCCGGATCAACTTCTCAATCGAGTTGCGATCGTCGAACCATTTCACAACCGCCCCTGATACGCGATTCTCAAACCACTGCACGGCAATCGGGACGTCGGCTTCAGTAATCACCCATGGTGCCTTCCCCGCCAACTCCAGACCCGGCAGTTCGTTGAAAAACCGATAGTCAACGCGCTCATGGAAGGGGCTGTCCGGCCTATCGCCTTTCAGCAGCGCGTCCGATGGCATTGACCGTAGTATGTCACCTACCGTCGGAGATATCAGGAATGCAGTTCCCGTACACCTTGTGGCACCGTCCCTCGAATAGCCGATAAGTGCTTGCACGGCAGCGATGGTATTCGGAATGCCAACAGCATCACTCTTGAACCAAAAGGCACCGTCATTACTCTCTACTAAGGGCTCATACGGCATATATCCCGCGCGCACCATTGCATCGGTCAATTCTCCCTTAACCATATTGGCAATACGGTCCCTTTTACGAGCAGCCACAACCTACCCCTTTCAGGCGAGAGCCCCCGCCAGATCGATTCACCCTAGGTATCACAAATTCGCTCCGTATGTCCACACCGCTAGCGCCTCCCGCCCGCCAGGCTCCCGAGCCACCTCTTGACTTGATCGCAGGATGTTCACCGTCATGGACTCATCGCGCGGCACGGCGAAGCGTGCACTTGGCTGGAAGCGAGCAATATTCGTTTCAGGATACGACGGAGAAGAAACCGCTGGAACGCTGATGTTTCCGATCAATGAAGCGACGAGATCCAGATCAGATTCGGAGTTGGCCCTTCCCGCGGATTCATCTTGCCCAAGCATGGACAGCAGAGACGCGGGGATACCGATAGCAGGCAACATCGAGAGCAATCCGAGTTTGCCTGAGTTCCTTGTCTCAGCCCAATAGTTCGGAAGTAAGGGCGGCAGGCCGGTAGAAGCGGCCACGGCGTTGATTTCCGTCACCAGGTCCTTTAGAAACTGTTGAGACAATCTAGCCGAGGTCCCCCAGTTTCCGACCTTCGACCGGAAGAGAGTCTCATAGTCGAGCGCGAATGACTTAGCCGCCATCTCAATGATTTGAGGTGTCGGCATGTAGTCGACATTCCAAAAGTGTGACTCAACCCTGGAGATGGCATCGTCTACCAGAAGGCCTGAATCTCTAAGGCCACTAATACGAATATCTAGTGGAGTTCCATCGAGATCACGAGCTTTGGACAGATTCAAATTCGGATTCAGATCCGAAACTGCAAATGTCCCTTTGTTCAGTTCCGGATAGGCCAGGACTTGGTTTTTCCTGAAGGTCGGATCATTGCCGAACTTGGATTCAACAATCTCCAACTTTCCAGTCTTCGGATTGATAACAATGAAGTCCGGCCTCACCGTGACCCATTTGCCGTTCACGCGAACACCAATTTCAGCCTGTTCAGCGAGGATTTCATACCCCTCTAGCCGCAATTTAGCTCGTGTGAAAGCTTCGCCAACAAGGCCGCGACCGTACTCCCTGAAAAAAGTCGCGGCATTCTCCTTCTTCGGAAGATCCCAGGGCTTGACCCCCAACGGTCCAACGCGAATCATGTTGGTCGTGTCGTCCGGCGCTGTTTTATTGGTCAAATCCCGATCATGGCGCGAATTTGTTGAAATGTTCGGGAGCGCTTCGGGCGCACTTGGGTTAGGCTGAGCACCCTCCCCTGACTGTTGATGCGGAGAGGTACGCGGTGGGGATTCTGGCGATCCGGTTCGCGTAGGACCAGAGACGCCTTCGCCGAGTCCGCTCGCGCCGTGGGCATCTCCGCCCTGCGATAATCGACTGCTCTCGATCGTCGCAAGGACTTCTGGGGCGTCCATCCGCGATCCCTGCTGCCAGGGAAGCGCCTCGCCTACATTCCTGAGTTCCTTTATAGTGGCTAGGATTTCGGCCTCAGATTTGCCTGCCGCAACCATTTCATCGATCAGTAGTCCTTCGCCGCCTCGACCTCCTCGCCGGATTGCCCCAAGACCCTTCGGTCCGGGAATGAAGAAAGTTGCGCCAGTCAGGATCGCCTTGGTTGTGGATACAGTGCTGTCTTCGGCGTATTCATCAGTGTTGGTGCCCACCACCAGAGCCTGGAGTGTTTGCCAGCGTTCATGACCGTCGCCATCGAATAGTGGCTTGAACGATTCAACCATCTCGCCGATGATGTCGTCCGACGTCACGGCCGCGTCATGTTGACCCCAGAGCGGACTAACTGCGTTGTACGCTGCACCCAAGTCAGTCAAGCCGAAGACCGCGCGGCCCGCTCCATATGCAAATTCGCCGGTGGTTTCGACAACCTTTTCAACAAGGGTCCGCTTGTCATCTCGCTTCTGTTGACTGATAACGTTTCCGTCAGTGTCGTAGACGGTTACCCCGAGATGGACATCGAGGCGGGTGACGGTGGTCTTTCCGTCGGCGTCGGTGGTGATGGTGTCCCGGTACCACTCACCCGGATTATTGCCACGGAATTCGTCGGTGAGCTTCCCGTTCTCGTCCATCCGGAAGTGGTGTACGCCCGAATCGGTCTCTTCGGTTCGCGTCAGGACCCGCTTGCCTTGGCTGTCCGGGCTTACCTGCCACCGCTGCGAGCCGTCCTTACCCGAGATGTCCCGCCAGCCGTAGCCTTCGCTATCGACCTGACCGGTGAATGTGCTGACGAGCCCTCCCTGCTCGTTTCGGGTGGTCTCTGAGAATGTCTTGTTGCCGTAGTTGTCGACATGAATGTTGTCGTACAGGCCGCCCTCGTTCGCGACACCTACATCGGTGCCCACCCGGTTCCCGTCTTGGTCGTACGACGCGGTATAGGAATTGTTGTAGTCGCTGGACATCCCGAACTCGTGGCTGGCCTGGCCCGTAGTCGATGTCCCGGGATTGAAGTGCTGGCCGTAGACCTCGGCGTCCTGCCGGTCCTTGCCGGCGTAGGAGGAGGTGCCGGTGGAGTCGTCGTTCCACCGCTGCCACCCGCCCTCTCCGTTGTCGACTACACGCGAACTGGTCGTGCTGCCATCAGGATTGGTGATGACCTGATCGACAGTCTGATTGCCGTTTCCTTTCGGGATAGCGTTCCTAACGATTCGCCCGTCGGGCAACGTTGTAGTCCACGTATCGCCCTCGTTGCGGCCATTGGTGTCGGGCAGACCGTAGATATCTGACACGGCTCATCGCCTCCTCAAAGATTTCAGGCGCGTCGCGACCGGACTCGAAATGCTGCAAGCTACGCGGCACCCGGATGGGTAGCGGCGGCG
>NZ_JBFUJN010000082.1:0-3227 GCF_056401335.1 Rhodococcus sp. P4_F3_2
TTGTGTGTTGTTTGAGAACTGCACAGTGGACGCGAGCATCTTTGTTGTAAGTAATGAAGAGCGTACGGTGGATGCCTTGGCACCAGGAGCCGATGAAGGACGTAGGAGGCTGCGATAAGCCTCGGGGAGCTGTCAACCGAGCTGTGATCCGAGGATGTCCGAATGGGGAAACCCAGCACGAGTGATGTCGTGTTACCCGCGCCTGAATATATAGGGCGTGTGGAGGGAACGTGGGGAAGTGAAACATCTCAGTACCCACAGGAAGAGAAAACAACCGTGATTCCGTGAGTAGTGGCGAGCGAAAGCGGAAGAGGCTAAACCATGGGTGTGTGATAGCCGGCAGGTGTTGCATTCGTGGGGTTGTGGGGTTCATTTTGTCTGTTCTGCCGAGCAGGCCAACAGTAAGAAATCACAGGGTTAGTGGAAGTGGTCTGGAACGGCCTGTCGTAGAGGGTGAGAATCCCGTACACGAAAACTTTGTGACTGTTGTAATGGAAACCCAAGTAGCACCGGGCCCGTGAAATCTGGTGTGAATCTGTCGGGACCACCCGATAAGCCTGAATACTCCCTGGTGACCGATAGCGGACTAGTACCGTGAGGGAAAGGTGAAAAGTACCCCGGGAGGGGAGTGAAATAGTACCTGAAACCGTGCGCTTACAATCCGTCAGAGCCTTCGAACAGTTTACTGTTGGGGGTGATGGCGTGCCTTTTGAAGAATGAGCCTGCGAGTTAGTGGCATGTCGCGAGGTTAACCCGTGTGGGGTAGCCGTAGCGAAAGCGAGTCCGAATAGGGCGATCGTAGTGGCATGCTCTAGACCCGAAGCGGAGTGATCTACCCATGGCCAGGTTGAAGCGACGGTAAGACGTCGTGGAGGACCGAACCCACTTAGGTTGAAAACTGAGGGGATGAGTTGTGGGTAGGGGTGAAAGGCCAATCAAACTCCGTGATAGCTGGTTCTCCCCGAAATGCATTTAGGTGCAGCGTCGCGTGTTTCTCACCGGAGGTAGAGCTACTGGATGGTCTAGGGGGCCCACAAGCTTACCGAAATCAGCCAAACTCCGAATGCCGGTGAGTGAGAGCGCGGCAGTGAGACTGCGGGCGATAAGGTTCGTAGTCGAGAGGGAAACAGCCCAGATCGCCAGCTAAGGTCCCTAAGCGTGTACTAAGTGGAAAAGGATGTGGGGTCGCGAAGACAACCAGGAGGTTGGCTTAGAAGCAGCCACCCTTGAAAGAGTGCGTAATAGCTCACTGGTCAAGTGATCCTGCGCCGACAATGTAGCGGGGCTCAAGTACACCACCGAAGCTGCGGCATTCACGCAATAGCCCCCAGTTGATCCAAGGATTTTCTGGCAGGTGTGTGGATGGGTAGGGGAGCGTCGTGTGGCCATGGAAGCGGCAGGGTGACCTAGCCGTGGAGGCCACACGAGTGAGAATGCAGGCATGAGTAGCGAAAGACGAGTGAGAAACTCGTCCGCCGAATGACCAAGGGTTCCTGGGCCAGGTTAATCCGCCCAGGGTGAGTCGGGACCTAAGACGAGGCCGACAGGCGTAGCCGATGGACAACGGGTTGATATTCCCGTACCCGTGTGAACGCGCCCATGGTGAATCAGTGATACTAACCATCCTGAAGCCACGAGAAGACCTTCGGGTCTCGAGTTGGTGGATGCATGGGACCTGATCTGGTAGTAGCCAAGCGATGGGGTGACGCAGGAAGGTAGCTGAGCCAGTCAGTGGTAATACTGGTGTAAGCGTGTAGGGCGTGACCTAGGCAAATCCGGGTCACACATAGCCTGAGACGTGATGCGTAGCCGATTGAGGCGAATTCAGTGATCCTATGCTGCCGAGAAAAGCCTCTAGCGAGCTTTCACACGGCCCGTACCCCAAACCGACACAGGTGGTCAGGTAGAGAATACTAAGGCGATCGAGATAACTATGGTTAAGGAACTCGGCAAAATGCCCCCGTAACTTCGGGAGAAGGGGGGCCCTGTYTGGTGACGACATTTACTGTCTGAGCTGGGTGGGGCCGCAGAGACCAGTGAGAAGCGACTGTTTACTAAAAACACAGGTCCGTGCGAAGTCGTAAGACGATGTATACGGACTGACGCCTGCCCGGTGCTGGAAGGTTAAGAGGACCGGTTAGTTCCTTCGGGAGCGAAGCTGAGAATTTAAGCCCCAGTAAACGGCGGTGGTAACTATAACCATCCTAAGGTAGCGAAATTCCTTGTCGGGTAAGTTCCGACCTGCACGAATGGCGTAACGACTTCTCAGCTGTCTCAACCGTAGACTCGGCGAAATTGCATTACGAGTAAAGATGCTCGTTACGCGCGGCAGGACGAAAAGACCCCGGGACCTTCACTACAGCTTGGTATTGGTGTTCGGTTCGGTTTGTGTAGGATAGGTGGGAGACTGTGAAACGGTGACGCCAGTTATCGTGGAGTCGTTGTTGAAATACCACTCTGATCGAATTGGACCTCTAACCTCGGACCATGATCTGGTTCAGGGACAGTGCCTGGTGGGTAGTTTAACTGGGGCGGTTGCCTCCCAAAATGTAACGGAGGCGCCCAAAGGTTCCCTCAGCCTGGTTGGCAATCAGGTGTCGAGTGCAAGTGCACAAGGGAGCTTGACTGTGAGACTGACAGGTCGAGCAGGGACGAAAGTCGGGACTAGTGATCCGGCACCGGCAAGTGGAAGCGGTGTCGCTCAACGGATAAAAGGTACCCCGGGGATAACAGGCTGATCTTCCCCAAGAGTCCATATCGACGGGATGGTTTGGCACCTCGATGTCGGCTCGTCGCATCCTGGGGCTGGAGTAGGTCCCAAGGGTTGGGCTGTTCGCCCATTAAAGCGGCACGCGAGCTGGGTTTAGAACGTCGTGAGACAGTTCGGTCTCTATCCGCCGCGCGCGTTAGAAACTTGAGGAAGGCTGTCCCTAGTACGAGAGGACCGGGACGGACGAACCTCTGGTGTGCCAGTTGTTCCGCCAGGAGCACCGCTGGTTAGCTACGTTCGGAAGGGATAACCGCTGAAAGCATCTAAGCGGGAAGCCTGTTCCAAGATGAGGTTTCTCACCCCCTCGAGGGGGTAAGGCCCCCGGCAGACCACCGGGTTGATAGGCCAGAACTGGAAGTGCAGTAATGCATGCAGGTGACTGGTACTAATAGGCCGAGGACTTACCACAAAGAAGCTACGCGTCCACTGTGCGGTATCTGAAACAACACACAGATAC
>NZ_JBFUJN010000083.1:0-2910 GCF_056401335.1 Rhodococcus sp. P4_F3_2
TACCGGTACAAGGACGGCGCGGAACTGATCATGATGAAGATGCCGGAGCGTCCTGCCCCGGCGTAGGGGTATAGCAGTGAAGCCCGCACCGAATCCGTGCGGGCCTTCTTTGGTGAGTTATTCCTACTTGCTGTCCATGCTGTTCGCGAGCCATTCCGCGTCCCACTCAACCATCGGCCGCGGAGGCAGTAGCGGCCGCCGTTGTCTTGGACGTAGTGGGTGAAGCACTTGTTCTCGTATCCGCTGTGTTCTTTGGTGCGGGTTATCGTGACAAAGCGTGTGGGAGCGGCTGTTTCGGTCATGGTGATGCGCCTTCCTGCGAGTCGGTCGAGTCGCTCCCCTGTCACCATGTCGAGTGCTTCTATCAACTTCGCAAGCATCATCGGCCCCCGGACACCTCTGATCTCAGTATCCGTCGGTACCGGCGAAGACAAGTTCAGGCGTGCCGACAACCGGCTGTCCGGGGTGTAGTTGCTGCTGTAGGGACTCGATCCCGGCAGCGTCGAGTGTTCCGCGGTGAATCTGACAGGCCCAGTCGAAATATTCTGTAGACCAGCCGATCTGATATCCGTAAGTCTTGGTTCTCCACGGCTGGTTCGATCGTGGCCGCCGGGTGATCCAACCCGCATTATCACCGAGTTCGGCTGCGAATGCGCCGGATTCGGGTTCGATCGAGTGAACGAAGCGTGGAGTCAGGTCCGTCAGCAGGGGCACCCCGATGGGTTCGGCCGTGATCTCATCGCGGAACCAGCGTATCGATTCCTGCCGCGGTGTAGTTGGCGGTCCGCCGCGGCCGGCGAGGGTCCTGGATTCGGCGTCGGTGATGACCGGACCGTCCCAGGTGAACAGGGGGAGTTCGAGGCGCTCCCCCACGAGGAGGTCGGTGTATGAGGCGCCGTCGACACCATTGCCGGAGTGTTGGGCAAGAACTGCACCGGTTTCGGCGTCGACGACAAGCCGCAGCGACGGCTTCGGCAGATTCCGGCTCTCGCGTGGGGCGAGATCCACCGACCAGCATCGACGGCCGAGGAGCTCGACGTCTGTCACCGGCCCTGTTGGGCGTGAGTGATGGTTGCCGACCCAATGCTCAACCTGCGGGGTGATCGAGAGGTGTCGGCCCGCGCCGGGTGAGTGCACCTGGTGGAGTTCGGTGCAGCGCGGATGGTCTGGGTCGGCGGTGAAGTCCCAGGCGGTGGTGCCGTCGCTGACGAACATCACCTGTCCGTCGAGTGATTCGATCCTCGACCGGCGTCCCCACCGATACAGATGCACGCCAGGGAGACGAACGGGAAGAAACACAGGTTCTTCCCCGTAGCTTCCGTAGTAGTAGTGAAAAGGTTCGTCGGAATTGCGGTACGGGACCACGACCCCGTGGACCGGTTGCCGCGGGCCATCTGCCATGGTCACCAACATCTGGACCCATTCGGTCATCACTGCCTCCACTACATATTCGGGTGTCGGGCGTCTTCGTCCCAGGTCAACGCGTCTCCCACCGGTCATTTCGGTGAGCTTTCCGGCCCGATCGCCTCCGCCGCTCAGCTCAGACATGCAGGACTCCCGCAATGGCTTCGGAGACCGGCGGGTAGGCGCGGGTGCCGGCTTGTTCCCCCAACTCTGCCGAGGCGTAAGACAGGAGATTGTCGAGACGAACACCTAGCTCGTCGTAGAGATTGAGGCGAGCGATCAACACCAGTCCCGGGTAGTCACGATGCCGGAATCGAACATGGATCCGGCCGCTCGGCCAATGTCCGACGTACGTGGCGCTCACCTGATCGACTTTGTCCGAAAACCGCATTCGGTCGAGACCACGCAGGCAATACTTGACGTAGCCGTGGTGGTCGAGTGGCTCGGGCCCGACAGGCCAGCACCGATCGGTGATGTCGATGCCGCCGGTGATCAGCGAATGGATCCCGCCATCGAACCCGGTGGAGAGTACCGACCGACCGACGGCAGGACGGGTAGCGGTCCTCGCGACCAACCACAGCCTCCCGGCCCCGGCGACGCCGAGCGCGACATCCATCCCTGGCAGTGTCAAGGTCGTCACCGGCGACGGATCCTCACCACGGTAGGCCCGCACGGTTGTGGCGCCACGCGTACTGGGGTCTTTGCCCCAGTACCAGCGCACGTTGCCATCGAACGCGCGCTTACGGCGATGGTTTTCGTTGTACGACACATCCGCATACTCGCTGGTGTACCCAACCTGCCGATCTTCCGCGCACAGGTAGGTGTCGCGGTCGATGCGCAGCGGGGCCAGATCATGCAGAGGTATCTGCAATATCGATGAGCTGTAACGTAACTCGAACCCTGCCCGCTTTCCTCCCGTGCCGTCCACGCGCGGCACCCGTTCCCACGGATCGTGTTCGACACCGAGATAGAGCGAGCATTCGTCGAGTTCGGCCGACACGATCGCCGCGGCATCCACTTCGACATGACGCATCCCGCCACCCAGCTTGCTCACCAGCAGCGCCGGTTTGCGCCGCAGCGTCCGTGGCGGAGTATCCGGCGAGGGTGCGATGTCGTTGTTCCTGCGTGTAGTCGTCATGCACCAGGCGCCGGCGCGTCCCGCGCCGATCAGATGGTGCCCTTCGGTGTATTCGGAACGGTCGATGCCGTCGATGCCGATGTGAACCAAAGGGCCGTCGCGGTGATTCTGTATCCACACCCCGGACTCGTCCGCCGCGATCTGTACTGGGCCGGAGCCCGGTGGTGCGGGAGGAAGATCAGTCCACGCCACCAACCCCGCCAACGATTCTGTGTGCGGATCAATCAGTGCCGCAACGGGTTGACGCTCGTCGACCACCCACAGGTGAGCCGCGGTGAAGAAGACGTATCGGGGGCGCAGGAACCTGCGCCCGAGGTGGGCGCTCACGCGCCTTTCTGCAGAGTCATGACATCGACGGTACCAGCGAA
>NZ_JBFUJN010000084.1:0-2671 GCF_056401335.1 Rhodococcus sp. P4_F3_2
AAAGCAAAGAAATCATCATCCAACCCGACACGCTCGACCCCGAGAACATCCACCCGACACGCTCGACCCCGAGAACATCCCCGAACACCGACGCGACAATCTCCTCCACCGCCGTCACCGGAGCCCGGAACACCGCAACCTCGAACACCGGCTCCGGCAACAACTTCCGATCCAACTTGCCGTTCGCATTCAGCGGCATCCGTTCGAGAGTGATTAATTTGGTMGGGACCATGTAGCGCGGTAGCCGCAACGAAAGGTCCTGCAGGATCAATTCGGCGGATATTGAGGCAGCGTTGTCGCCGACCCCATACGCGACGAGGTGCGAGCCCCGATCTGCATCATCGTGAAGTACAACCACGGCCTGGCGAACCCCTGGAATTTCAAGTAAGGCACGCTCGATCTCACCAAGTTCAATCCGGAGCCCGTGCAACTTCACCTGGAAGTCGCTACGTCCGATGTACTCCAGCTCTCCCGACTTAGTCCATCGGGCAAGGTCACCAGATCTGTACATCCTCATGCCCGGCTGACTGAACGGATTGGCAACAAAGCGTTCGGAAGTCAGTTCACCCCTCGTCTCATACCCGCGGGCAAGCTGACCTCCAGCAAGGTACATCTCGCCCACTACACCAGCTGGAACGAGTTGTAACTTATTGTCGAGCACATAGATATCGACACCGCCGGCGGGCGAGCCTATTGGAATACTCTGGTATTGGTCAGCCCTGACCGAATGACTGGATACCGAGACAGCGGACTCCGTCGGCCCATACTCGTTAAACAACTCTGCAAGACTCAAGTTGCGGAAGCGATCCGCCAAATACGGCGTAAGTGTCTCGCCACCGCAGAATACTTGACGAAGACTAACCAAGTCGTCCGGGCACGCTTGCTCCAGAATTTCACCAAGAACTGATGGCACGAAATGGGCCGATGTAACTCGATTTTCGCGGATCGCGCGAACTAAATAACCAGGATCACGGTGCCCATCAGTAGACGCAATCACCAATCGGGCACCAGACAACAGTGGCCACCAAAACTCGCGAACGGAAGCGTCAAAAGTGAAAGGGGTCTTCTGCAGTACAACATCTTCCGCGGTCAACCCATAGCGTTCCTGACGCCAATCCAAGGATCGCACTACAGATTGGTGTGGAACCGCCACGCCTTTCGGCCTTCCGGTCGAACCCGAAGTGAAGATGACGTACGCCGTATCTTCCGGATGAAGACTCCGACCTCTTTCTCCCTGACGAACTGGAACCGACGAGTAACTATCGAGTTCGATCGAGTCCAGAAGAATTCTCGCGCCCCCGAAAGACTCGTCTAGATGGGTACCAGACGTCGTTAGGATACAAATTGGTGAGGATGTTTCGATGATGAACTGATTTCGATCAATCGGTTGATCCGGGTCCAATGGCACATAGGCTGCACCGCTCTTTGAAATCGCATACATTCCAACCACAAGTTCGATCGATCGCCGAACTGAGAGCACGACACTTGTACCGGGACCCGCGCCAATCTCGATTAGGAATCTTGCCAACCGATTTATGCGGCTATCCAACTCGCGATAGGTCAACGCGTTATCGCCGTCAGCTATGGCAATTAGATCAGGAGTCTTCGCAACCTGCCTATCGAATCGATCCGGTAGAAGATCCGCCGTCAGGGGAGTTCGAACCGGCGCTTGGGACCAAGCGAGTATCGACTGTCTTTCAGCAGCACCAATGATGTCTATGTCGCCCAAACATATTGAATGATCGGCGACGACAGTACCGAGAATCCGTCCGAACCGAACCGCAAAGCCTGCCACCGTCGACTCGTCGAACAGATCCGTCGCGTACGTGAACGTCGCCGCCATCCCCGCCGGTGCGCCCGCCTCGTCAAACTGCTCGACCACGGTCAACTGCAGATCGAACTTCGCCGCCACCGTGTTGGCGTCGATTCCCGCAACTGTCAGATCGCCAAGTCGAAGCACCGACTGCTCCATGTTCTGGAACGACAGCATCACCTGGAACAACGGATTACGAGCCTGCGACCGCGCCGGATTAAGCACCTCCACCAACCGCTCGAACGGCAGATCTACATGGGCAAATGCACCCAGATCGCCCTCACGAACCCGACCCAACAACTCCGAGAACGACTCCGAAGAATCCACCTCCGTCCGCAGCACCAACGTATTGACGAACATCCCGATCAAATCATCGAGAACCTGCTCACCACGACCCGCCACCGGAGTACCGATCGCAGTATCGGACGTCCCAGACAACCGCGCCAACAACACCGCCAACGCCGCATGCACCACCATGAACAACGACGAATTCGAGTCGCGCGCAATCTTTTTCAGAGACGAGTGCTCGATTTCGCCGATCACGAACGCATGCTTGGCACCGCGATTGGACGCCACCGCAGGCCGCGGACGATCAGCCGGCAAATCCAACTGATCCGGCAACCCCGCCAACGCCGACTCCCAGAACCCGATCTGACGCGRAATCAACGACGACGGATCATCTTCCGAACCCAAAGTCTCCCGCTGCCACAACGCATAATCCGCATACTGCACCGCCAACGGCGCCCACCCCGGAACCTCACCCCGAGAACGAGCCTCGTACGCCACCATCACATCACGCGTCAACGGCCCCATCGACACACCATCACCACTGATGTGATGAACCACCATCGCCAACAC
>NZ_JBFUJN010000085.1:0-2564 GCF_056401335.1 Rhodococcus sp. P4_F3_2
TTTCAATACCCATTAATAGTTTTTCACTTTGATCCATKATAAGAYCCTCYTATTTTTTRAGGGCAACCCATGTTATAATACTAKTGTCTATTAATAAMGTATTATGTTTTTCACATGGGGTGTTTCTCTGCCAGGAGAAWTGCCCTTTTCATTTTGTTGTGTCTAATCTTGCTGTTATTCGTTTGAATCACCTCCTTAATTTATTTATCTTCCTTGTTATCAATCTCGTTATATTGCATTAAAACGTTTAATCTTGAGTTTTTACCGCCCTTAAAGATCTTATCTGGATTGATTTGATAGGTTCCAGCTCTAATCTTTTTAAGAAAGTCTGATTCTTGTAGAGCTTTCATCGTTTCAGCAATCGTAGGCTGAGAAATTCCTAATTTCTGTTGAATTTCTTTATAAGTCATTAAAAACATGTTCTCGCTATTAAGGTTATCCATTATGAATGTAAGAACTTTAAGTTTCTTATTACCTATTAAATCAAGACTTTCAACTATATGACCTAACCAAATTTTATGGAAATTAGCATCTCGTTCTTCAATGCTTATAACTTCCATTTCTTCAATTTCTCCAGTCTCCGAGTTTATGTATTTTTTTGTTCCTACAACTTTTGTTGCTTTTCTAGTTACTCCTTTTTTGCGTTTGTAATTAGACATTTTTTTAACTCCTTTATAGAAAAATAATCCAGTCTCTTTTTCATATTTTGAGTATATAATAACAAGAGACTTAAGTAAACACTTAAATATTATTTAAGTGAACACTTAAAAAAATTTAAGTGAACACTTAAAAAAATTTAAGTGAACAAATCACTCTCAAACCCTTGGTATAAAAGGGTTTGTCTAACATTTAACCTTTTTTTCACTCTTATCTATTAATATATTTGCTATTTTTAATGCAAGGTTCGAGTAGTATTTTTTCAGAAAGTCACTGAAAAAATCTCCACTCTTTTCTCCTTGCATTAAAAATTTCGGCAGGGTTGGTTATATCGCCAAGCCGAACATACCCAAAACGAAATTTAAAATGATCGGCTTGTGACGGCCATTATACCTGCCGAACCGCCAAAGCAGCCGTCCATAGTTACTATCTCTTCTCAAAATAAGATACACACATGGGGACTAGTCCCCAAACCCCTAGCCAGCACACCACCCCAAAACAAAGGTGAATCAATCGATCATCGATCAATCAGTAGGGATTTTGAAAAAATTAAAGAAACTATATATAGTTTGTCTTAGTGATTGATTGATAATTGATTGATCGATTGAAGGAGGGCAGTTTATATTATGGATTGGATAACTATCAATGATATTTCTAAAATGATTAATACACCTGTTCCAACTGTAAGGAGATACATACAAAAACATCAAGCTTTTCTKAATACTAAGAGGGAAGGGAAAAAGATTTTATTACATCCAGATTCCATAGAAATTCTAAAGAAAATCCGGAAGTGGTATATGATCGATAACTTGATTGATACTGAAATAGATAATAAGCTCAAAGCCGATGGTTATAAGCTTTTCATTGATGTTGAATCAATCAATCATSAATCRATYRAMCAAGAATTRGACTCTTCTTCTTTAGATTTTTTGAAAGCTATGTTTAAAGAACAAAGAGTAATTAATGAGCAACTYATGGAAAGTAATAAATTGTTGGTTAAAGAGCTAGAAGAAATAAAGCAAAGCTATAAAGAAAGTGAAACTAAGAGGGAACAAAGAGACTTAGCTTTAATGGAGACCTTACGWTCAATACAGGAAACAAAAAAATYARTWGCTGYTTCAGAAGAAAAAAAGAAGTGGTGGSAGTTTTGGAAACTTTAGTTGTTGTATTATAAACAACTTTAATAATGTATCAGAGCCAACATATACAATGTTTCTTATAAGACGTGAGAGAAGATTCATAAAAAAATGGCACCTTAAAGGTGTCTTCTTTTATGTAGCATGACATGTCGTATAGGATGTATTGTTCTGATGCTTATTACAGTGGCCGTTATAAGCTTTTTTTAGATGCGAAGGTTAATCGCATGTRATTTTWAAGATACTTTTCTATAGATACATTGGATTACGTTAGTAATCATGTAGCTATAGGGAAATTTTTTCTCTTATTCTCCTGTTTTCATTTATTTTTGTGCGCGGCCAGTTAGAATTGAGGTTTTAAAAATATTGTCAGGAATATGCGAATATACATGTAGCATACATACAATGAAGGCCGCCTTATAGGATGATACATAATGGGCGGCCTTTGTTGTGACTATGACTTGAAGGAGGAAATCTTTATTAATAAAAATAGAAGTTTTCTACTGGTGGCCGTCGTCATAAACATTGCTATATGGATCTTTGTTCAAGAACAAATGACAAATGCCCAGGTTGAACCAGCTATTCTATCCGTTGATCAACCGACCACATGTAAGTAAATGTATGTATTTTAAAAGCAAAAGGTTATCCCTTTTGCTTTTTTATGGGGATCTTTGCTATGAACATTATTGAATTACTTGATGTAAGATTTAAGTTTAAATGTGCATCCTAATGAAGAGGTGCATATATGAAAAAATCTAGATTGATCTTAAT
>NZ_JBFUJN010000086.1:0-2229 GCF_056401335.1 Rhodococcus sp. P4_F3_2
GCGCCGACGTTCGGGCCACCGCCTGGAGCCTGCGCGCCGGAGCCTGCGCGCCGGGGAGCCCGACCGTGGTCGTCGGCGCAGCTGTCGCCGTCGTGGACGGCGCACTCAGGCACGGGTTGATGATCTCTGGCGGGATGGGCGCACCGGGTGGCAGCGACGCAATGAGGTTCAGGTAGATCTGATGATCGCGTGCCCGTACCGCTGCGCAGTCTTCTGCCGGTCCTGCGGAGGAGGTCGGGGCGAAGATCAGCAGCGCCAGCAGTGCGATCACCATTGCGGCGAGCACCACCACGGTGGAGATCACCGTGGTCGGTGAGGTGCGGTCGAACCGGCGCGCAGGCTTCACCGGCGATCACCCGTGTTCGACTTCTTCCGAAATTCGGCGATGAGTGTGTCTGCGCCCCACCAGAACACCCGTCCTGCGATCGACATCCACAGAAAGAATGCCAGATACACCAGAATCGTCCCGTAATCGGTGGCCCATCCACCGAGGCGTCCGATCACCGCAAAGGCCGCGATCAACAACGCGAGCCCGAAGACAGTCGCGATCACAGCCTTCGAGGTCTGACTCAGTTCACTGTCACGATCCCATTCCTGTTTCGAGGATTCGGTGCGAGAGCGGACGGGTTCGGTGGACGAATCCCGCCCCGATCCAGGCGGGATGTAGGGCAGCGCGTTCTCTGCCGTGATGTCGCGGCGGGTGGGTGAGGTCATCGGGGCGTTCGGTGAGGTGGTCATCGGAGGTGAATGCCTTTCCCCGCCAACTAAAAACGCGGGACTCGAGATACCCGACACCAGCCTAGGAACGGGCGGCCACCGGGAGGAGATGCAGCAGTGGACAGGAAGAGGGGCGCTCTACCAGGGGCAGTTGACGTACGAGGTAGCTCCGGCGAGCCACCCACCTGCCGGCGGGAGATAGAACTGGTACGAGGCGCACCCGTTCGGATACTGGGCAGCAATTGCCGTCCGGCGCGCCAGGACATCAGCCGACACGTCGATCACGGTCTCCCACCCGGGAACGGGGATCATGACGTTCGCGTTCGAGAGTGCCGTCACGATTCCACTGTCGCGGGCCGCCACGGTCAAGGCGTGGCCCAGGGGAACCTGCACCACCGGTGCACCGTACTGCGCCGGAACCGGCCCCTCGAACATCACGGGAGCAGCCATTGCGGCCGGGGCGGTAGCGAGCAGAATCCCGCCGACAGCGAGTGATGCAGCCGCGGTCGTGGCTGCGATTTTCTTCGTGCGAGTCAAAGACATGATGCTCCTTTGATGGATGGAAAAGTGGAAAGTGTTGGGTCACAGCGCCAACGGCGGACCAGCACGGCAACCGAGATAGGCGATTGCGGGCGCGGAATGCCGTTGACGACAGTCCTGGATCAGAGCCAGGTGGGATCGGAGTACACAAACACACTGTTGTCCGAGACGGCTGTCGACACCGCGAACTGCGCGTACGAACGGATCGTCACCGGGCCCATGCACGCATCGACCTTGACGTGCACGTTCTCCGCCATGATCGAGGCTTTCGCAGCCTCGAGGTCCTTCTTGCCGAGCGGGATCGTGGTGATCGAGCCCGGTGCGATGGTGGTCTGGATGCTCGGGTTCACCGAGGCGTTCACGCCGATGTTCGCCGACGGAACCCCCGAAATGCTGACCCCGACGGACGGGCCGAGGGAAAAACCAAGTCCCACGCCGAGGCCGGAGGACACATCGATTTGGCAACCGATCTGCAACCCCTGCTCGACATAGCCCGTCTTCACCGCAGAATCACCTGCTCCGGAGATGGTGCCGGTGACCTTCGCCGACACGAACCCCTCGCGAGTGAACGCTGTTGTCGCCAGGTTCGGGACCGGGTTCACCCAAAGTTTGGTAGCCGCCAGATCCAACGTCCAACCGTCGTCGGTGACCGTGCTAGCAAACTTGTCCGGCAGCGCCGTCGGGGTCGCCGACGCGCCGCCGGCGAACGCGAGAGAACCCGCCATCAGCACGGCCGACACCGCAGCACAAGCACCCACAGCCTTACCGATACGGCGCTTTCCTACTCGGGCCCGAGCGGTCTCGACGGTCGTGGTGGCCATGGTCGGTCTCCCTGGGGTGAGTCGAAATCCCCGCAACCAGAGCGATTGCGGAAACTTAACTGAACGTCTGACCGGGACGCTACAACACCGCCTGCATGCCCGACTAGCCTCCAATGCCCGAATCCATCCGCCGAAAGTCGTACTCGAAGTT
>NZ_JBFUJN010000087.1:0-2063 GCF_056401335.1 Rhodococcus sp. P4_F3_2
CTTAAACAGAGCTTAGAGTTTGCCTTTGAACAAACTGAATTGCACTTAAATTTCTAGCCTAAGCTTATACCAAATAACCCAAAGAACCATTTAAACAAGAAGAACATAGGTACCATAAAGAMTGCTGCACCGGCTCCATATTTAACCCAATCTAACCAGCCATTAAATGCCACCCCTAGCTTAGCGTTCGATATCATAGTCTTGCTGTTTTTTTCGATCTCGCTGAGTTCTGACTTCGCTTTCTCGCTCAACATGTCGAACTTGCTTCCCAGATTGTTGTTGATCTTCTCGAGTTCGGCTTTGATCACTTGATTGTTTGTTTGAAACTCGTTGTTCAGAAACTCTTGATTCTTTTTCATCTCGCTGTGCAATACCTTGATCGCCGTCTTCATCTCGGCCAAAGTTTCGTTCGTATATTGCTTGTGCTCTAAGATGGCGGTTTCTAATTTGTTGATTGATGTCAGCGAAGTCAATCTCATTTCCGTTTGTACGTCTTGGCTCGTCTGTTTGATCTGTTCGAGCTCTTGTTSSATCATCATCTCTTTGTTCATGTTTTCTTTCAGAAACGTCGAGAGATAGCCCTCCGTCGCTCTGAGACGCAAAATCATYTCTTCGTATATCCTCTTCAAGTCCTCGGTTGACTGTTGTTGCTGAACTTGTTGTTTCTCTTTCTCTTGTAACTTGTCTTTCAAAGCCATGTAAAATCGTCTCCTTTTCGTACGCCCACCCTAATTTAGTGCCACGTACCTTTTTATTCGATTCTAGATGCTCATACGTGATGTTTTTRCCTCTTARSGTCGCTTGGACRCCTTGSTCTTTTAAACGYTCCTGGAASTCTTCAAAACTAGTTGCTTGTTCTTTTGAAAAGTCAATGGCCGTTCGGATTTCATCTTTCCAACTCGACTTACCTTTTTGAAGCAATGACTGTTCAGCTAATGTGTAGCGAACATCGGCCGAGCGCTTTTCTACAATGGAAAGCCCATGTTCCTTGCACAGTTCATCACTTATTTTGCGCACATCGTCAATAGCCTCTTGGCCATGTGCATGAAACTTGCGACCATCCTCATAGTTCACGGCATTAATGACGATGTGGTTATGAATGTGATCCTTGTCTGTATGCGTATAGACGGCCACCTCGTGACCTTGTGCTAATTTCTCAGCTAGTTGTAGCCCAATTTCATTGGCTTTCTGGGGATCTACTTCATCTGGTTTAAATGATTGAATAACATGATGGGCTTGTATGCCGCCGTTCTTGCCCCATATTTCCCTTGTAGCCTTAAATTGGTTCCTTACATAGTCCACATCGCAATCAAGCGAATTTGACACCTCAGCGCGCTTCTCAGCGTACTTCAGTAAYGCATTGGCRTTTTTMGTYGTACTYAGCTTAATTGTTGCCATGCTGCAGCCAATCCYTTTTTAATTTCGTCRAGATTGTATACCAATYTCTCAARCTCCTGTTCACTYAATTGTTCGATGTCTCGTGCATTGCACCATCTCGCAATCTGRTTCACATTGGTACCCACMGMWCGCAATTCCTTCGCRATKGCWAGAGCRCCCTCACGATTRATCTTCGGCTGYCGTACYCGGGTACCCTGTGCCTTTGCTTTCACAAAGGCAGGCACCGTCATTCCTACGTTATCCGCCATCAGCGATAGCCGTTCGAATTCCTCYTCAGTGACACGGAACTTCACCTGTTTAGGCTCGTTCCTACGCTCGCCTTTCGTCTCGCTCATWCCTTTATTCCTCCTTATGTTCACCTACTRRRYGTGGTGAACTTGGTGTAAAATTCCAGCTGTATGCTTCCATAATACACCAAACAGTYGGAATAAGGCAAGCTCTACAATTGGTACCCAATTGAGCTTGGTTATGCTWKGCATAACAATCCCCCCARCCCCCTTTTCAAGGGGGAGCCAAACCGCGGACGCTGTCCACACCTGCCAAAGGAAAGCTCCTTTGGAATRGCTTCTACAAACACCCCCAACCCCCTCAAACTTTGAGGGGGCTCCCTCGCCGGTTGGCGTCAAACAAACGTGTTTGTTTGAGTGCCAAGAGGGTCTTGGTGT
>NZ_JBFUJN010000089.1:0-1370 GCF_056401335.1 Rhodococcus sp. P4_F3_2
CCCCGTGGGCGTACGACGCCAACGGCACTCCTGTTCCGACGCATTACGAGATCCGGGACGGGCAACTCGTTCAGGTCGTCGACACCGCCGGTATCGAGAACCTGCTCTACCCGATCCTCGCCGACCCGGAGCTGACACCGGAAGAACGTGCTGCGCTCGAAGCGCAGGCGAACTTCATCGGCCCGATGACCCCGGAGGGCGAACAAGCACGCAGGGACGCACAAAACGTCCTCGCCGCCAACCCCCCGGAGCCGGCAGATTCAGGCCTCGAGCAGCTCATGCTCGGTGACCCTAACTCCGAGGCCTCCGAACCGCCGATCACCGAAACAGGAACCGGAAACCCTGTCGGCGACGCGATACTCGCCGATCAAACCCAGGAGCCGATCACTTCGAACATCGGCGGGCGGGACTACACCACCGAACCTGCGGACCCGGCAGATTCAGACCTCGGCCAGCTCATGTCCGGTGACCCTAACTCCGAGGTCTCCGAACCGCCGATCACCGAAACAGGAACCGGAAACCCTGTCGGCGACGCGATACTCGCCGATCAAACCCAGGAGCCGATCACTTCGAACATCGGCGGGCAGGACTACACCACCGAACCCGCTGTCAGCGACGTCTCGTTCACGGACGAAAACGGAACCAACTGGTCCGGCACACCTTCGAAGGTGCCGAACGTGTGGAGCTGGACGTACACCGACGCGCAGGGAGAAGAGCACGACCTGCAGGTCACCTACGACGAGCAGGGACGCCCCTACCAGGTTTTCGACCATTCCAACTCGGAACTGTCCTTGTACGATTGGAGCACCGGCGAACCAGTTCGGATAGGCGACGCGCAGCATCTGGACCCCGGTGTCGCTTTCGATCAGCCCTACACCGACGAGATCATGAGCTTCGTCGTCCCACCGCTGCGCGGGGCCCGTCTGGCCGTCGGCGCGATCCGGGCTGAAGACCTGATCGTCTCGAACCGGACAACACCCACCCGGCCCCCGGTTACTTCACCATCGACCCCTGCTCAAAACATTCCCCGGCCGGGCACACTGCCACCGCGCGGCATACCCGTCATCGACGGCGCAGTTCCACCTGCCGAACATGACCACCCCACGATCCCTTCCGTGAATGAACCTGCACGCCCGGATCCCACGATTCCGGAACCCTCGCAACCCACTTCGCCCGGCGATCCCGACCGCGGCCAGTGGGAACCATCCACGCCGGGGGAGATCGGTGATCCAGGGCCGAACCTGACACCAGGAATTTCTACCCCGAATGTTCCCTCGCCAGGTCAGGTCGAGGAACCGAGTGCGCCGACTCTGCCCGATGTCGGGCAGGTGCCGGTGAATCCGGACGCTCCCGGCGCTCCGCAGCAACCC
>NZ_JBFUJN010000090.1:0-1325 GCF_056401335.1 Rhodococcus sp. P4_F3_2
GGTTGTTCGCGGTGTCGGAGTCGGAGTTCGTGTTGGCGATGGTGGTTCATCACATCAGTGGTGATGGTGTGTCGATGGGGCCGTTGACGCGTGATGTGATGGTGGCGTACGAGGCTCGTTCTCGGGGTGAGGTTCCGGGGTGGGCGCCGCTCGAGGTGCAGTATGCGGATTATGCGTTGTGGCAGCGGGAGACTTTGGGTTCGGAAGATGATCCGTCGTCGTTGATTTCGCGTCAGATCGGGTTCTGGGAGTCGGCGTTGGCGGGGTTGCCGGATCAGTTGGATTTGCCGGCGGATCGTCCGCGGCCTGCGGTGGCGTCCAATCGTGGTGCTGCGTATTCGTTCGTGATTGATCGTGATGTGCATGTGTCGTTGAGTGACGCTGCGCGTGAGTCGAATTCGTCGTTGTTCATGGTGGTGCATGCGGCGTTGGCGGTGTTGTTGGCGCGGTTGTCTGGGACGTCGGATATTGCGATCGGTACTCCGGTGGCGGGTCGTGGTGAGCAGGTTCTCGATGATTTGATCGGGATGTTCGTCAATACGTTGGTGTTGCGGACGGAGGTGGATTCTTCGGAGTCGTTCTCGGGGTTGTTGGGTCGGGTTCGTGAGGGTGATCTGGGTGCGTTTGCGCATGCGGATGTGCCGTTCGAGCGGTTGGTGGAGGTGCTTAATCCGGCGCGGTCGCAGGCTCGTAATCCGTTGTTCCAGGTGATGCTSTCGTTCCAGAGCGCACGCCAGACCGCTTTGCAGTTGGGCGAGCTAACGGTTGCGGGCGTCGATACCGGCGCGGTTGCGGCCAAGTTCGATCTGCAGTTGACCTTGGTCGAGCAGTTTGACGAGTCCGGTGCCCCGGCCGGGATGGCGGCGACGTTCACGTACGCGACGGATCTGTTCGACGAGTCGACGGTGGCCTCGATGGCAACCCGATTCGAACGCATCCTGGCTGCCGTCGTTGCTGATCGGTCAACCATTGTTGGTGACGTTGATGTTTTGGATTCTGTTGAGCGTTCGTTGGTGCTCGAGGGGTGGAATGACACGGCTCGGGTTGTGTCGGGTGTGTCGGTGTTGGATGGGTTCGATGCGCAGGTGGCGGCGTCTCCGGGTGCGGTGGCGCTCTCGTTCGAGGGTGTGTCGCTGTCGTATGCGGAGTTCGATGCTCGGGTGAATCGTTTTGCGCGGTATTTGGTTTCGGTGGGTGTGGGGCCGGAGTCGTTGGTGGGTGTTGCGGTTCGTCGGTCGGTTGATTTGTTGGTTGCGGTTTACGGTGTGCTCAGGGCTGGTGGTGGGTATGTTCCGGTGGATCCGGATCAGCCTGCGGAGCGTAAT
>NZ_JBFUJN010000091.1:0-1181 GCF_056401335.1 Rhodococcus sp. P4_F3_2
GGCATATCCCAAACGAATGAATAAAAAGTGCACCTTTTATTCATATGCTTTAACCTCTAAATAATTGATTTTTGATCTGAATATGTTATAGTGGCACTCCAGCTGATTTCCAAGTTGGATTTCATTTAACCCTATATTTGTAAATGTAACTAAAAGGTCACCTCTCTTACCACACACTCAAGAGGTGGCCTTTTAGTTTGTTTGCCTTTGACTGGACAAATTACCATCTAATACGATATTTTAAATGTGTACATGTATATCTTTCACTTTTATCAACTATAAACACARCTATGATCAACTACACATGTAAGAAAAGCCCTCWATTAAKTTTGAGGGCTTTTCTTGTAYYAKCATTTTGCTATCTTTCTCATTTCCARAAYTCCYACCACTTTTTATTGGAGGATTTTTTAGGYTCTTCAATAGATGCTGCTATYTCTAATTTAGACTCTTGTAATTCCCTTATAGAGCTCATTAACTTCTGATCTCGATCATCTAACCTTTTAATAAGTACTTCTTGGAATTYTCGCTGTTGTTCTTCTTGTTTGAGTGTCCATTCACTTAAGAAATGCTCATGCTTTTTTAATTCTTCTTGGACTCTTTTAGCCACCATTGATTCTATCTCCTGAACAGGAACAAACCCTTGATTCTCTAAGGATTGTTCGGGTTGTTGTTCAGAAGAGTTTATATTCTCTGTATCGTAAATCTTAGGGAATCCTTCTTCTACTAAAAGTTCGAGTATTTGAGCAGATTGGAGACTTCGTTTATTTCTCATCTTAGCTATAAAAAGAAAAACAGGTAACGAAGATGAATCAATTAAGTACTTRTTYTTTTCACCTTGCTTAACATTTATAAAATCYTTATAWGTTTGGCAATTACGCTTTATAGTCATGGCCGACACTTTCACTTGTTTGGCCATCTCTTCAGCTGATAACCACTGTTTAGAAGCCTTCACTGTTCAGATCACCGCTTTCAAATTCAACTAAACATCTAAACTAAACACCATTCAAACACTTARACAATTCCATGCTACATATAGRTTAACCTCTTTTCTTGTTCARATCATTGTTTAGATAATTATTTTTAAAATCATCTGAACATCTAAACAAACACTATCCAAACAATGAACAACCACGCAAAAAAATTAGTCATAAATACTTGGCCGTCTTAAGACGGTATATTAG
>NZ_JBFUJN010000092.1:0-1169 GCF_056401335.1 Rhodococcus sp. P4_F3_2
AAAAGAAAGTGCTATTCACACATCGGAGCAAAATGATGATAAGGAAAAGGGCAACCATCAAAAGTCAAGCACTCCTTCAACAAATACTACATCTCCTGCTAAAGATGAAAACAACGTATCTACCCCTACAAAACAAACGGCTAATGTATTAATCAAGTCATATTTGCAAGGTTTAATAAAAGGAATCAACAAYGGTTCTTTCAAAGAAGTAAAMAGCTATCTGGTGAAAGGAAGTTCTCTTTATAGAGATCARCAGTCTTTAATTAGTCAKTTACATGGCAAAGGRATTCAAGAAAGATTAGTAGAWTATGAAGTGGTTGACTTTAAAAAAGCAGGCTCTGCTTATGATATCCAAACCCATGAAGTGATTATGATTGTTCAGCCTAATGGTTCAGAAACGATAAAAGAGTATGATTGGGTATATTCAGCGGTATGGTCGGATGATCAATTACGCTTAAAGGATATTTCTAATGCAGGGAACGCTGCTTCAATCAAAGCATCAGAACCATCGACGCAAAACAGCGGAAACTATGACGGAGAATGGTCAAGAGATATTCATCATCAAGAAGCAGGATTAACTATCACTAATTCAACAAGCAGCTCTTTTGATTTTACAATAGGTGCAGTATACGGTGCGAATGCAGGAGGAATAGAAGGAAAAGCAGAGGTGAAAGGAAATAAAGCTGTTTATAAAGACACGGAAGAAGCTACGGAATGCATACTAAACTTTACGTTAAGTCAAAAAGAAATCAAAATTGATGCTACTGCAGGCTGTTCCTATTACGGCGGGGTAAATGTTTCTTTCGACGGCACGTATAAAAAAGGAAAGATCACAGAACATACGAAGACATTATCAGAGCTTGATATCCTTCCAATTGAACAGGATGAAAATGTGAAAAAACTTGTAGGAAATGACTACAAAACACTTGTTGATAACTTTCAAATCGTCCATGAAGAAAAAGATTTAGACGGCTTAGGAGCGACAGCGCTATCAGGTGGAGTAACCGGTTTGTACACGCTTATGGAAGGAATCATTGAGTATGATAAGCAAGGCTATTATTACGTAGCGTTAATTGTTGACAGTGACAAAGTAAAATTCTACACGAATAATCCCGCATATCGAGATCGTATCACACTCACAGTAAAAGAGTGGATGAGCCGCTTTAGCG
>NZ_JBFUJN010000093.1:0-1153 GCF_056401335.1 Rhodococcus sp. P4_F3_2
CATGTTTACAGGATTTAAATTAGAAACAAATGATACTTTTGATAAATTCAAAGGTGCAGGTGAAGATGTATTTAAAGAAAATGAAAAAATAGTAGAGGAAGAAATCAATAAATTTTTATTGGTTGATGGAAGTATTGATGGTACAGAAATGCAGAAAAGCTGGTTTCCAGAAGTAAAAGCCGATATTTTTTTATCTCATTCCCACAAAGATAAAGATCAGGCTATGGGGTTAGCTGGATACTTAAAAAGCACATTTAATTTAGATGTATTTATAGATTCCTGTGTCTGGGGATATGCTAATAATCTTTTAAAACAAATTGACGAAAAATATAGTAAGAATGGTAGTAGTGCAACTTATGATTATGAAAAACGAAATTATTCTACCAGTCATGTGCATACAATGCTCACTACAGCTTTAGTAAAAATGATTCATAATACAGAATGTTTATTTTTCCTAAATACACCAAACTCTATGGAAACTAAAGATAATATAGATAACAAAACTTTATCTCCCTGGATATATATGGAGATAGCAATGAGTGATATGATTAAAAAAGTTAAACCAAAAAGAACTGGAATTATGAAAAAAGCATTTCAAGAAGGTATGGAGTATAACTCTTTGGATCTAACTATTAAGTATGATTTAGAAACAAAACACCTCACGTCTATTAATCAAAGTGATATTGATAAATGGTTCTTTGCTTACTATAGTGCCTTTAATTCAGAAAGAGTAACTAATAATCTATTAAGTCAATTACATCCTCTAGATGTTTTATATGATCAGCATAATCGATTAAAAAAAGAAGAGGAAGTGAGATGAAATAAACAAGAGGAAAATAAAACAAATTTAAAAGGAGAAAGTATGGAAACAAAAACAAGATATCTTGAAATGATTCAAAATGTAATGAGTCGCATGGCATCTAATTCTTTTTTATTGAAAGGTTGGACAGTTACGTTAATAGTTGGTTTGTTTGTATTTGCTAATAAAGCTGATGATATGGATCCTAAATATATAGTATTGGCATTAATTCCAGTGTTCTTTTTTTGGATGTTAGATGGGTTCTTTATTCATCAAGAATGGTTATTTAGAAAATTATATGAACATGCTATAACATTAGATGAGAATAATATTGACTTTTCAATGAAAACAGGT
>NZ_JBFUJN010000094.1:0-1122 GCF_056401335.1 Rhodococcus sp. P4_F3_2
AGGTACCGTCTCGTGGGCCAAGGGGGTTCTGTCGGGGCGAACGGCGGTAGTACGAAGGTGAGAACCAGTCGGCGCACCATTCCCACACGTTGCCGGCGACTTCGAAAAGACCGAAATCGTTCGCAGGGAACGAGCGTACCGGCGCGGTTGTCAGGAACCCGTCGGAAAGCGTGTTGGATTCAGGGAATCGACCATGCCAGATATTGCATCGATCCTCGCCTGCCGGATTGAGCTCGTCACCCCAGGGATACCTCCTGCCCTTCTGTCCGCCGCGTGCTGAGAACTCCCATTCGGCCTCCGTTGGCAGCCTCCCACCAGCCCAGGAGCAGTAGGCAGCGGCATCGTGCCACGAGACGTGCACGACAGGATGGTCCCCGAGGCCGCCCTCCGCCCAGTGAGAACGGCTCCCGCCGGGATGAGCCCAGTCCGCCCCGCGAACATCAATCCACCACGGAGCCCCCGGAGATCTACCGAGCATGTCGGACACGGGTGCGTTCACTGCCAGATGAAAAACGGCTGAGGACCCGAAATGCTCAGCGTCGGTGACGAAACCGGTATCCGACACGAATTCCGCGAACTCGGTGTTTGTCACCGTCGTCGCTGTTATCGCAAAGGGCGCGACTTCAACGCGGTGCACAGGCCGTTCGCCGTCGGTGCGATATCCCTCATCGAACGGATCTCCCATGAGAAATTCGCCACCAGTAAGTTCGACGTACTCGCGTGCGTCATGCGCGTCTTCACGGGCCTGACGCTGCTCGGGCTGGGCTCCCAATCGAATTTCGCTGCTGGTCGTATCGGAGCGATGCGGCGATGTACGGCTCGGCGAGCAACAGTGTTCCATGAGTGAGGTTGTCCTCTCGCGATATGTACCTAAATCATATCGTAGTCACTTGCAACCCTGTTCAAACTCGTTCGTCTATCCACTCATGGATACTAAAGCACATAATGGTCAGCTGGGGCTTGTCTTCTAACTGTCCATGAATGTGACCGCTTTGCCGAGGCCACCGAACTGTGCCGCGCGGCGTCTCCACGTCAGTGGTCGGAGGAAAGGGTCTGTGAGGTGCTATCGACTCGCTGTGAGTGCAGCTCCGGCGATTCCCGCGGTGTTGAGGAGGGTGGCGG
>NZ_JBFUJN010000095.1:0-924 GCF_056401335.1 Rhodococcus sp. P4_F3_2
TATTGCTCGTGAAAGGTTATCAATGACTATTTTTGATATAGAATATTCTGTATGTTCACCTTCTAGATTCATTTTATCCATAATTTCATAAGCTAGATGTTGAATTCTTTTTAATCGCATTTGTTTTGTTTTCATATTAGTTTCTCCCCCCTTCATAGATGAATTTATATCGTCTAAATATATGGGGGAGATAAAAAATTTATGAAATGATTCTTTACAAGAATCCATGATGTTGGCTAATGCTGTMTATCWTATATAGCSYAAAAACAGAAAAAACAACTKGGTCYGTKCAGTTGTTTTTTCTCCTAGATGTTAGAGTAATACAAATAGAATAGGGTTAGGTTGATGCTTCGCGGCGTCTTGGATAGTTTGATCAAATTATTTAGGCAGTATTCATATTAAGAAATTAATTAAAAAATGAGTCGAGAAATCAATTATTTACTGCTTGTCCTGTTCTTTTTCAATAGTGGTAGCTATTTTATTAATAGCTTCCGTTAAATGATCTATTTTCTTTTCAAAGCGTAGTAGAAGATAAAAAGTAACAACAATAGGAAAGCCAAAATTCCCAATAAGRTTAAGCCATTGTTCTATCTTAATTCCCCCCTTTTAGATACCGTTATTTTATAAAGACTGCAGTCTAACTAAAAGCCTTTAGACATGTTAACTAAAAATGTCTATCGTATACAGTTTAAAAAAAAGAAAAAACTACTATTTGCCCCCATAGTAGTTTTTTTAAAACCTAATAGTAATGTACGAGCCGAATTCTATTGGAAGAACAAGGAGGTTGCTCAATATTATAGTATGCAAAGTAATGAAAAGGGTTTGGACAAGTGCTGATTCCATCTAAACTTTTATTATTCTTTATGTTTACTCCCTACAAAATCCATTAGGTAAATTAAAAACCATTATTTATCGCTATAAGAT
>NZ_JBFUJN010000096.1:0-905 GCF_056401335.1 Rhodococcus sp. P4_F3_2
CATATAAGCCGTAGCCCGGCCTACACATCTCATCCCAAATATGTCTACCATGATCTGGACGAGCATACCCATCGAAACCGCTTTCATAAAGAGCATATACAATACCTGTCATAGGTATAGAACCATCCTCATCTCGATGTGAAGTTTCTATAAAGCTGCCATCTTCAAAATGTTTTACATTCCGAATATGTGCAAATGGAATTCGACTAGCATAGGATCTCACAATATCAACTAAGTCGTTATTTGGATTTCCCCCTAATGATCCCGAACAAAATGTTAACCCATTCGAAGGACTATCAACAGCATTTAAAATACGCTTAATATCATTCTTATTTTTTACGATCCGAGGTAATCCAAAGATTGAAAACGGCGGATCATCAGGATGAATAGCCAATTTAATGCCGCATTGTTCCGCAGTAGGACACACTTCCTCCAAGAAATAAATCAGATTCTCTAATAAATGTTCTTCTGTAACGTCTTTGTATTGGTTAAATAAGTTTTTCAAATCTTTTAATCTCTCAGGCTCCCAGCCAGGAAGTGTTAAATCATTTGAATTCTCTTCCATGTTATTTACAACCTTCTCAGGTGTAAGTGAGATCACTTTCTCGGCATCGAAGAATAACGCCGTACTGCCATCTTCGGTTTCTTTAAATAAGTCAGTACGAAACCAATCAAATATTGGCATAAAGTTATAGCATACAACCTTAACCCCAAATTTTCTTAAATTTCTTAATGTCTCCTTATAGGCATGAATATATTGGTCTCTTGTATTTAAGCCCAGCTTTATATCCTCATGAATATTGACACTTTCAACAACATCAGTATTTAACCCTTGTGCTTTTGCTTGATTAACGACTTCTTCTATACGTTCAGCAGACCAAACCTCTCCAGCAGGTACGTCGTGA
>NZ_JBFUJN010000097.1:0-899 GCF_056401335.1 Rhodococcus sp. P4_F3_2
TTTGTACATAAAACCCAAAACCGGTTTTATTGATAGAATTAAAAAATTGTGAAATGCCATATGTAGTCCTAGAGAATGCATAAACATTTAAACTTAAATTCCATGAATTAACTTTTTATTAGGCAGGATCTTGTCCTAAAACGTAACGTCCTAAAAGACACAAGTCCTACCTAATGAAACRTTTAGCTATAATTAGCTGAGAGGTGTAAGAGCAGCAATACTAGTTAATTCTGATTGAAGAACTCTTGTTGCTGGAACAAGATTCCCAAATTGATCTATACCAAAAGTGGACATTACAACTCCTGAATTTGGAATAGAGTTTACATTTATTTGCACTTCATATGCTACGTTCCCGGCAATTAAAAATTCTCTAATGTCGATAGAGTTGGGCGCTACTACATAAACGGATTGATATAATGGAGTAAAAGAAGATGAATTTGTAGATCCAAAAATTTGAACTGTAATTGTGGCGGAGCTTGCTAAATTTAAATTTCTAGTACTCACAACAATATTAGTTGCAGCTGTACCAAAGTCTTTTGTATTAGTAACTATACCTGTTGTAAAGGGCACTATTAGTCACCCCCTTTCATTACTACATACTATTATATTCAATAGAAATTAATTGTTGATAGACATTTAACTTATTTATGCACTCCTAAAAGTTCTATACTGAACATAAGTTTTTGTATTAAAAACCAGAACAGCTCACCAAAAGTCCAAAATATAAAATATTCACACCAATATATTACTTGTGAATATACTAAAAGGACAAACTTTTGAAAGGAAGAATGCTAATGACATTCAAATTCTATCAGTTAATTAATGTAGGATGTGAGCGCTAATGCCAAACTTTCAGGTAACTCCCTCTGGTGCTCCCAAGCAGGAACCGAGTGTAGCAG
>NZ_JBFUJN010000098.1:0-875 GCF_056401335.1 Rhodococcus sp. P4_F3_2
ATATCTTTTTCAATCCATAACTCTAATAATTTTGTAAAGTCTTGCTTGTCTTTTATAAAGTTCTTTTCTTCTTGATGAATGGGCAATAGCCAAAATAGTTCAATACTTTTTTTATCAAAAATATCTAGGAGGTGGGCTGTGTTTTCTGTCTCCATTATAGGAGGGCATATCAAAAGACTATTCATGTTAAAAGATGAATGTGTTTCAGAGTTAGAAATAGTTTGTCCATAATCCAAAGATGTATGGTCATAGAAAGGGTATTTAGATAGACCAACCAATAATTCTATAATTTCTTGATTTGATTTTTCATTAAGCCAAATTAATTCAGACCTGAGGCCATTTATCATTTTCTGTTTAGACATACCAATTGTAATGTATGTCCAAACGGGTCTGTCGTTCTGTGGCGAAAATTCTATAATAAATAAACTATCTTTATCATTGGATACTTGACTATTTTCTATCTCTTCAAGCAAGGATTCTTGCCACTGACACTTGTATATACGAGAAGGGGTTCCGAAAGAGTCACAATAAGTACTATAAATCTCTGTGTTTTTTAATTTCTTAAGTCTATGCAGCAAGCTATTCTCTCCTTATCTGTCCTAAATACTCTTATATTTATTATAAGAGTACTTTAAGATAAGAAAAATTTCATTATTTCCGATAATGTTGATTATGTTAATTAACCTTTTATGTTATATACAGTTTAAAAAGCAAAAAAACTCCACAGACGGTCGGGAGTTTTTTTGCTTTACGTATCACTACTTGTCAGGTGATGCTCGGAAACATCCTGAGTAGTTTGCTCAAAGGTTGTAGTAGCTATGCAACCTTTTAGCTTATTTTTAATTTTTCCAGAACATCCACCATGCTCTCTTGCG
>NZ_JBFUJN010000099.1:0-863 GCF_056401335.1 Rhodococcus sp. P4_F3_2
TCACGCCACGCCAGAACCGCTGCATCGGCGTGTTCAACTGCAACGCGCCACCACCGGAACGAGCAAAGATCTCGTCCACCGCCCGCACCGCCCGCCACGCCGCAGCAGTCTGCGTACGCCGACCGATCGCACGAAGCTCGAACGAAACTTCCTGCCCCTTCTCGGTCATGTCCCAGAAACGATCCACCGTCTCCAAGATCGCAGCCCGAGAAGCAGCGATCTCGGCCGCAGCCTCACCGATCGCGAACAACACGTACGGATCTTCCTTGATCGGAACACCACTGACCGTCACACGCTCACGCTGCGCCGCCATGTTGCACGCCAACGCACCCTCMGCRATACCGATCAACGACGAAGTGATCCCCAACGGGAAAATGCAGGAGAACGGGAACTTGTACAACGTCTCCGTACGGCCCGCTTCCTTCCACGCCGTCCCGTCGTACACCTTTCCGGCGTCGATCGTGCGGTAGGTGGGCAGGAACGCGTCCTTGACGATCAGATCCTTCGACCCCGTACCGCGCAGCCCCACGACATTCCAGCTGTCCTGGTCGATGTCGTAATCGGAGCGCGGCAGCAGTACGTGCAGGTGCTTCGGCGGCATCAACGGCTTACCGGACTCGTCACCGACCATCGCGCCGATCATGATCCAGTCACAGTGATCGGTACCGGAGGAGAACGACCAGCGCCCGTTGAGGATGTAGCCACCCTCGACCGGCCTCGCCACGCCCATCGGCGCATACGGTGACGCCATCCACGTATCGGGATCGGTTCCCCACACCTCTTCCTGAGCCTTGCGGTCGAAGAACGCAAGCTCCCACGGATGAACACCGACGATGCCGCTGACCCAGCCCGTGGCACCGTCC
>NZ_JBFUJN010000100.1:0-819 GCF_056401335.1 Rhodococcus sp. P4_F3_2
CGGCAGCAGGAGGGAAAATTAGTGTATTAGATAATGGAACAGCTATAAAAACAGTGGATTGTTTTGGGAGCAGTCCAGACGCTTACGATTCAGAAGATATACTAATTGAGAATATTCCAATTGGTTATCATGTAATAGAATTTCTCTCTTCAAACATTACGCTTGGTCAAGCGACAGGGGTAGGTAAAATCTACTTATCTGCTATAGCTCTAAAGCCTACAAAAACCAAAGTTAGCGATAGGCTCTTTAAAGCATACGGCAGTAACGGTTCGTTAGAAAAGTTCAAAAGAATTAATGATGGTACAGTAAGATATACAGGTGTTTCTAATCCTTCAGGTGCTTTACTTCTTGGGAATACTAATGCCGAATTAAAAACAGGTAAAACTTTAGTAATCGAAGCAGAAGGAAAGTTCTTTGGGGGCTCTGGGATTGTATGGTTCGGTAATAAATCTAGTAGTTCACAAGGCGTTTTGCAGGGTTATACATTATATCTAGGTGGTTCCTCTGTGACTTTATACAATGGAGACCCTGGTGGTCTAGGTGTTAATATAGGCTCATTAGCGACTACATTAGATTTTTCTATGCCACACAAAATAAGGATTACTCATACAGCAGATGGGGTAATTACTGTATTTGTTGATGGTACTCAATTAATTCAAGTAACCAATACAAAAGAAAGAAATGGTTGGTTCGGAGTGTTTTCTCAGGTGGCTGGAACAATAGAAGTGACTCGTTTGGAGTACACATACATTTAATATTTATTATCAAATTATTCTATTTGAAATATATCTTTGGTAGAAAAACAAGCACGCTCTTAAC
>NZ_JBFUJN010000101.1:0-810 GCF_056401335.1 Rhodococcus sp. P4_F3_2
GTATATGACATACATGTATATGACATACATCTTTAGTTAACATAATGGTTTTTTCCAGAACCCAGCAAAACAACACAAAAAACATGTATATAAAATAAAAGAAAAGAAGAGATAAAACTCTATAAACATTGATATAACAGCATTTTTGTGAATTAACTATAATCGTATACGTTATAAACTATAATCGTATTTATTATAAATTATAATCACATACGTTACAGACCATAATCATATCTGTTATAAAGTATAATCTAAAATAGATTATAAAAATAAACAAAACACCTTGAAATTATTTAATTTTTATAATACGATACAGATTATAAATCATAATATAAAAGAGGTGTGAATTTGAAAGCTTGGGAAAAGGACTTAATCGGAGATACACAAAGAAAAAAAATCAATAAGGAAGTTAAAGAAACAGTTACTAATGATGATGGAGAAAAGCTATTTCAAAGACATATCGAAGAATCATACGTTTCCAAAGAACCCGATTACGTAAAAATTTATTTAGATAATATCTTACAGATAAATAACCTATCAAGTGGTATTCAGAAGACATTAAATGTTCTTCTAAAAAGAATGGCCTATGATAACATCGTTGTTTTAAATGCATACATAAAAAAACAAATGGCTGAAGAATTGGGATTTAATACAGTTCAGAGTTTAAACAACAACATTAATAAGCTTGTTAAAGAAGGGATTATGAATAGAAAAGGAACTGGAACTTATGAAATGAATCCATTTCTATTTGGTAGAGGATCTTGGGACAATATTAAGAAGATTAGATTCCAAGTAATCTTTGAAGAAGGG
>NZ_JBFUJN010000102.1:0-799 GCF_056401335.1 Rhodococcus sp. P4_F3_2
TACATGTGCTCCATCATAATCATACTCACTATCTACACCTTCAATCTGGATACTTTCAAAGTTATTATCCTCTTTGTTGTAGACAGCTTGATAAACCACATCAATTTCATATAATTCTTTTAATGTACTGGTTTCTTGGTCATCATTTCTACTTTCTTTCACAGTTACCTTTACAACAAGTACACCTCTCATTACATATTCACCTTCAAGGAATTCTGTGGATAAAATCCAACTTCTGTCAAACTCAATGTTAGTTATCTCTTGAATTTTAGAAAGGTCCTTATGCTCAGAAATATATACATTTACAGCCAGTTCTATCTCCGAATAAAAGGAGTCTCTCTTTAGTATCGTTGTTAACTCTCCATTTTCCCATTTCTTCTCTCTTAAAGCCTGAAGAGCTTCATGATTTTCTTTAAATTCTTTCATAATTTCTGATTGAACTAAAGCATGGGCATCTGCATATAAAGTAAAACGTTTTGAATCTTGTAAAAGATCCGGGTGTAATTCTTTATTTTTCGAACAGTAGTCTGTAGTATTCCCTGTAACAAATAAGCAATTTTCTAACTGTTGTTCCTCAGCAATCCTAGCGTAAGATAACCAAATTATAGCGTCACGGAATTCTTGTTTCCCCTCTGAAAAAGGTTTAATTCGATGAACAGCACGTTCAACTAATTCTGGTAGAATATCGTTGTCATACCCCACAATAGTTATTATGCCTTTCTCTTCTAAATCCCTGTAATATTCATCAAACTTCTCCATTGCCTTCTCTACTTCTGGAATGTTTAAATCGATATGAATT
>NZ_JBFUJN010000103.1:0-790 GCF_056401335.1 Rhodococcus sp. P4_F3_2
GTTAAAATCGCACCGTTAATTGGCAAACCTGTTGCAACATTAAGAACTTGCCCCGTAATGGATGCTGGGTTAGGCGTTAGTAAAATATTCAACTCATTTGTTTGATCAGAAACAATCACTATACTAGTCGTTTGAGCTACAAAATTAGGGGCTGTCACTAATAAGTTATAGCTGCCTGGAGGTAAATCCAGTACTGCAAATGTCCCATCCGACTGGGCAAGTAATGTCTTTAATAAAGTCCCTCCCTGATCAAATACCTCAATTTGCGTGTCTGTTCCCAAAATAGGACTACCCTGTAAGTCTGTAATGACACCTGTGATTGCCCCCACATTTGGTACCAGGGCAACATCAGCATTAGTTGTGATATCGCTTTGGACAATTGCTCCAACGTTTGAAATACCAAACCCATTTGCAGTTGCCAATACGGTATATATTCCTGGAGCTACACCGGTAATAAAATAGGTACCATTTTCATCTGTAATATCAAACCCGACAATTAAGCCAATCCCTCCACTAGTACGAAGGAGAACAATCGAACCTACTATAGGATCTCCCGTTTGTCCGTTAGTAATTTGGCCTGTTATAATTCCTGGATTTTCAATGAGTCCAAGATTTACATTTTCTAAGCCACCAGCGCCAAGAGTGACTCCACTAACTTGACTTGAAAAGGTGGGAGCAGTGACAATAATAGTTTGGGAACCAGGTGGTAAATTACTAATTACGTAATTTCCATTTTGATCCGTCAAGGCGGTTCCTAATACTGTTTCATTTTGATCAATGACTCTTATAG
>NZ_JBFUJN010000104.1:0-784 GCF_056401335.1 Rhodococcus sp. P4_F3_2
ATTTATCTTTATCTAATAATTTGTTTAGTTCTCTTGAAAAATGTCTGATTTGTTGTCTTGTAGGAAAAGGAGTTGTCTTTAAAAATTTGAGTTTTTCATCCATTTCAAAGAATGGAAGTGAAAGATCTTTGCTTAACTTTTTTCCTAGTGTAGTTTTACCTGCACAACCGTTTCCAAGAATACATATCTTAGACAATTTTCACCCTCCCTTTTGGAAATAACAGTAAGGTTCCTGTCTCAATCAATGTTATGTATATGTTCTATAAGAGGATCATTATTAATTTTTTCAGTAAAGAAGTTATTTATTAGAATAAAAAACCAGGCTTAAGCCTGCTACTATATTAAGTATTTACTTCTGATAAAATCTATTATGAAACTAACTTTGTATATGATATACAGMTTAAAAACAGAAAAAACTCCCCAGGTGGGAGGAGTTTTTCTGTTGGAGAATTCAATTATATGAATCAATAATTGGAAACATCATGAGTAGTTTGCTCAAGTTCGTCAGAACTTATGTCTAATCAGTAGATTTTTTTCATGAGATATAGCAACTTCATCTTTATAGTCAAAATGTGATTTTTGACTGATTTTCCCTTCTTTAACAAGTGCAATTTAAAAAACAGAAAAACCACTGGKCCTTAATCAGTGTTTTTTTCTGCTCTCAGAGAAAAGATTCGTGTCGGAATATTGGATACCTTACGGCATCTTGAGTAGTTTGTTCAAATTGATGTACTTTATTCATGAGAGAAAACTATTTATTACATCTATACAAACTAGTCATCAT
>NZ_JBFUJN010000105.1:0-776 GCF_056401335.1 Rhodococcus sp. P4_F3_2
ATACAAGCACAAGCTGATGTAAGTGTACGTGGGTACTACAGAAAAGATGGTACTTATGTTAGACCTCATATGAGAAGTGATCCAGATGGCAACTTTAACAACAACTGGTCCACTAAGGGAAATATTAATCCTTATACCGGAGAAGAAGGAACAAAGACTTCACCAAGTGATAGTGGTTCTTATGATTCTTCTTATGACTCATCAGATAACGATTATAATGATTTAGATGGTTCCTATTCTGATGACACTTATTATAACGAAGATACAGATTACACCGGTGATAGTTCTTCAGGTCAAGAATATGGCGAGAATGGTTATATATACGACACAGACTCCGTAGATAATGAAGATGCGATGGTTGCAATGGATACGGTCTATAACTATTTTGATAAATTAAATGAAAAAGAGTACAAAGATGCCTATAACTTATGGAGCTCTAAATGGAAAAAGAAACATTCTTATAAAAAATTTAAAAAGGGATACAAGGGTGTTACACACGAAATAACTACAATTTCTATTGATTCAAGCGATGACGGTAAAGTGATTGTTGAGGGAGACGTAGCAACAAAGGAAAAAGGTGAACAACATAGCTACTCTTTTATTTACAAAGTAAAAGTCAGTGAAAGTGGCAAAGGAAAAATAACAAAAGGAACATTGGTAAAGTCATATTAATATAAGCTAGACGATATGGTTTACAACGCGTTTATTTAGCTTAATCTAAGTTCAAAAATAATTATATTATTTAACCTTAAAGACTATAGAAGCAGGCTTAAGCC
>NZ_JBFUJN010000106.1:0-771 GCF_056401335.1 Rhodococcus sp. P4_F3_2
GGCTTACCTGCTCTGTCTGCTACTTTTAAAGTAGGTATTCCAATTCCTAAGATGGCAGCAAAGGCAGGTTTTGGTACCATTTTATATAAAAACCATGCTACACCTGTTAATGTTCCTCCGCCACTTTCTATTGCTAGAACTAGATCTTCTACTTCTTTATGACTTAATCTAAAGCTATGTCCCCACCAATAAGTTTTATGAGTAACTTGAGTTGTAAAAACAGGTTCTACTTCCTTGTTTGCTTCTTCTTCTAATTTTTCTTTGTTCAATGTGAATTTAACTTGTCCATCTACTACTTCTACATTAAAAAGTCCTTCATCTATACTTTCGTTGGTAAATTCCAGCATTTCTAAGTAATCATTGTAAGTTTCTTTAGAGATACCAAGTTCGTTTAAATCATTTGTTTTTAAATAAACTTTATCACCATCATATGCTAAAAATTTATCTGGTTTTGCAAATTCTTCGAAATTGAAATCACTAAAAAAAGTATCTTCTTCTAAAGATTGTTGGGTCGCTGTTTGATTAGATACAGCTGCTTCTACCTTGTTACTAGATGGAGCATAAATACTTAATCCTGCAAATGTTGTAATAGTTGCTAATGAAGTTAATATAACTTTTTTCACGATAAAATCCTCCAAAATATGTATAATTTAAACAACATTTGAAATTCTAACAATAATATCCAAATATTTATATAGTAAAAATTTACTAATTTAGAAGAATGCTATTTTTAGGGGACTTGCATATGAATAAAAGGTGCACTTTTTATTC
>NZ_JBFUJN010000107.1:0-737 GCF_056401335.1 Rhodococcus sp. P4_F3_2
GCCGTGTGTCTCCACAACGGCCGCGACCACGTCACAGCCACGATCTCGACGTCGATGAGCCTCACCGAGCATCGCGAAGGTCTTTCCGACGCCGGGGGCAGCGCCGAGGTAGATACGCAATTCACCACGTTTGCGTGCCCTACCGAAAGATTGACCGACCTTCTCCGAAGAACTCACGTGACAATCATCCACCAGTCGTCGGCGCAGCACACGTAGGTGCCGTCAATCCGAGTGCCAGGTTCAATTCCAGGACGTTGACTCGCTCGGCTCCGAGAAATCCGAGTTGCCGACCGTCGGTGTGCTCAGCCACCAAGTCCCGCACCTGGTCTTCCGAGATGCCGTTGTTCGCCGCCACCCTCGCGACCTGCAGCTCGGCGTACGCCGGACTGATGTGGGGATCGATACCCGAGCCCGAACCGGTGACTGCGTCGACGGGAACCGATGCCGGGTCGACGCCCTCTCGTGCCGCGATGGCCGCCCGGCGCTCGATGATGAATCCGGCCAGAATCTCGCTGCTCGGCCCCTGGTTGGACGGCAGTGCCGCAGCGGGATCACCGGTGGCAAAAGGATCCTCGTCCGAAACGGATCCGACAACGCGGTTGTGGAAGAACGGGTCCTGCTGCCCTTCGGTAACCTGCGGATCAACACCCACCCAGGCACTGCCGACCACGCAACCGGCGGCATCAGTGACCGGTGAGCCTTCGGCGGATCCGGAGCTGATCCGGCTGACCCCCCAC
>NZ_JBFUJN010000108.1:0-722 GCF_056401335.1 Rhodococcus sp. P4_F3_2
CTTTATTGTTGGGATGATTTTCTTCGGGCTGGGTGATTCGGTCTTTGGGCCATCATTTAATGGTATGCTTTCAAAATCAGTTAGTGACAGTGAGCAAGGGCATATACTAGGGGGAGCCCAAAGCATTCAATCTCTAGCTCGGTTCATTGGACCAATTATTGGCGGTCAGTTGTATTCAGTAGTTAGCCACACTACTCCAGCCGTCATGGGTGTGGTATTGATTGGTATCTCTACTCTCGTTTTATCAAAAAAGCATCGTTATAGTTAATAAAAAACAACCCTTAAACAAGAACAGAAGAACTGCCTCTTAACCGATGGGGGTTTTTTCTGTTTTATAACTGTATACCTTATAAGCAGTTAGTTCACATAAACACTCTTTCCGGAACAMACGCAAAAAGAGAAYMCTTRGAAATGRACTGAACCCAAAAAGTTAGACAATTKATATTTAAGCAACGTAGTTGGCTTGAGTACGGTATTCGACTGGACTCATGCCTTTCAATTTTTCCTTAATKCGAGTGTTATTGTAGTARTGTAYATATTCTTTTAGCKCTCTCTCAAAATGGTCCATATCTTTAAATTRTTGAAGGTATAAAAGCTCTGACTTCAATAAGCCAAAGAAATTCTCTATGACGGCATTATCTAGACAGTTTCCCTTACGGGACATACTTTGAATAATATTATTTTGTTGGAGTGCTTTTTTGTACTTCGACATTCTATAGTCC
>NZ_JBFUJN010000109.1:0-720 GCF_056401335.1 Rhodococcus sp. P4_F3_2
CCTGTGTGCTGTCCTGACTGTCCTGGACAGCACACAGGACGCAGTCTTTAATTGTCTTGCCGCCTTGTTTATGTAGATTTAGCATTTTATTGAAAAGCAAAAGATCATTTTCTGTGTAGATGGTTTTTCCTTTATGGTTTCTGAAAGTCACGCCAACTTTAGCAAATTGACTTTTGTAGTTTCTTAAAGTTGATGAACTCACTCTTAATTTTTCAGCAAAAATAGAAGCTTCATACGTTTTTTCTGTAGGGACCACTTTTAGCAAAACTATCCCTCCTTTGTTTAATTAAATATTCGTTATTAAAGTTTAAATATCCTGTCTGTCCTAAGTGTCCTGGACGTCCTGGTTGTCCTCTGTCCTGTCTGTCCTGTCCGTCCTGTCCGTCCTAAGTGTCCTGGACACTTAGGACACTTGCATTTTTTTGTTTTGGGTAATTATTAGTTCGTTGACCAAAATTTAGAATAAGGATATAATGGTTACCAATGTAACCAAAAAGTGAAGGTGATTAATATGGCTGAAGAAAAAGCTAAAACAGAAAGAAAATTATTAAGGATCGAGCCTGAAGCTAATATTCAAATTAAAGAATTAGCATTAGCTTTAACGAAAGAAAAAGGCTCAAGAGTCACTGAAGGGAAAGCAGTTCAGATTGCTGTGCAGAAAATGTTGGAGGAAAAAAGAAGCTTAATTTAAGCCGGCTTCTTCTAATAGCCGGTTTAAGC
>NZ_JBFUJN010000110.1:0-716 GCF_056401335.1 Rhodococcus sp. P4_F3_2
ACTTAGAACATGATCTGGAAGTAATTCCTCCCCACGTTTCGAATGTGGTATCTCTTTCGCGAGCTTCTGCATTAAGTTTCGTTCATCAAAGTGCGGTAAATGAAGAAGGTTTGCAAGTTCGCTTCCCGTCCAGATCATGTTGTAAGGCGTCCCTGTCGGATACCATTGCACGGCCTTTTTCCATTTCTTATATTTCAGTTCATTCACATTGTTTAAAACGGAGTGAATGGCGTTTGCCATACTTTTGACAACCGGTACACCCGGATAGTATTCGGAAGCTATCGACACGGTACAATCAAAAGCAACCTCATTTCCAGAATAACGATGCTTTAAGCTCGCTAACTCTTCCTTATCAAAGGCTGAATGATCTTTAAAAGGTTTATCCCCTTTCAAGTCCTCTTCCAGCTTCTGAATGGCTTTTCGAAGCTTCCATCCATAGTTAGGCGTAAATCCGACTTGCAACCACGTATCAGCTTTCATATGTGAAATGATGCCTGGCAACTGATCTGACTTATAGCGTGAGAGTGGCAATGACTTTTTCAAGTTATTGCTTTTTAATTTCAGTCGTCCTCCAACTGCTTTTTTATTTGGAAACTCTAAGTTATCCGCAGGGAAAAACGTTAAATTCGGATAGACACTATGAAAGTTAGACTTAATCGCTTCTAATTGATTCTTTTCAGCTCCAATATAAAAACGATATTGAGCCCCTGCTTCAT
>NZ_JBFUJN010000111.1:0-705 GCF_056401335.1 Rhodococcus sp. P4_F3_2
CTATAGCTCCTACACGGAATGGTGCTAAAAGTTGGTTTGTTTTACCTGGTCTTGGATCAATTCAACCATCTGAATTTATGAAAATGACGCTGATTTTCACCTTAAGCAGAATCAATGTAGTTCATAATGAAAAATTTAGAGTACGTACCATTGAGTCAGATATCAAATTGCTATTAAAATTAACCGTTTTTACTATTATTCCAATAGGTTTAATTATGCTTCAACCTGATATGGGTACCTCCTTGGTATTAATAGCTATTTTTCTAGGATTAGTTTTTATTTCAGGGATAAGTTGGAAAATATTAACTGCTGTCTTTGGTACAGTCGGTGCTATCTTTGGTACAGCTTTTTATATGGTTTTATATCATGCTGAAATTTTAAAAGATTATTTTGGTGTTCAACCCCATCAATTCAATAGGATATATTCTTGGATTAACCCTGAAGAATATGCAAGTAGTTTATCTTATAACTATATGAGAACAATTACAGCCATAGGATCGGGAACAGTATCGGGCAAAGGCTTCGGACAAGGTGTAGTTTATGTACCAGAAAAACATTCTGATTTTATTTTTGGAGCAATTGGGGAAGATTACGGTTTCATAGGATCCAGCATAGTAATTTCCGTTTTCATGCTCCTAATTTATAGTATTGTATCGATAGTTTTAAGATCTAATGATGATTTTTCCAAATATATTTGTACTGGCG
>NZ_JBFUJN010000112.1:0-703 GCF_056401335.1 Rhodococcus sp. P4_F3_2
GTTATACTCACACCATTCTTAAATAAAAAGTAGTATAAGTATAACAAAGACCGCCCATTATGTATCAGTGTATAAGGCGGTCTTATCTATATTCATACTATATATCTATTCGTAAATTCTCGACACTATTCTCGTTGTAAGGCTCCGACAGTAATATTTACTACTGGAATATTACCTGTATTTTAGATTATAATAGTGCTATCAAAATCAACAATTTTCGAAAATTCTATATTGATTTTTGAACCATCCGTCGAGTTGTTCCAGCAACTCGGCTTTTTTCTTCTTCAATTCCTTTTTAAAAAGAGGAGTCATATTTTCATTTTTTATTTCTCTTAGCATCTTTCTATATTTCGATTTAGTTGAATTCCCAAGCTCAGCCCATTCTTCTGGGTGATCACGGAGATAGTAAAGCATCGCTCTATCTTGTATTTTTTCAATTTCTTTTAAGTCGGGCTTTTTTATCTGTAAAGTTTCAAACACATCAGCGAACTCGTCCACTGTTTCTCTCTTAAGTTCAAACTCTAATCTCCACCAGTAGGGTTGATCAACCTCATTACCCTTTTTCATTTGTTCGACCTTTTTATCATACAAACGTATCATCTTGTCACTTTCTCTTTTCCCTATGTACAAAGTCTCTAGCTGTTGTGACGAATTTCGAAATTCAACTGTGGATTTCTCTCTTGCATTTCCTACATTTATAAAC
>NZ_JBFUJN010000113.1:0-697 GCF_056401335.1 Rhodococcus sp. P4_F3_2
CTTTCGCTGCGGACAAATTCCAATAATGCCTAAATGATACTTAGCGTCTTCCGTTTTAGAACCATCCACTTTTTCTGTATCGACTACGTTATAAATCATCGTCATCTTTTCACGCGGAAAATTAAACGTTCGATAAAACTCTTCATATACATATGGAGAAATCGCGATAATTTTATCGATATTTTCCATGTTAAAACTATGAGGGTAAATCGTATCACGCTCTTGAAGATGCATGCGTACAATTAACTGCTGATGAGGCTTTTTATGATGAGAATACCACACTGCATTTCCAAGTCCCCATTCGCAAACAATAACGTCGGCCCATTCTAAGCAAGCTTGGCTMTGYTCTTCATCATGAGCATTATGGCCACTCCACTCRTCCGTTTTAATTTCAAACCCAGGACGGCTTGCCAAACGGTCCATAATGATACGTGCAAATTTCAAATCATGTCCTGCAAATAATATCTTTTTCATTTTTGTAACCTCACAGCTCTATTTTATTTACCATAGCAGTGATGTCGTCCTTGCTGCTATCTTCTAATTTCAAGTAATTAAATTTGTCATTACTAAAGAACTGCTTGCCGTATTTAGCATATGACGCAAGACTTTGATCTTGTTCAAAGAGATTAATTACTTGCTCAAGCGAAAGATTGCTGTATACATTTGTTTTAGCAACGGAGCTCTGTGACGATAACTC
>NZ_JBFUJN010000114.1:0-696 GCF_056401335.1 Rhodococcus sp. P4_F3_2
ATATTATTAAATATGTAGTGATTTTTTTATTTCTTATGTTATTTATTGTACTTGGTTTTAAATATTTTGTTTAAAAAGTATCTCCCTATAAGAATAGGGGGATACTTTTTTATTCATAAAATGGAAATAAACTATTGATTTATGAAATTATTGGTTTATAATATTTACTTGTCTAACAAATTAATGAATTATTAGTATAATTAAGAAAGGATGTTTTATTTTGTCAAAGATTAAAAAGTTTTTATCATTAGCAATTGTTGCTATCATTGCTATTATTGGAACAAATGTTGGATCAGCTAGTGCAGCAGGAGGAACGTTTGATCATATCGGATCTGATCCTGGTGTATCAATTAGTAGAAGCTATCATAAATTATCTACATTAACTTCTGGTGGCGGGGATTATCAAGTTAGGGTTACTTCAAATAGAACTGGTGGAAGTATAATTATCGACTTATATGTAGATGGAAAATATTTCGATACAGAAGTAGTGTCTTCTACAGGTAACGCGACTTTTAGAGGCATAGGCTCAGGTAAAAAGAAAGTTTATGCTGAAGCGAAAACAACTGGAAGCACAAATTTTGTAAGTTTTAGTTATTATGATTGATAAGTAAAATCCATAAAAAAAAGAAGCTGTTGTTTAAAACAACAGCTTCTTTTTTTATGGATTTTATTTTCATCAGAAATATAAAAGAAGCC
>NZ_JBFUJN010000115.1:0-689 GCF_056401335.1 Rhodococcus sp. P4_F3_2
CTCCTGGTACGTATACTCTCACTGCTTCATTTGGGACCTATGCTTCTTCATCTACTGGTGTTACTGTGCTTTCCAATCAAACAATTTCATCAGATATTATTTTGACTCCAGATCCATCAACCGTTTCGGGAACTATTACATCCGACACTGGATCTCCTATTCCAAATGCTACTGTAAGGATACTGGATCAAAATGAAACCGTACTTGCCACAGTCGTTACAGATGAACTTGGAAACTTTTCTGTTACTGATTTACCACAAGGAAATCAAAAGATTATTGTTACTGCCCCAGGATTCGCCACTCAACTTGGAGGGGTCATTTTAACTCCAGGTCAAGTAGCAACAGGCACTGATTTTACCTTAACAGCCAATCCTGGCAGTATTACTGGGCAAATATTGAGTGCTGCCACAGGTACACCAATTGTAGGAGCAATTGCCATTGTTAGAACTGTTGCTGGCATCCCTGTAATTGTCGCCTCAACGACAACCGATGAAATTGGAAATTATACTGTAAAAGGTTTACAGCCCGGTTCTTACGTAATTACTGGATCTACTACTGACTTTGCGCTTAATACAGTCGGAGCAATCGTAGTCAGTGATCAAGTCACACAAGCAGATATAACTTTATCTCCTCTGGTGGGAACGATTTCTGGAAGTATAATTGATATTCAGGGAAGCCCAGTTACAGGC
>NZ_JBFUJN010000116.1:0-671 GCF_056401335.1 Rhodococcus sp. P4_F3_2
GCTTCTAAAGATAGCAGCACCGAAACGCCAAGTAAGGAAAAGCAAGCTGCCTATGCCAAGGAAGCAGGACAATACGTGGATGCTTTAATTCAAGCAACTGTTTATCAAAATACAGATCAATTTGTTGCTAAACATCCRAATCAGCAAGATAAGAAACAGGTAGAAGAAAAAGGGGAGTTCCAAAAGAGTTCGTTTGTAGAGTTTTTTGAAACGAATTTTAAAGGTGCTTTATCATCATTGAGCTCAAAYATAACCGACGAGCAGTTAAACGAAGTAAGCAGCGCTTTTCTAAAAGCTCTTTCATCTACAAAATATAAAATTAAAGATGCAGCGTATAGTGATGAAGATGATGCGTACGTCGTACAAGTCGAAATTCAAGGATTTAACGATGCAAGTGTATTAGCGGAAGTCATGACACCACTTGCAGAAAAATATCAGGCGGGTGAGCTGAGTAACGAGCAGTTAGTAAACGAACTTATTAACGGAGTGGCAAAACGCTATCGTGAGCCAGTTGAATTACTTCCTGCAAAAACAGTCCCTGTACACGTCGTAAGAAATGGTGAACAAGATTACGAAGTTTTAATGCAAGATGAGTATCTGTTAACATTTGCTCAACAATCATAAATAGACATAAAAAAAGATTTTAGCTATATGCCTGAAGTCTTTTTTTG
>NZ_JBFUJN010000117.1:0-664 GCF_056401335.1 Rhodococcus sp. P4_F3_2
AGCCCTCCGTCGCTCTGAGACGCAAAATCATTTCTTCGTATATCCTCTTCAAGTCCTCGGTTGACTGTTGTTGCTGAATTTCTTGTCTCTCTTTCTCTTGTAACTTGTCTTTCAAAGCCATGTAAAATCGTCTCCTTTTCGTACGCCAACCCTAATTTGGTGCCACGTACCTTTTTATTCGATTCTAGATGCTCATACGTGATGTTTTTACCTCGTAGCGTTGCTTGGACACCTTGGTCTTTTAAACGTTCCTCGAAGTCTTCAAAACTAGTTGCTTGTTCTTTTGAAAAGTCGACGACCGTCCGAATTTCATCTTTCCAACTCGACTCACCTTTTTGAAGCAATGACTGTTCAGCTAATGTGTACCGAACATCGGCCGAACGCTCTTCTACAACGGAAAGTCCATGTTCCTTGCATAGTTCATCACTTATTTTGCGCACATGGTCAATAGCCTCTTGGCCATGTGCATGAAACTTACGACCATCCTCATAGTTCACGGCATTAATGACGATGTGGTTATGAATGTGATCCTTGTCTGTATGCGTATAGACGGTCACCTCGTGACCTTTCGCTAACTTCTCAGCCAGTTGTAACCCAATTTCATTAGCTTTCCCAGAATCTACTTCATCTGGCTTAAACGATTGAATCACATGGTGGGCTTGTA
>NZ_JBFUJN010000118.1:0-661 GCF_056401335.1 Rhodococcus sp. P4_F3_2
GGAACTAGGTGCTTACCTTTCTATTTAATTCGTCTGCGAGTATCTTTCTTTATAGAAAGTAAGAAGGTTTATAATAGGAATGAGAAATACATAATAGTTAGGCTCTCTAAGCACCAACTATCTGACTTTTGCTGTAGAATTCGTATTTTAGTCATATGTTATGAAAATAAAAAGTATCAATTTTAGGTAAACTTCCAATTTACACCTGATTTCGCATTTAAATATGATAATAAAATCCCATATTTGTAATAAAAAAGAGATCGCAGTCTGCGACCCCTTTTTTATTTATTAGCTGCGTTTAGTGCAGTCAGTGAATTATTAAGTGCTGATTTGCACTTATTGACATCAGGGGTGGATGAACGAGCTGCTGCTAATACAACATCAATAGTTCCATCGATCTTGGTCCATTTAGAACCGTCTATTTTTCTAAGTTTAGCTTCTGATGAGTCCCACTGATGTTCTAAATCGTCTGCTCCTTTTTTCGTTGCAGTAAAGTTTTTTGAATTTACATCCTTGAGCATATCATTTTCAATGTTAATAAAATCCTTTAATTGCCCAGATAATGAAGCTTGTGAAGCAGTGGATTGTGATGCTAAATCATTACTGCGCCAGATATAACCACCTATACTTAGAACTAAGAAAATACAGAGCACTACAATGG
>NZ_JBFUJN010000119.1:0-658 GCF_056401335.1 Rhodococcus sp. P4_F3_2
CCATTATTCCACTCATTTTAATTGTATTATAACTATTAACCCCTTTCTCTAGCCCTGTAACAATCATCCTTTCCTTCATAATCTCCACTTCTGTAATTAAAATCTCCTTTGTAACTGTTTTGTATACATCCATCTGTCATCACCTGTGACCGTTATTGTTAATTTTTCCATTAATATAAAAGTAAATGTATTCCACTTTTGTATTAACGACCAATATATTACAAACTATTGATTGAGCCACTTTTTTATATTTATTTAGAGTTTTCCCTCCTGCATAACCCTTTTCTAATCCAATTGTCTACCTTAAAATTGTTTTCCTTTTAATAAAGTTCATCAATTGTCTTCGGTAATAATTCCTTTAATTAATTGAGTAAAGAGATCATTAAGCAGTTAAGTTCAACCTTCCAGTCGTGCTTATTTTGGTGATCCCCATCCTTTAAAATAAATTCTAATAATAAACCCTATTTCTTTATGCAATGAAGTTTGAATATGTAAAAGAAGTAAAATATTCCTTTCTTAATTTAATCCCAGTTGTTTGACGGCCAAATCTACATTCTTTATATATAAAATAGATATTTTAGGCATTCAAATTTTATTAAATAAAAGGGAATAAGCAACTTACCTCGAATTTTTTAGATAAAACCGGACCATGTAAGGA
>NZ_JBFUJN010000120.1:0-644 GCF_056401335.1 Rhodococcus sp. P4_F3_2
GTAAGGCATCCATCGTAAATGTTGCGCCCCCTAAAATAATAGTTGCGGGGAGCAGGCGTTTGGGAATATTTGATTCACGAAATATGTTGGAAGCAAACGGGTAAACAGCAAAAGCAACAACAAACAAACTTACACCACTATAAGTCAGTATTGCACTTAGTAGTACAGTAGCTAAAATTGCTCGTTTAGGTCCCACCCAACTGATTATAGTTTGAGCAATAGATTTTGCCACTCCAGACATTTCAACTATTTTTCCAAATATAGCTCCTAAAAGGAACACCGGAAAATATAACTTAACAAAACCAACCATCTTTTCCATGAAAATATTAGAAAAGAAAGGGAGTACGTATGATGGCTCAGTCAACAAAACTGCAAACAACGCACAAAGCGGCGCAAAAAGAATTACTGAAAATCCTCGATAAGCAATAAACATAAGCAGTCCTAAAGATAAAAGAATAACAATAAGATCCATACAATCCTCCTTATTTTTAATAAATAGTTAGTTTCTACAATATAAAACGCATGAAACAAGGACCGTTTACGAAGTTTTCAGAAGCCTATAAGTGATCTAACATCTATTATTTAAAGTCCCATAAAATACACAATCTATTTATTGGTTGCTCCTCTTCCCTATTCTGTAAATC
>NZ_JBFUJN010000121.1:0-643 GCF_056401335.1 Rhodococcus sp. P4_F3_2
TCCTAATATGCTGCTGTTTCAATTCATTTTTCCTTTATTTGCACCATTTTTAGACCTTTTATTTGTTTTGAGGCTATGTACTGGAGATCTGAAACATTCGTCTCTTCTATACGGGTGCTACTTTATTGTTGATTTTCTTGTTTGCTTAGTGGCCTTTAGATTAGAGCGAATAAGCAGTAAACCATTGATTGCTCTAGTGATACAAAGAATTGTGTATCGCTACTTATTACTATGGGTAGCTTGGAAGGCAGTTTTAGCTGCATTAAAAGGAACAAAAGTAGGGTGGAACAAATTAAAACGCTCCGGAAACTTGCAGGTAACACGAGACAGTTCAACTGAGAGAACTGGGTGAAATTGCACTATTTAACGAGGTTAATTAGCTTTTGCTGATTAACCTTTTTTATTAGAAAAACAGTAAAGAGTTCGCTTAATAATGATAGTTAAAAGAACCTTCATTTTTACGCGTATCCATAGGGATCATTCACATCCCTTTTTTGTTCATTAAAATGCTGTTCTGCGTACGTACGTATCCGTTCCTTCTACCTATGGTAAAATGTCAGAGAATAACGCTTATTTGACCAATTCAGTACAGTTGTATCAACAGAGGAAGCTTCTTCTTAGAAAACTTTTCATAGTATAAAGA
>NZ_JBFUJN010000122.1:0-641 GCF_056401335.1 Rhodococcus sp. P4_F3_2
CTCGTCGTATTGTTAGACGGGGAGGTGATAATGTGCAACTTTTATTTAATTTTAAAGATGGTATGACTGTAGAGTGGCCTATAGAAGATAATACAATATCTCTAGTGAAGAGAATTTAATTAAGTTACTTAGAACTAATAAAGAAATGAATGCTACTATTAGAATTAACGGAGAACTTGAACGAAAGTTTGATGAGCTTCGCTCTGTAGAAATTGTCTTATAATAATATTCAAGTACTAGAAGGGATACTGATTCGTCAGTGTCTTTTTTATTTCATGTATAAAGTAAAAAAAGAAACACATACTAATAATGGTCAATTACTCCAAGTTGGCCTTCTCCTATAATGTTTCATTTAAATACCTTTTGCAGAATCGAGTGAAAAGCATCCTGACACCTAGCAGGGTGCTTTTTACTATTAAAACATGTATAAAATGCAAGAAAAGATAAATAATACTCATGAGCTGATYTATTCCCATCYGCTCAAACTATYATCTGGTACWCTTTGTAYGTTTCTTTTGCGAAATAGCACCTTTYCYTGTKAGGTGCTATTTTGTTTTCAGAAATTAAAGTTAAACAATTATAAATAAAATTAATTAAAATGCTCATAATAAAGATACAAGCACTCCTGGCACGAGTGCTTG
>NZ_JBFUJN010000123.1:0-640 GCF_056401335.1 Rhodococcus sp. P4_F3_2
TGTATACACTGATCTATCTGAAAAAGTAAAGAAAATGTTAATAGCTGCTGGGTTCAATAAAAAAGGAGCAGCAGATTTATATGAGGCAGACACGCAAATCTATCATAAAGGTTTGCGTTTTTATTATGTCTTAAAACAATAATTGGAGGTATTACACAATGGAAAAAGCTAAAAAAATGCCTATTGGTATGAAAGATTTGTTCTATGCAAAGTTATTAGAAGACGTTAAAGGTGGGCTTACAACATATGCTCCACCTAAATCTTTAGCTGGAGCAGTAACTGGTAACTTAAATCCAAATGGTTCTATTACGCCTTTCTTCTCTGATGATGGTCCATCTGTAGTTGTTACATCACAAGGGTTATTAGAACTTGAATTAGGTATTGATGCATTAGAAAAAGAAGTAGCAGCTGAAATTTTCGGGTGGAGAATTGATTCTAATGGTGTCCTTTTAGAAGGTGACTCAGCCAATCAGCCATATATTGCTTTAGGATGGCGCTCTGAGACAACAGATGGTGGTTATAAGTATGTTTGGTTATATAAAGGTAAGATCCAACCACCAAGTGAAGAGTATCAAACAAAAGGCGAATCTGTGGAAATTAAATCAGGTTCATTGAATGCAAGCTTTATCAAGCGTGATTC
>NZ_JBFUJN010000124.1:0-639 GCF_056401335.1 Rhodococcus sp. P4_F3_2
GTTCCTTCTTACACATATTACATTTTGGAACTCCAAATAATAGTCATAATGCTAAATTTTTCCAAGAATTTACAAGAATAATTAAAATGAATAATTTTAAAGGTATATCTTTTAAACAATTTCTCTATGCTTTAAAAAAAGTAGGCTGTGATATTCTATCGATTGATGGACATATTGCTCAACAATATATAGAGGGAGAGGAACACCTAGTAAAACAATATATATATTTAGAAGACTTCGAAAAACATATATTCTATATTGAAGATTACTATAACTTATTGACCTCTCCAATTGATTTACTCGTTCAATCACCACATCATAAATCTTCTCTAATTAAGAATGAAGATAGTTTAGAGAAATATTCAGAAAAAATCTTATCTAAAGATATAATCTCTAATAGTCATTTACCAAGTTATGAAAAGTTCTATGACGAAGAAACAATTGACCTATGTACAGAACTTTTTAAACAGGATTTAAAGTTCTATAAGTATAAAAAGTTTAACTGATTGAATTAGTTAAAAGCTAAAATATAATTATTATCAAATAAGTCGGGTAAGTTAGGGGCATTACTGCCCCTGCCTCCCCTAAGAATCGTGCGAGTCCCTTTCGAGACACATCGGCTCAAACGCTGTATACGCT
>NZ_JBFUJN010000125.1:0-629 GCF_056401335.1 Rhodococcus sp. P4_F3_2
TTGTAGCACTACCTTCTACCTTTGGCAATTAGTATTTTTAACATACAGAGGCTATTATACCATTTTCTATTAAGTAAATATGGTATATATGTATAATAGTTGAACAAAAGAACCATTTATTTCTTATAAAGCAAGAGATTGAACACACTTTATCAACGCAGTAAAAAAGAAAGAACATCTCAAGAAATGGTAATTTAACAAAAAGGAGAAAACAACAGTGGGATTTTTAATTGGCATATCAGGAAGCATTATTGTGGATCAAGGAGGACGCTTTCCAGGCTATAAGCGAGCGTATGTGAATAATGACTATATCGAATCAACAGCGCTCAGCGGCGGAATTCCTTTTATCTTGCCAGTGCTAAAAGATGAAGAAATGATTAAAGCGCAGGCAGAAAGTATAGACGGGTTGATTTTATCAGGTGGTCAAGACGTTAATCCCCTTTTATACGGAGAAGAACCGACAACCAAAACGGGTTCACCTTTTTTAGCACGAGATCAGTCTGAACAGCTATTGTTAAAGCATGTGATCGATCAAGGAAAGCCGGTGTTAGCGATTTGCCGCGGCTTACAAATTTTGAACGTTGCTTACGGCGGGACTCTTTATCAAGACATGTCAGACATTAAAGAGT
>NZ_JBFUJN010000126.1:0-626 GCF_056401335.1 Rhodococcus sp. P4_F3_2
CCCTTGCATAAAACCCTTACGCGTCAAGGATGTATAAAAAGCTGCATAAGACAGAAACACACTCTTAGCGAAACCCCTTCTGCCATAAGGGGTTCTTTTTGTGWTGTGTTCCGGAAAGAGWSATTATGTTAACTASSWTTGTATAYGATATACACTAAAAACAGAACCACAAATAAACATATTTTGTTAAAATTAGGATATATGGGTATGAGCGTATATAGGAAGGGGATCTAAATGAAAAAGACTGTTTTCATTGCAGTATTGACTTTAATTATTGAAAGTATTTTTACGTTCTTGATATCTTGGAAATTATCAATTCGTTTTATCGAAATTATGTTTTTTACAGGTTTATTTTGTTCAGTTTGTCTAGCTTGGTTCACTAGTAATGGTAGTACTATATCGAGGTTTATTGATGCCCAGAATAGTGCTCGAACTGGGATTGTTCAAGAAAGGGAGGAATTTCGCTTTAGAAATGGTCCAGCCTTTAAGGCTTCTTTACTTTACCTCCTTGTAGGACTTATCTTTTTTATTTTGCTAATTACCGATGTTATAGCACCCGTTAAATAATTGATTTCCGATAATTTTGATTATGKTAACTAAAAGCCTTAATTATCTTGCTTATTAAA
>NZ_JBFUJN010000127.1:0-616 GCF_056401335.1 Rhodococcus sp. P4_F3_2
TACAAGTACTAATTGCTATTATTGTGCTTGTCGGCATTCTTTAATTAAAAATTAAAAGAGGTGAAAAAACATGACTGGAAGAAAATGGAGAGCGTTAGACCACTGTGAAAATAAACGATTCAGCGGTGACGATGTTTGGCAGGAAGCAGATCAAATTGCTAAGACTGAACAACAATCTTTTGAAAAAATTATTGTTAAAGACTCAGAAGGCGTTAGGGTACAAACCACAGATACTCAAGTTGCTGCTACTATTCAAGCTGCTTTACAGATAGCTATTGCAGTAGTGATTCGTATTTCAATTGGGGATAATGAGCAAGGAAACGGCGTTATGCAAGAGTTAAAACAAGTTTCAGGTATTAAACAAAAAAATTCTCAAAAAACAATTATTGAAAACTCTACAAATGTAAATGTTACAGCTACTGACACAGATATCGCTGTAAACCTTCAAGTACTATTACAAGTATTAATCGCTATCTTAGYTACATTAGAYATYCTTTAATMTSTAAYTAACCTTCTGAGCGTAAAAACAAGGAAGGGAAATCATTTTAATCCTATATAGGAAAACAGAATAAAGAGGAATTTTTATTCTGTGAATGCATTTAGCTAAATTTATTCG
>NZ_JBFUJN010000128.1:0-613 GCF_056401335.1 Rhodococcus sp. P4_F3_2
GTACGGTAAAGGTCTAGCCCTGCTTGGGCATTTGTGCGATAGCGTGCATCACTGTACGGGAAATGCTGTATAAATTGGTGCTGTAAGTGATCTGAAAACGAACTCATAATCCCAGTACGGTAAAGGTCTAGCCCTGCTTGGGCATTTGTGCGATAGCGTGCATCACTGTACGGGAAATGCTGTATAAATTGGTGCTGTAAGTGATCTGAAAACGAACTCATAATCCCATTCCTTTCTATACATAAGTGGAGCATAAAATTATATTTATAAGTGATTAATTTTCTTTTCATTATAAATGATAAAAATAGAATTATACAAAATCTTTTGTTATGATAAAGCAGAATCCAAYATGACTCTTTATAAAAAGAAATGGATTCAACATGACTTTGTGTACATACTCAATCGCAGACTTACTATACTATAACCAATAAGCACGATTGACATTGACAGGAGGAAAAGTAAGTGAAAATTCGTAAAGCTATTATTCCAGCAGCTGGATTAGGGACACGCTTTTTGCCGGCTACAAAAGCACAGCCTAAAGAAATGCTGCCAATTGTAGATAAACCAACGATTCAATACATTGTGGAAGAAGCAGTAGCATCAGGTATTGAAG
>NZ_JBFUJN010000129.1:0-609 GCF_056401335.1 Rhodococcus sp. P4_F3_2
GTGTATGGGAAATGAGGCCAATTTTTTGGTCGATGATTCACATGAAATAGCTTTTTTTACACTTCGAACAAACCCTTTTACCTTATCTAAGTTTGATTTATCCTTCAATAAATAAGTTGTAATCCCTACGCTTACTGTTGAAATAGCAAGACCAGAAATAAGTGTTTTTTGTCGCATTCTACTTCCTCCTCTCTATTTTTATTTTAATTTTGAAACCATTTTCCCTATGTGATAGCTTAATAAACCTGTATTTTTGGGTATCAGTTGTAAGCTTGAACACTATTAAATTTTAAAAGCAGATCGTTCAATTTAACTTGTAGATTATCTCGTGATTATATCTAATTCAAACTCAAATGTTTTTGTGCAAAAACCAATTAATCATGGTGTTTTTTTCTTGTTTAAGGTCTCTTCTCTCATTTTATTTATCTTTATAATCGAATCAAAAATTCTATAAGTATAGGTTTGAGATCATCTTCGTTAGGATAAAAGTAAATAAACTATTCCACCTATAGGAGGAGATGTATTTGGCTTTATATATTAGGAACAGGGAGGTATTAAAATGACAGAGTCAAGAAAGAAATCCCCCCATCCTCAAGAGACCAAAAGAAG
>NZ_JBFUJN010000130.1:0-605 GCF_056401335.1 Rhodococcus sp. P4_F3_2
ATCCTCTAGGCTACTTCTCAAGGTAATATTTAAAATTAGTAGAGTAAATGCGAATAAAGATGCCATGAAAAACATAGGTGTAAAAACCAGAAATAAAATAAATACAGCAATCACTGCAATAATGGTGAAGGTTAAAAAATTAAGTATTTTCTTATTTAGTTTATTTGTTTTTTCTAAAAGTTCTTCATTTCTCTTTATATACTCTTTAATTTTCCCTGGACTCTTCGTAATATAGTCCCTCTCTAGTTTTTTATTCATCCTACTAATTCCTTGAAAGACAATAATAATTACGAAGGTTGCGATAAGAGATATAATAACATAGTTTGGCATTTAAATATCCTCCTTCTCCTTTTCAGTTAAATTTATAAAATCAGAAGCACTCAATTTTCCAACGAACAAAGGGAATTCTCTTTAAAACAATAGTTAATTGCTTCACATCGCTCCTCAGCAACACCATATTTTTTATTTATTTAAGAAAATGAATCTCTTTTTACACGTATTCACCGATGAAATACATTTCATTTTTCCTGTCCATCAATAAGTGATAACAAAAAGCAAACTCTGGTTTTCGAATAAACATAATTTGCGATTCAATATCTTGATTG
>NZ_JBFUJN010000131.1:0-600 GCF_056401335.1 Rhodococcus sp. P4_F3_2
GTCTTCCATCTTTTTGATAAGAGACGGTAAAACGGCTTCTGAACTTGCCGTTGTAAAAGCAAGAAGCAGCTCGTCTTTTAACACTTTTATCAGCGTAAACATGCTTGTTCCAGCCATTTTAGCAATAATTCCAAGAACCACAAGCACAAAGAAAATCATGGTGAAGTAAACGGCGAACACTAATTTTCCTAATGGAATAAGTGATCCGACACCAAACTTTATAATATTAACACCAATAAGTGCAAATACACCTACTGGAGCAAACTTCATCACCAAATTAGTTACCCAAAACATTGCATCCAAGACGCCTTCAAAAAAGGCTAAAACAGGTTTTCCTCTCTCTCCAATCGAAGCTACGCCTACACCAAACAGTACGGAAAATAAAATGATTGGTAAAAGATCGCCTTCTGCTACCGATTGAAAGACGTTTGTCGGAACAATATGAAGAAGCTCTTGAGCAATCCCTGTACTTTCAGACGTTTTTGCCGTTGCCTCATATTGAGAAATATCGCTTTTTTCAATATGTCCCATATCAACCCCTGCACCAGGGTGAAATAAGTTCGCGGCAATAATCCCCACTACAATAGCAATGGTTGTAAC
>NZ_JBFUJN010000132.1:0-594 GCF_056401335.1 Rhodococcus sp. P4_F3_2
GGTGTAGGTAAAGCAATTAGGTCTTTAACTAAAGCAGATGGAGTTAAACCTTTCGTTACCATTCTCATCACCTCTTCTATATTAGATAGACTAATTATTACTTAAAATAGTAAGTTTTACAAACTGGTGTAGGTAAAGCAATTAGGTCTTTAACTAAAGCAGATGGAGTTAAACCTTTCGTTACCATTCTCATCACCTCTTCTATATTAGATAGACTAATTATTACTTAAAATAGTAAGTTTTACAAACTAAATAATAATTTGTAAGGATTTTAATAGAATGGAAGAACTTAATGTAACAGTTTAGTAGAAATAAAAAAGATGCCCTGCCGAGAGCATCTTGTCATGGGAAAAGGTCTTCTATAAACCTTATGGTGATTGTCCATCATTTAGAAGGTAAAAAATCGCCCAGCTAAGAGCGTCAAGTTTTCAAGTGGTGAAAAAAACGGGTCCATAAAGGATATTAGCATTATGTGGAGTTTAGAACATAAAAAAAGACGCTCAATCAAGAGCATCTGAAAGTGAATTACATGGATTATCAATATATTGTAAGTAAGCAACTTTTAGAACATAAAAAAGATGCTCATTTAAGAGC
>NZ_JBFUJN010000133.1:0-588 GCF_056401335.1 Rhodococcus sp. P4_F3_2
GTGTACCGAACATCGGCCGAGCGTTCTTCTACAATAGAAAGACCATATTCCTTACACAGTTCATCACTTATTTTGCGCCCATGGTCAATAGCTTCTTTGCCATGGGCATGAAACTTTCGGCCATCCTCATAGTTCACAGCATTGATAACAATGTGATTATGAATGTGATCCTTATCCGTGTGCGTGTAGACGGCCACCTCGTGACCTTTTGCCATCTTCTCAGCCAGTTGTAATCCAATTTTATTCGCTTGCTGGGGATCCACTTCATCTGGCTTAAACGACTGGATCACATGATGGGCTTGTATACCACCGCTTTTGCCCCATATTTCCCTTGTAGCTTTAAATTGGTTCCTTACATAGTMCACGTCGCAATCAAGCGAATTTGACACTTCAGCGCGCTTCTCAGCGTACTTCAGTAAAGCATTGGCGTTTTTCGTCGTACTCAGCTTAATTGTTGCCATGCTGCAGCCAGTCCCTTTTTGATTTCCTCAAGATTGTATACCAATCTCTCAAGCTCCTGTTCACTCAATTGCTCAATGTCTCGTGCATTGCACCATCTCGCAATCTGGTTCACATTGGTACCCACGG
>NZ_JBFUJN010000134.1:0-587 GCF_056401335.1 Rhodococcus sp. P4_F3_2
GTGGAAATCCGATTACAGGATCAAATATCTTTATCCGTTTATTTGACGAGAATCAACTCCTTATACAATCAATAACAGCGTTGTCTAATGGTACATTTACCATTTCAAATTTAGCACCAGGATCTTATTCCATTAGTGCAGAAGCTTCTGACTTTGGAGTAAACACTATTTCTACCATAGTTGTGGCTAATCAAGCCACCTCTGTTACAATTCCATTGACTCCAACCCCTGCCATAGTAACAGGGCAAGTTTCAAGCCAACAAACAAGCACGTCACTTCAAGGTGTTTCAGTAACAGCAGTAATAAATGGGCAGGTCTCCGCAAATACTGTGACAGACCTTAATGGAAACTTTCAGCTTACCAACCTACCAGCAGGGGAAGTTACTATTATAATATCAACACCAAATTTCGCAACGGAGACACAAACGTTAACTCTTACACCAGGAGAAACAGTATCTAGAGATGTTTCCCTTACTCCTCTTCCAGGTACAATTACAGGTACGATTACTAATGAGCAAACAGGTGCCCCAGTTCAAGATGCCATCATTACAGTTCGCCAATTCTCGCCAGCTGGACCTATAGTGACA
>NZ_JBFUJN010000135.1:0-583 GCF_056401335.1 Rhodococcus sp. P4_F3_2
CAGAAGATATGATTAGTCAACAACTGATTACTCCAGGGCAAATAGGGGCATATTCGTTAGCAAAAGAGAAAGATTGGAATATCCTTGAATTTTTATGTAATAGTCCATCTAAGGTAGAAGGTTTAATAAACAGTTTACCTGCAGATATATATAAGTTAAGGCCAAGAGATGATCATTGGTCTATTAGTGAGGTGGTAGGCCATTTAGCAGATAATGAAATGGTAAACGCTATACGTGTAAGATACATATTAACAGAGGATGCTCCTGAAATGATTGGGTACGATTCTGATATATGGGATAGGTTTATTAATATTGATGATATCCATACTTCGTTAAGAAGATGGAAAGACTTAAGAACTAATTTAATTAAATTAGCTCAAGGTCTTAATAAAGAAGATTGGAAAAGAGAAGGGTATCTATCATATCGGGGTACAGAATCACTTTTAAATCTACTAGGTGTTCTTGCCGGTCATGATCACAGACATATACTTCAAATTGAACGTATAGTAAAAATGTTAAAAGAGAAGAACCATATCCCATACTAAATTCTATAAGGATGATGAATTTTGAGTGTAATTGAAAT
>NZ_JBFUJN010000136.1:0-577 GCF_056401335.1 Rhodococcus sp. P4_F3_2
AATTAATATCCATAAGAACAACATCAATCTGTCTTTCTTTTTCTACTACCTCTAGAACTTTCTCTTTAGAATCAACAATTGATATTACCTCAATGTCATTTGCCTCTTTTTCAATGTATGTAGAGATATTTTCTTGCCAAAAAGGATCATCTTCTACTAGAACCACTTTTATATTTTCGTCTTCCATGTGAACTTACCCCCCATTGAGTTACGAGCCAAGTTTTGTAGAAATTACTCTGGATTTAGGAAGTTTAATAATCATTGAGGTTCCTTGGCCTACTTCACTATGTACCGAAAGTTCACCATCGTGCGCTCTGATTGTGTTATAACAAAAGCTAAGTCCTAATCCATGATTTTTGGTATTTTTCTTTGTAGAATAATAGGGTTCCATAATGCGAGTTAATTCTTGTTGAGATATCCCAAATCCATTGTCAGTAATCTCAATACTAATTCCACCATTTTTCATCTTAAGCATTTGAATATGAATTAAACCTTTTGGGGTAGTGATTGCTTCCATAGCATTATTTAAAATATTGTTGATTACTTCTTTTAAAAGAGCTGGGTCACCATATAAAAC
>NZ_JBFUJN010000137.1:0-572 GCF_056401335.1 Rhodococcus sp. P4_F3_2
TTATCAGGGTTTGAAAATCGCTATCCTCATGAGCTATCCGGGGGAATGAAACAGCGTATCGCTATTGCTAGAAGCTTAGCTTACGACCCAGATGTATTACTTATGGACGAGCCTTTTGCTGCACTAGATGCTCAAACGAGAGAAACATTACAAAGTGAACTTTTACGTATTTGGGAAAAGACGAAAAAGACGATTGTGTTTATCACACATGGTATTGATGAAGCCGTTTATTTAGGCCAAAGAGTAGCGGTTATGACGTCTCGGCCAGGACAGATTAAGCAGGTTATTGATGTTCCGTTTGACTCTCGAGCTGGTGAAGAAGATTTTCGTTCAAACCCCGAATTTTCAGCAATACGTCATCGTATTTGGGATCTTCTTCGGGAGGAAGTACTAAAAGCACAAGAGCTTGAGCGGAATAAACAATTATCGGCTTCTGCCAAGCATCTTCAAAAAAAGGGGGCGATAGCTCGTGGCTAGTGTAGGACAAACGGTGACGTTAAAAGAAAAGAAAAGTCGAGGAAAAGTATTAGCTTTTCCAAACCTATCTTTAAAAGGCCTATTTAAAAGATTTG
>NZ_JBFUJN010000138.1:0-564 GCF_056401335.1 Rhodococcus sp. P4_F3_2
GCCATACATAATTTTTTCTTGCAATTATTAGAAGAGGGACGATTTGATGATGCTTTGGGAAACATTCACGATTTAGATGGCTATATAATTGTTTTTACTTCTAATTTTAGTAAAGAGGACTTTTTTAAAGAGGTACCTTCGGAACTTAGGTCAAGGTTTAGTTTGGTTTTTGAATGTTCATATTTAAATGCAGAGGATCGAAAGGAATATGTGAAGAAAGTAATAAAAGATTATAAAGAAAAAACTGAAGATGAACTTTCACTAGAAGATCTAGAAAAAATTATTCAAACAATTAATTATTCCGAGGAAAATAACCTAAGAAATTTAAAGAAATTGGTGAGAAAAGAATTTTATAAATATATAAGTAGTAAAGTCCTTAAATAATAAAAAAGCTTCCTCTAGTATGAAAAACAACAAAACAAAGAGCTGAAGGAACTAAGAACTTTTTTGAATACATATAACGAAGATGCAAATAAAATAGGGCTTGATATATCAATGAGTGATTTTGAAGATAATTTAAAGTCAATGGAATCAGAATTAAAATCTTTACTATCTCCGTTATCG
>NZ_JBFUJN010000139.1:0-562 GCF_056401335.1 Rhodococcus sp. P4_F3_2
GGTATCCCGATATTGAAAATCTTATTAAGCTAAGTGATTTATATAATGTGACGTTAGATGAACTAATTAAAGGTGATCGTTCTTTTCAGAAAAAAATAGTAATAGATCAAAAAAAGAATAAAATTGAGGATYTATCAGAYCCTGGTTTTGTGATTGGAATYATYCTTGTATTTGYAGGAYTRTTTTTAGATTTRGGWRCRTTTTCAGCTGGTGTTACMATACTAGGWTTYYTAACGATGTTTTTTTATGATGATTTAAAGAAAACGTTTTGGAMTATAAAAAAGGATTTTAARGAAGAARGGTAAGTAAAAYAGGCTTTAAGAGAACTTAAAGCCTATTTTTGTGCCTATAAAAGGTTTTATGTTAACTAAAGTTGCCTAGCAATATAGGAGTTTTCTTTTAGCTGAAGAAATAAGAATTTATATAATTGCGGCTACAGGGAGGCAAATAAATGAACAGAACACAAGAACAGCTAATTGTTCAGGCTTTTTTTGAAAAACGAATACAGGAAAGAGTCTTACATGAATTGGCTTCTCCAAAGAAGCGTCTAGATGCTCTAAGC
>NZ_JBFUJN010000140.1:0-560 GCF_056401335.1 Rhodococcus sp. P4_F3_2
GAGTATGAACTCATTAATTGATTATAATAAATTTAACAAAGTGGATAACCTATACTTTGTAGATAGAACTATCTACAAAGTTAAACATTTTATTTATAAAGGCCACATTTTGTGTAACCCTACCTATGAAGTATTGGCCCAAGAATATATAGAAGATATTACCGAATTGGAAGCAGCAAAGTACAACAATGTTGGTAAACATCACCTTATATTAAAGGGAGCTGTTGAAGAGAAAGTGTTTGAAAAACTTGTAAAGTTAAATATTTCAAACCATCAATGGCTGAGAGAACTAGTATGTAATTATGATGATTTATATAGATTATAGGTATGAAAAGAGTGATAATTCAATATTGAATTATTGCTTTTTTTTAATTTATCGGCCTGAATTAGTTCAAGAAATTCTCGTGACTTTCTGAATTTCACGTATACTTATTCTCTATAAATAATACACAGCAACAGCCTGTCTTAGTTTCTTTTCGTCCCCTTTCAGCTTAACCACGTCCACGTATAATCTCATGCACAAATTCAACTAATACAGATAGTATCTCAAGCATTCTTAT
>NZ_JBFUJN010000141.1:0-560 GCF_056401335.1 Rhodococcus sp. P4_F3_2
CTCGGTTGACAGCTCCCCGAGGCTTGCTCCCCGAGGCTTATCGCAGCCTCCTACGTCCTTCATCGGCTCCTGGTGCCAAGGCATCCACCGTACGCTCTTCATTACTTACAACAAAGATGCTCGCGTCCACTGTGCAGTTCTCAAACAACACACAAACAACCACCTCACGCAGACACCAACAAAAAACATTCTCACGAATAATCCTTGCGGTATGACTGCAGCAGTCATTTGTCGTTACTTCCTTCGAGGAAACACTCGCGTGTTCTCTCAGGACCCAACAGTATGCCGATATAATTTGTTCTCCCACCAGCACTGAGGCCGGCAGTAACGAAAACGAATGCTTGTCAGCGTCCACCCATGAGCAACCACCGTTCCACATACGGGAACGAAATGGCCTCTGCTTTCCTCAACCACACCTGTGTGCAGCGAGCGAAAGAGATGCTCCTTAGAAAGGAGGTGATCCAGCCGCACCTTCCGGTACGGCTACCTTGTTACGACTTCGTCCCAATCGCCGATCCCACCTTCGACGGCTCCCTCCCACAAGGGGTTAAGCCACCGGC
>NZ_JBFUJN010000142.1:0-559 GCF_056401335.1 Rhodococcus sp. P4_F3_2
CCCCTTTGTTTTGGGGTAGAGGCTGGCTTCTTATGTTTTTAATAGTGTTGCTTATCTTGGAGTAAGATGAACACTTTTGAACGGCCGAGCAGGCGGTTCGGCAGGTATACTTGCTCAAACAAGCCGATCCCCTATAACCTTCGTTTTGGGTATGTCGGCTTGGCTAGAGATCCAAACCTGCCGAAATTTTTTATGCAAGGAGAAGAGAGTGGAGATTTTTTAAGTGGGCTTCTTAAAAAATACAACTCGTACCTTGTATAAAAAATAGCGATTTTTAAGATATTAGCTATAATGCTCTCTACCTCTTAATTTTTCCTTAATTAATTTAGTAAGCAGAAAACAAAAAAAGCCCAAAAAATTAATTTGAGCTTTTGCTAGTTTAGGATCTTTAGATTAAACAATACTCCGACCAATAGGGACATGACTAAGGAGCATGCTAATTTAATTAGAAGGTTACGAAATAGTATATGTAATGCATGTCTAACTTGTTTCAAAAAAACATATATAACAATAAATTTGGCTTGTCCTCACACTTATCCTGGCTTTGCATATTATAAAC
>NZ_JBFUJN010000143.1:0-556 GCF_056401335.1 Rhodococcus sp. P4_F3_2
GTAGAGCGCCCGGTGATTATGCCTCTTTCCAACCCTACTAAACTTGCTGAAGCTGTTCCGGAAAATATTATAAAATGGACGGAAGGAAAAGCCCTTATTGCAACGGGAAGTCCATTTGAACCCGTTGAATATAACGGGAACACTTATGAAATCGGACAGGCTAATAATGCGTTTGTGTTTCCGGGTCTTGGTTTAGGTGCAATTGTGGTTCGCGCTCAAAAGTTTACTGAATCTATGTTTGCAGAAGCAGCCAATGCAGTAGCGCGTATAGCAGAAACAGACACAAAAGGAGATACGCTTCTTCCCAACATTAAAGATCTTCAAAAAGTATCAAAGGCGGTTGCTGTAGCAGTTGCTGATGCTGCTGTAAAAGATAACGTAGCAACTGTTACCAAGCAAAATGTAAATGAACTTGTAGAAGCAGCGGTATGGCAGCCTGTTTATAAACCGGTTAAGGCAAAAGATGAATGAGGTGAATGATAAATGAGCATAGGTCAAATTTTCCTCATTCTCGCGCCTATCTTTTTTGTCATTTTGCTTGGTTATTTAGCAGGGC
>NZ_JBFUJN010000144.1:0-554 GCF_056401335.1 Rhodococcus sp. P4_F3_2
AAATACAACAAAATATGAATATAGGGTGAGTTATATGACTAAAAGGGCGGTTCTTTTACTGCTGATACTTGGTATCTTAGCTCATGGAACAAATTACAGAACTGTATTTGCCAATTCAACAGAAGAAAGAAATCAAACTGAGAAAGCTTGTAGAGAGGAATTCGAAAAGTATCATAAAAAACTTGATGAGAGAGTGCTAAAAGATATTGTTAAAAGTTATAGCTTAGATTTATCCGGGTTTCAGGAATTCACAAACAGAGAATTAAATTTAAAAGTAGGAGATAACATCAATGACCATTCTGACCAGATCTCATTGCAACACTTGTTTGTCGGAGGTAGCATTGGATCAATGAGATTGTTTTTGGAGAATGGTTTAGAAGGAACAAGAGGATATTTCCTTTATAAGAGAGTTGACGGAAATAACGTATTGAAAGTATTAARTAAAATGGGRAAYATTTGGGTTGTTATGACAGTKGATGAAAAAAAAGCAGATAAGCTTGARCWRAARCCTTTTAATTGGGAMAAATGTGCTGATTAAGCAGACCGAATAAGCG
>NZ_JBFUJN010000145.1:0-553 GCF_056401335.1 Rhodococcus sp. P4_F3_2
ATCTAAGTCCTTTGATTTTATTCTCTGAAAAAACTCCTTTTAATTCAGATGATGTAATAGCCACTGCTCCGTTTACTTGAATAGCTGTTTCTTTTTTTTGATCCGTTGTTAAATGTTCTTTAGTCTGAACGAGAGGAATATTTACTTCRTGACTTGGTTCATTAAAATGGATAATGAGCTCTCTTAAATCGATGGGTGGAATAAACGAGTTTTGCTTAAAAATCACTTTAGGATCGCTCAAGCGAGAAAGAGCGTTCGATACTTCGAACATAGGCGTAGCTAACAACGTTTTTTTCAAAGGACTTTTCGTAGCATACATCCAGATGTTGTATCTCGTTTCCCGATAACGATCTAAAAAATCTACTGCCGATTTGACAGCGCCATGCTTTAACGCATCGTCCGTTAAAACAAGGAAAGCTAAGTGCCCAAAAAAGATTCTGCGCTGAGAAATTTGATAATATCTAAAAATAGCTTCATCRATTGTTTTCCCTGTTGCATAACCAACTTCTACTTTGACTTGACCCGCGCCAGCACCGCTTGCCTCGGATTTTGC
>NZ_JBFUJN010000146.1:0-551 GCF_056401335.1 Rhodococcus sp. P4_F3_2
AACTTATCCTCAGTTATTCATTGCTTCAGTAATCACTATTGTATTTTGGTTTGTATATGTAGTAAAAGAGGTGAAAGTATAAGCCATTTAACTAATGGAAAGAAGTAACTTGGAATGAAATTTAGTTTAAAGTGTGTTTAAAAGTTCGTAAAAGTATACGTTTACGAACTTTTTTCTTATATAGAAAACCTGTCATTTTCATCGTTCGAATACGTGTGGAAATGAATTACGAACGTCCCTATAAACTGACGAAGTTTTACGAACGTTTTTGGCGGAACGTGAGGAAGAAAAACATAAAAATGATATAAAATAAATTAATGGATGTACGGAGGGTGTCGTTGATAAATGAAAACAATAAAACGTTATTATTAATTAAACTATTTTAAATGAGCAGTTAAAAAATATCTTATGTGGAAACTTAACTATAAATAAATACTTTCAGATAGATATATATTATTATAGCCCTTAGTGGTAAATACGATATCTTATGTATATAATATCCAAAAGGGCATGATTATGGGTTGACTTAAAAAGTTTAATAGAGTTAAGGG
>NZ_JBFUJN010000147.1:0-550 GCF_056401335.1 Rhodococcus sp. P4_F3_2
CTCGGTTGCTCGGTTGACAGCTCCCCGAGGCTTATCGCAGCCTCCTACGTCCTTCATCGGCTCCTGGTGCCAAGGCATCCACCGTACGCTCTTCATTACTTACAACAAAGATGCTCGCGTCCACTGTGCAGTTCTCAAACAACACACAAACAACCACATACACGTTGACACCAACACCCACCAAAGTGGAGCGGTATGACAACTGCAGTCATTTGTCGTTACTTCCTAGAGAGGAAACACTCGCGTGTTCTCTCAGGACCCAACAGTATGTCGATATATTGTTCGTCGGCCTCCCACAGAGGAGAAACCGTACGACGATCAAGTTTGTCAGCGTCCACCCATGAGCTCCTGCCGGACCACAAGTGGATCCGAAACAGGCTCTGCCAACCAACCATCCACCTGTGTGAAYATTGGATTGGAGAATGCTCCTTAGAAAGGAGGTGATCCAGCCGCACCTTCCGGTACGGCTACCTTGTTACGACTTCGTCCCAATCGCCGATCCCACCTTCGACGGCTCCCTCCCACAAGGGGTTAAGCCACCGGCTTCGGG
>NZ_JBFUJN010000148.1:0-549 GCF_056401335.1 Rhodococcus sp. P4_F3_2
GCTTATCGCAGCCTGCTTATCGCAGCCTCCTACGTCCTTCATCGGCTCCTGGTGCCAAGGCATCCACCGTACGCTCTTCATTACTTACAACAAAGATGCTCGCGTCCACTGTGCAGTTCTCAAACAACACACAACCCCAGAACTCCCGTGAGCACCAGCCGAACACCAACCAAGTCACCTCAGTTACCTATTCGCGGTATGACCCACATTCCAGTGTTGTCGTTACTTCCTAGAGAGGAAACACTCGCGTGTTCTCTCAGGACCCAACAGTATGTCGATATAATTTGTTCTCCCACCAGCACTGAGGCCGGCAGTAACGAAAACGAATGCTTGTCAGCGTCCACCCATGAGCAACCACCGTTCCACATACGGGAACGAAATGGCCTCTGCTTTCCTCAACCACACCTGTGTGCGGCGAGCGAAAGAGATGCTCCTTAGAAAGGAGGTGATCCAGCCGCACCTTCCGGTACGGCTACCTTGTTACGACTTCGTCCCAATCGCCGATCCCACCTTCGACGGCTCCCTCCCACAAGGGGTTAAGCCACCGGC
>NZ_JBFUJN010000149.1:0-548 GCF_056401335.1 Rhodococcus sp. P4_F3_2
GCTTATCGCAGCCTCCTACGTCCTTCATCGGCTCCTGGTGCCAAGGCATCCACCGTACGCTCTTCATTACTTACAACAAAGATGCTCGCGTCCACTGTGCAGTTCTCAAACAACACACAACCCCAGAACTCCCGTGAGCACCAGCCGAAGAAAACAATGATCGAAACCATCGCAACTCCGCGGTATGACCCACATTCCAGTGTTGTCGTTACTTCCTAGAGAGGAAACACTCGCGTGTTCTCTCAGGACCCAACAGTATGCCGATATATTGCACTCGCCGGCAGATCATGTGATCTGCCGTGATGCGAGGAAGTTTGTCAGCGTCCACCCATGAGCTCCTGCCGGACCACAAGTGGATCCGAAACAGGCTCTGCCAACCAACCATCCACCTGTGTGGACATTGGATTGGAGAATGCTCCTTAGAAAGGAGGTGATCCAGCCGCACCTTCCGGTACGGCTACCTTGTTACGACTTCGTCCCAATCGCCGATCCCACCTTCGACGGCTCCCTCCCACAAGGGGTTAAGCCACCGGCTTCGGGTGTTACCG
>NZ_JBFUJN010000150.1:0-545 GCF_056401335.1 Rhodococcus sp. P4_F3_2
GTCAAGAACAAGCACAACAAATAAGAAGATTTAGAAGTACAACAATAAACAGGTCAAAGAAACAAGGACCAGACCTTAGCCGTTAATAAGAAATTATATACGTGATTACACTTGCCTTAAGGCACTTTCAGTCAACTCAAGTTGACTATATCATGTAAATAAATCCTAATTCATTTATTTCGGTAACAGTTACTGCTATTTAACCTAAGGGTATTCTATAAGAGGGTTAAACTGTAATAGACTTAGATTTACTTAAATAAGAATTTTGTTCAAATATATCTATCCCGGTGAACTATACAGGCACTCCTTTTATTTATTCTAATATGATTAGATAAAAGGAGTGATTGTAATGCCTTGGCAACAAAAAATTAATTATTTAATAGGGCGACCCGTAGGAATTTCCTTAACGAATGGACAAGGAACATCAGGAATTTTGTGTGGCGTATCTGGTACAAAGATTCTTGTTATTGAATACATGTATCAAGCCCAGTTCTCCCTAAAACAATACGATGCTTTTATGATTCAAGATATTAATGGTTTTCCAC
>NZ_JBFUJN010000151.1:0-544 GCF_056401335.1 Rhodococcus sp. P4_F3_2
GAAGCAATTCGTCTTTATGAAGAATAAAGAGAGAACCAGTAATGAAATATAATGTTCAAATCTATGAAGATAACCAAGGAATGCTTATGGTAGATGTGCCTGATGAAATTTTTTTAGTTATAGATTTATTATTAAGTGATGTACAAGAAAATGGATCGAAATTATGGCTAGATTTAATTGATAAAGTACTTTCAAAGAAATCTTCTTATGAAGAATTGACTGGAAATGCCTGTACTATAGAAATTAAATATGATGTAACAAAAATTGTGAATGAATATGCTGAAGAGGACCAAAAGCCGTATTGTCTAATTGAAACAGCTGAGCTAAAACAGATTCTGCTTAAATGGGATGATGCTGTTAGAAATAAATATGCGGAATAGAAATTAATTAATTTAAAAGTATGGTGGAGCCTTTATAGGAGATGAAGAAAAAATAAATCTCTTATAAAGGCTTCTTTTTATTTCTTTCTAGCTCACATAAAACGTATTATCGGCAGAAAAAGAGTACCTAATCACTTGTCGGTACTTTTTTCAGATATTAATAC
>NZ_JBFUJN010000152.1:0-544 GCF_056401335.1 Rhodococcus sp. P4_F3_2
CTTGTAGCCACTGTTGTTTCAGATAGTAATGGCTTTTATCAATTTGCCGGTCTTGCCCCAGGTCTTTATCAAATAGTTTCCAGTTCCGACAATTTTGGAAGCAGCGTACAAGGCGCTCAATTCTTCTCAAATCAAACAACTGCTGTTAATTTTAGTCTAGCTCCAAATCCTGGTTCTATTTTTGGTACATTAGTGAATGAGCAAACAGGAGAATTTATCGTTGGAGCAACTATTGTTGTTCGACAATTTTCACCAACTGGACCCATTGTGCAAACAATAGCAACAGATAGTAGCGGCCAATTTACCGTTTTAAATCTTGAGCCCGGTAGTTATACAGTGACGGCATATACGCCAAATTTCGGAACAGAGAGTACTACCGTATTAGTTCAATCCAATTTACTTTCATCTGTTTCACTTGCTTTAACACCGAATCCAGGAACGATAGAAGGGCAGATTACTTCTATCCAAACCGGTACACCGCTTGTCAATACACAAGTTCGCGTTATTAATAATAACGGAGCTTTAGTAGCAGTGATTCAAACAG
>NZ_JBFUJN010000153.1:0-536 GCF_056401335.1 Rhodococcus sp. P4_F3_2
GAACGAGCACTAAATACATCCAGATTAAAGTTATCCAATCGATTTGTATAATAAACAACATTTACAACACCCAGAAGTGGTTCCACATCAATAGCCGGAAAAAAGTTTTGTGAGCCTTGGGGGGCTCCTGTAATAGAAACTGGCGAACTCCAGGTTGTTCCTCTATCAACGGACTTTGATAGAAAAACATCTGAATAGCCCAATCGATAATCTTGCCAAACGGCATAGATAGTGCCGTTATRGGGGCCACCTGATCTATCTGTAGAGAGATTTGCGAAGGTTAAAACTCGGAACCCGTATCCCGGAACTGGTAAAACTGTAGGAACAAGGACAACATTTGAGATGACAATAGGTGTGGCATCATATGTTGTCCCCCCATCAAATGAACGTCGAAGATAAAATGTAGACCCTTGATTAGTTGTAATCCAACCAGCATACACTATACCTGTTAGTCCTACAGTCACATCAGGGCGTTCCACTTGGTCATTTTCATTGGAAAGCAATGTGGTTTGTGGAAAGGTATTCCCACCATCGGT
>NZ_JBFUJN010000154.1:0-536 GCF_056401335.1 Rhodococcus sp. P4_F3_2
GAGGAGGGAGATTTAATAGTAAATCGTTTAATTCAAAAGGAATCTATTCTTTTTGAATTAAACACAGAAACATTTAATCCAGAATTAGTAGAAACTTTATCTGTTTCTGTTCACTTTGAGGGAAGTGATCGAATTAAAAAATCTATACAGCAATCAATAGATATTCCCCTAGTTGATGAGAACGAAGTATATGAAATACCTCTTAATAAAGAGGTAACAAACCTTGTAAATGAATTAGTAAGGAAAGATGATTTAAAGCTAAGTACAGGAGGACAAAGAATGAACTTAATCCCATATGTAGTGGAGCAAACAAGCCGTGGCGAACGATCTTATGATATTTACTCTCGTTTACTCAAAGATAGAATTATTATGTTAACAGGTGAAATCACTGATCAAGTCGCCAATAGTGTTATATCTCAATTATTATTCCTTGATGCAGATGACCCTGAAAAAGATATTAGTATTTATATAAATTCTCCAGGGGGATCTATCACCGCAGGAATGGCTATTTACGATACAATGCAACACATAAGAGC
>NZ_JBFUJN010000155.1:0-533 GCF_056401335.1 Rhodococcus sp. P4_F3_2
GGTCTCTCCCCTTAGTCATTTGTCCATTATTAATAATTCTTTTTTCAAGTCCCACTTCTTCTTTGCTGACTGTAGACGTAGTAAGATATTTTACATCAAATACAACATCATTAATGACTAATTCTTTCACTATTAAGTCCTCCTTCTCTATTTGTTTCCTTTCCTTAATTCGCCAAAGCTTAACAGGTCACCTTTTTTCTAATGTATATCATTCTATAACCCATCTTAAAAAGGAACTCTTGTCTCTGAACCCCCAAATATTTTTGTAATAAGTCCATTAAATATCTGACTAGCTAAGTTGTTTTATCTGAGCATACACAAAAGGTGAAAAAAGAAGGAATTCTAGGAACAAAAATACAGTATGAAGGTCGTATAGACGAATTAAAGAATATTTTGGAAAATAGAAAGAAGGAAAGATATATAGAAACAAAAAAACCTTTGTAAGAAACAGTAGGAGGTAAACACGATTATTTTATTAGTAACCGAGAGTAAACACTAATATCCAGATATAAAATGAGAGGCAGTAAAAAGAA
>NZ_JBFUJN010000156.1:0-531 GCF_056401335.1 Rhodococcus sp. P4_F3_2
GGCTCATACAACAGGATGTCCATATTGCATTGAAGCTCATGTAGCTAAGTATAAAAAACTAGGTGGAACTATGGATGAGATTTTAGAAGCAGTGACTGTAGCAGCTGCACTTAAAGCTGGTGCTGCAATTAGTCATAGCGTAAACGCCATCAATGCCTTTGAAAGAGAGTAGAATTTTTGATTTTGTGATTTTAGAACACTAAAAAGAGGTGTAGACCGCATGGAAAAGTTGATAGACAATCCTACTATTCCAAAAAGTAATTATTCTTCAATGATAGACTTGTTATCACATAAAGTGATGATACATCCTGAAAAAGTAGTCTACACATTTTTATCTAATGATAACCAAGATGAAACTAATATTACCTATCAAGAACTTCATATGTATGCTAAGCAAATCGCTGCTTACCTACAACATTTAGGTTTAGAAGGACAACGAGCTCTTTTAATGTATCCATCGGGGATAGACTATGTTAAAGCCTTTCTAGGATGTATCTATGCGAATGTAATACCCGTACCTGTGTACCCTCC
>NZ_JBFUJN010000157.1:0-521 GCF_056401335.1 Rhodococcus sp. P4_F3_2
GAGTATGTAGAGAACGAAAAAGCTTAAGAAATGATGATTACTTTCACTGTAAAGCATAGAGCGTAGTTTCTATGCTTTTTTTGATGAGTAATACGTAATGAATGCTAAATGAAGCTGGAAATACATTTACATCTCTATGTTTTTATGGAATGATAAAGAGTATCTTTACCTATATGACTGCTATGGGTGAGGAACAACTATCAGGAATTTTTCTAGTTTTTTGAGAAAGTAGCTCACATATTAGCTGTTAATAGSACTCAGAGCAAGAAAGCTTCCGTAGGATGAAGTATAATATATACATACAGGAACTATTTTTAACTTTATAAAAAATGTCTGCTGACGTATGGGATTATAAATAAAGAGGGGATGTTCATGTTATTAAGAAAAATAAAGTCTGAAGAATTGGCAGAAGTCTATCAAATGGGATATGCCGCATGGCCTAAAGGCAGGACGTACAAAGAGTATGTGAGAGATAATCAAAAAGAAGAAACATATGGAATTCGGTATGTATACGTAAATGA
>NZ_JBFUJN010000158.1:0-519 GCF_056401335.1 Rhodococcus sp. P4_F3_2
TTGCTGCATATGTTGTTATGAAATAAAATCTTCAAAAAGGAGCGACTAATATGAGTGATTCACAAAAAAGACCAGAGATTGTTCCAAATAAGCTAATGGAYTTATTAGTAAAYGAYGTTTTTTCTAAACAYGGCATAGATAAAGAACAAGTTAAAGGGAATTTATCTGAAGAAAAGAAAAAAATGCTTAAAGAAATGGTTGAAGATTTATCAAAACGAGTCGATGAATTTGTTAAACAGACAAATATCAATAACTCTAAAAAATAAGTTATAACATCTACAAACGCCACTTCCTAGGCGTTTTTGTTGTTTTTTAAAATGGTTGCACTCATTAGTCAATTGGCCCAATCCTATTGATTGGTATGCTCATATATTAATACATACCATGAAAAAGGAGTGTTAATTATGTCATCTAAAAAGTATTATTCTTACGATGTAAAGAAAAAGTGCAAAAGCAGACATAAAAAGAATGATTCTAAAAAGCATTGTAAAGTAGACCACTATGAAAGTGAATCTACAG
>NZ_JBFUJN010000159.1:0-517 GCF_056401335.1 Rhodococcus sp. P4_F3_2
ATCCTCAAGAGACCAAAAGAAGGGATCATGCTGAGCAATATCCTACGGAGAATAAAACTCTATTTGATCAATTCAAAACTGAAGAGACAGTTGATCCAATACCAACTGAAGAGTTAAAGATAGAAAAGCAAGATGAAAGAAATAAGAATAAAACTAAAAATGAATCCTCCACTGAAAATAAATATAAGAGAAATTAATATTAAATCAATAGCATGAAAAAGTAGATATTCTAGTTAATTATTACACTAAGTTATTAAAAAGTACTTGAAAGGAGTGGTAAGAATGGAAAAAACAGAACTACAGCCGGTTTTTGTTTATTTACATCCAGATGTATTAGCGCAAGGTGGTATTTATTTTATCGGACTAAATAAACGAGACAGGGAGCTTCCTCCGGCGAGTATTGAACATTTACGTTTAGATATGGCTAAACAATATTTCCCTTGGGATCCTGAGGCTCATCTTGTTGTAGAAGAAGGAAGATTTCAATGGGATGCTGTAAAAAAAGACTATATAGAAA
>NZ_JBFUJN010000160.1:0-511 GCF_056401335.1 Rhodococcus sp. P4_F3_2
AAATAATACTAACCCTTCTGTTGATATCCCTTCACCAAAAACGCCTTCGTCGAAATAGCTGCACCATATTCCTTCTTTACTAACCACTACGTCTTGCACAGCATCTCCACAATAGAATGACCGTATGACTTCTCCGTCGATATTCATAATAAACAAATTGTGCTTTTCTCCCTTAGTTCTAGGATTCATTATCAAAAAATGCTTATAATCAATCCATCTGACAAAAGGATAGTTTATTTTTAAACGTGGATAAAGAGTAGTACCGTTTACAGACAATTCGAATCTATTATGGCGTTTTTGAACTAAGACCAGTCCATATTCATCTTTGTAATCTGCATCAATGATATTTAAACAATTATCATCAGGTTCGATGGTAAAAATAGTCGTCTCTACAATCCTCAAAGCTAGTCACCCCTTATATTATAAGAAAGCGGAAAACAAACTTTAAAATTAGAAATGAATAAAACTTCCCGCTTGCTTTGATCTTATTTATTTTCACTTAGGTTTAGTG
>NZ_JBFUJN010000161.1:0-509 GCF_056401335.1 Rhodococcus sp. P4_F3_2
CCTTTACCTTATCTCTTTTGCAAACAATATTTCCTTTGTTCATTAGGATCTAACTAAATTAATAGTGAGTAAACTTATACAAAAAGCAACAGCATTCCCATGCATTGATATGGTAATGCTGCTCCTTTTTATTAATAATCTTTATATGAATAGTACCAATGAATCCTTACTAAAAATTTAACGTCTTAATATGCCCTTTTCAATTACTTCATTATCGGATAATAGTTCAGAAATATTTTCGTCTGGTCCAGAAGGTAATGGAACTCTTTTCTCACTATTTAATCTATAATTATTATATCTTTGTCTTTTTCGTTCTAAGCCTAAGTTATTGTAAAAATCATAATCTGTTAGGTTAATATACCCTTTTTCAAATGCAAGCTTAATTAATTCTTCTCCTAAATCTGTTCTTACCATTACAGTAGATGATGGTTTTATATCGCCACCATCCCGGCTTGTTTCAAATATATTAGGATCACCATCTGAAATTGATATATCAGATAACCCGGACC
>NZ_JBFUJN010000162.1:0-507 GCF_056401335.1 Rhodococcus sp. P4_F3_2
CTGAAAGAAACTGAAAGAAAACATGAACAAAGAGATGATGATCGAACARGAGCTCAAGGAGATCAARCAGACGAGCCAAGACGTACAGAGGGARATGGAATTGACTTCGATGACGTTGCTCAGCAAATTAGAGAACGACATCGAAACACACAAGCTGCATACAAACAAAACTTTGGCCGAGATGAAGACGGCCATCAGAGTGTTACARAGCGAAATGAAACAGAATCAAGAGTTTCTGAGCAAAGAATTTCAAATAAACAATCAAGCGATCAAGGACGAGCTAGAGAAGATCAACAACAACCTGGGGAGCAAGTTCGACAGCTTGAGCGCGACAGCGAAGGCGGAACTCAGAGAGGTCGAAAAAAACAGCAAGACTATGATATCGAACGCTAAGTTGGGTGTAGCATTTAATGGCTGGTTAGATTGGGTGAAGTATGGAGCCGGTGCAGCTGTCTTTATGGTTCCTATGTTCTTCTTGTTTAAATGGTTCTTTGGGTTATTTGGTAT
>NZ_JBFUJN010000163.1:0-505 GCF_056401335.1 Rhodococcus sp. P4_F3_2
CACAAAAGTCGTATTTAGAATTAAGTTACAACAAGAACCAGTCAAAGAAAAAGAACTTACAAAAGATCAGAAGTTGATGGTTAATGCCGTAAATGAGGTTGTTTTATCTAGAGTAAGATTTAAAGCGTTAGAAGAAATACTAGAAGAAAAAGGATTAATCAAAGGTGATGAATTATTTGATAAGATTGAAAAAGTAGCTAAAAGAGACTTTGATACGTTAAAGAAAGAATTACTTTAGGGTAAAGAAGAAATAAATACGTAAAAGCACCCCTATYTTATCAAGGTGCYTATTTATTTTTCCATAAAGAGCCYTTTYGTATATYATYTCCAACAAAWTCCATTATGGTAACTAAAGATGTATACCATAGAAAGCTTAAAAAGATTGGTTTTGCATTTTCGGTTATAGGAAAAAAAGATTATAACTTATATGACTTATTTTTCGAAAGCCCCCATTTTGAACTTACTATTGTTGATACAAATGAGAAACTTAAAATGGGAAATATTT
>NZ_JBFUJN010000164.1:0-504 GCF_056401335.1 Rhodococcus sp. P4_F3_2
CGAATGGAAGGCATGCGAGGTGCTATTAAAGCTGGGCTTGTTGCAGGAGCTGCAGCAGGTGGATATGAAATGCTAAAGCTTGCTAGTGATGTGGACAGTTCACAGAAACGGATTCAAGGACAATTAGGCGTAACAGGTGATGAAGCTAAGAAATTAAATGGTATCACACAGAGCCTGTGGAAAGAGGGCTTTGGTGAGGATATGGCAGAAGTCCGTAATGGACTCATTCAAGTACGCCAGAATATTAAAGGATTGAACAGTGGCGATTTGAAGCAAGTCACTAAAGATTCTTTAACTCTTGCTGAAGTGTTTGAAGCTGATGTAAATGAAGTTACACGAGCTGGATCAAACGTTATGAAGGGTTTCGGTACAAGCTCTAAAGAAGCGTTTGATTTAATGGCGTGGGGCGCACAAAATGGCTTAAACTTCTCAAACGAAATGTTTGATAACCTTTCTGAATATGCTCCTTTGTATAAAAAGATGGGCTTTTCTGCTACAGAATAT
>NZ_JBFUJN010000165.1:0-501 GCF_056401335.1 Rhodococcus sp. P4_F3_2
CGGCGCCCACCCCGGAACCTCACCCCGAGAACGAGCCTCGTACGCCACCATCACATCACGCGTCAACGGCCCCATCGACACACCATCACCACTGATGTGATGAACCACCATCGCCAACACGAACTCCGACTCCGACACCGCGAACAACCGCGCCCGAACCGGAACCTCCACCGCCACATCGAAACCAGCCGACAAGAACCCCGTCACCGCACCAACAACATCGGACTCCGACACCACAACCGGCGACAAATCCAACCGCACCCGATCCGCAGACAACACCTCCTGGAAGCCGACACCGTCGACCTCCGGATACACCGTCCGCAAAATCTCATGCCGACCAACAACATCCGACACAGCAGCATCCAACGCCGCCACATCCAACAACCCCGACAACCGAATCGCCACCGGAATATTGTTCGCCGACGACAACGTATCGAAACGGTTCAAGAACCACATCCGCTGCTGCGCCAACGACAACGGCACCAGCTCCGGACGCACCCG
>NZ_JBFUJN010000166.1:0-500 GCF_056401335.1 Rhodococcus sp. P4_F3_2
ATATCAGGGTTTTTAGAAACATATTCTTCAATTAAGGCCATCAGTGATTCTTTATAAATAGAAGTTCCATCCGCTTTACYCGTATAACCATCCATCCATTTTGTTGGCGCTTGCGGTACTAAAACGTAGGCACCTTCAAAATAAGCCTGAGTTTCTTTTGTGATAAAACTAACAGCTTTATTGGCAGATAAGGGAATTGTTGCATCTGTTCCTCCCTCTCCTCCACCATGTAGCCAAATGATTAATGGATTCTTTTTCTTATCCTTTGCCGGYGCATGACTTGCGTATGCTAATTCTATATTTTGATATATACCTTTTTTAATTGTAAAATCATCTACGAGTTCTTTTTTCTCTCCCGCAAACTKTTTCACTACAAGCCCTGACAACTTTCCTTTATTTGTTATCATGTCTTTTTGCTGAGTAATGGTATATTGACTGTCTACCCATGCATTTAAYCCTGTACCATATTCATCGTAATTTAGTGGTGCTCCTAATGAAAC
>NZ_JBFUJN010000167.1:0-500 GCF_056401335.1 Rhodococcus sp. P4_F3_2
ATTTAATGCGAACTCATTGAGCTTCACATTATCTTTTATCAAACTTTCTATTAATTTAGCAGCTTCTTCAATATCGCCCTGCCTATAGAGATAACCATTGTTATTATTATCTACGACTTCATTATTACCGGTGACATTTGTAGCTACTATAGGTAACTTGGAAGCAAGAGCTTCAATTAATGAATACGGTAAACCTTCATATAAAGAGGTGGTCAGAAAAACATCAAAAGTGCCTAAGATTTTAAAAGGATTATTATGAAACCCTAATAATATTATGTTTTCCTTAAAATCACTTTCATTAACATACTGTTGAATTTCTCTAAATTTAATTCCATCACCTACATATACAAACTTAACAACTGGATTCTTGCTAATAACTCTTTCAGCAATTTTCACAAACTCCAATGGATTTTTTTGATCATCCATTCTAGCAACTGTACCTATAATAAAATTCTCACCTTTTTTTACATTATTAGAAAACTCTCCTCCGATAGATAACC
>NZ_JBFUJN010000168.1:0-498 GCF_056401335.1 Rhodococcus sp. P4_F3_2
GTAGGATCCACAATAATAAGGGAAAAAGGGAAGTCATTAGAGCTCGTACCCACTAGCTTGTATTATAAATTTAAGATAAAACAAACAGGCAATAAGAAAATGTATAACGCTGGTGAAGATAACATTGACGTAAAAATAATACCAAACAAGGAGCTGAAATCTACTTCTAAGGATATCTTAGGTTTCAATGTTTACAGTGATGATGAGCGTGCTGGGGGGCTAGGGAGAGGTATAGGGATTGGAGACTTTAATAAAAGTGGTGAAGCAAGTCTAGATCTCAATTATGATCTAGGGACAACCATTGAGAACAGTCAAATGCCTCTAGTACCTAGCAAAGATAAATTAGAGAAGTTAAGACAAAAAGCATTAGAAGGTACCCTCGTTATAGTAAGGAATCATAAGGAAATAGCACGTATAAATTTAAAGCCTTTAAAGAAATAAAGTAATACTAGAATTATAGAGAGCCCTGCCAATTTATTAATTGGTAGGGTCTTATTA
>NZ_JBFUJN010000169.1:0-496 GCF_056401335.1 Rhodococcus sp. P4_F3_2
GTTCATGATTCTGCGGACTCTAATTTGAAGCCTGTGACCCTAGAGCTTGGAGGGAAATCACCAAATATCATCTTTAGCGATGCACCCGATTTGGATGCTGCGATTGAACGTTCTTTTTACGGCTTGTTTACACATAAAGGAGAAAAATGCTCAGCGCCTACTCGCTTGTTAGTACAGCGTGACATTTACGAGCAGGTAGTTGATAAGTTAGCAGATTATGCAAATAGCTACAAGTGCGGCAGTCCTTTTGATCCTGATTCAGATCAAGGTGCCCAAGTCTCTGAATCTCATATGCAGTCAATCTTACACTATATCGAGAGCGGTATACGTGAAGGGGCTACGCTAGCAGCGGGCGGCGAGCGCGATATGAGTGGAGATAATGAGCACGGGTATTTTATCCGTCCCACTATTTTTGCAGATGTTGATAATAAGATGACCATTGCACAAGAAGAAATTTTTGGTCCTGTACTGTGTGTAATTCCGTTTGATACAGAAG
>NZ_JBFUJN010000170.1:0-493 GCF_056401335.1 Rhodococcus sp. P4_F3_2
ACTAAAGCACAGCTAGATAAGATATACGACTCTCGTAAAGGTAAAATTAGAGAGAATGTTTATAGTGACCGTATTAAAATTACAACTCAAGCTTTGATTAACTCATTAACTCAATTGGAATATCCAGAGGGAATGGGTATTTTGGCGCGTGATCCAAACGATTATAATAAATTCACTGTTTTTCGTTCCACAGGGTTAGGGATTACTCAAAATGGTGGATTAACGTTTGATGAGGCTATCACACCATTGGGTATAAATACTTCTCTACTCACAGCTGGGCAGATTAAGACAAATAACATTCAAATCATAGGCGAGGAAAATTACTTCTACTGGGATGGTGTAGAACTTAAAGCTTTAAGTCCTGATGATGCTGAAAAATTTGTTCGCTTAACTTCAGCAGGTTTATATGTMGCGAAGGGATCTATAACCATTGAACGTGAGGATGGATTTAAGTTAATTACAAATGGTTATGCAAACTGGGATTTTTCAGTAG
>NZ_JBFUJN010000171.1:0-491 GCF_056401335.1 Rhodococcus sp. P4_F3_2
TTCTAAGACGACACAAGAAAATAGAAACCTTGATTAGGTAATATTTGTGTGTAGGTATTTAGAAGTTTTTCACCATGTAAAATAGCCCCCTTTAGAAGTCTATCTCTAGAGAGGGCTGATTATAAGGCATATTTATTTAACGGCTTCTTTTAATTCTTTTCCTGGTTTAAAAGCAGGAGCCTTTGAAGCCGGAATTGTCATTTCCTCACCTGTTTGAGGGTTACGACCTGTACGGGCTGCACGTTCCCGTACTTCAAATGTTCCAAATCCAATCAACTGAATTTTTGCTTCTTTCGCAAGTGTGTTAGAAATCGTCTCAAACAACGCTTCCACAGCTTTTTTAGCATCTTGCTTTGATAGTTCTGCTTGTGTTGCAACTGCATCTACTAGTTCAGTTTTATTCATATTCAAACACCTCATCCTCTTATTTTAGATTATATGTAGAGATGCTAACATATCATAGCTTCTACACACTTGTCACTTAATAAGGT
>NZ_JBFUJN010000172.1:0-490 GCF_056401335.1 Rhodococcus sp. P4_F3_2
GTCACGCTCAATTCATGCGTGATGTTCAATCGGTTTTGCCTTTATCAACCGTATCACAAGAAAAGAAAATTGATTTGCTTTACAAACTTTATAATCAAAATGCCAAGCTCGGCAATAAACAATAGGGAAGGAGAATGCTTGATGCGAAAACAAACAGATGACTTTGCTCATATGCTGCAGCAACTAGGAGGAATGAAACTGGTGATAGAGGTTGAAAAGGGAAGAGTTAACCCTTTTCAGCTTGTTCATGAACCCATAGAGAAACGATAAAATCAAGAAGAGAGGATGAAACCGAGATGATGTCTATTCCATTTCGTAAAAAAGAGAAAACGCCTGAACAAGAAAAACAAAAGAAAGGCTATAACCCACGCTTAATTGCTCAAATTCAGCCGCAAGGAGGCGTGAGCTTCAAAGAAAATGTGACGCGCAATGGTGACGGTTATACCACATGCGTTCATGTATACGGCTACCCAACCAACGTGAATAATTT
>NZ_JBFUJN010000173.1:0-488 GCF_056401335.1 Rhodococcus sp. P4_F3_2
ATGTAGCATTAAACATACGCTTTAGTTCCTCTACATCTTTAGCAGTAGTAATAATCCATGCTCGTATATCTTTATCCATCTTACTCTGCAATACTCTACATGCTTCATTACGCATAGCTAATACTATATGTAGCATTAAACATACGCTTTAGTTCCTCTACATCTTTAGCAGTAGTAATAATCCATGCTCGTATATCTTTATCCATCTTACTCTGCAATACTCTACATGCTTCATTACGCATAGCTAATACTATATCCGTTAAGTGTTGTGGCTTATCATACATATCCAACACTGTTACTGCCATCCGTAAATAATCTACATCTAATATTAGATCGCCATGTTCCATACGTTCTTTTACATAAGTAGTTTTACCACTACCTACCGCCCCATTAACAATAGTAACATTGCTTTCTCTCATATGTTCTCTTACCTTCTTAATCTTCGTGTACTTAGTACCATCTACTCCAAAGTGAATTTTATGATGATG
>NZ_JBFUJN010000174.1:0-487 GCF_056401335.1 Rhodococcus sp. P4_F3_2
GCATTTTCGTTAAAGTGCGAACTATATATGCCTACTGATCTTGTTTATAGTCGCTTATTTAAAAAAGGGGCAATAAATGTCAACCAAAAGACAGGAAAATGGAAACCAATGCATCGTCCGGAATTAATTAAATTGGTTCCTCTTGAGATTTTAAGGAACTATAACGCCCAAATACGTGGAACCTATCAATATTATCAACTGGCAGTGAATGTATGCCACTTAAATAGTTATAAGTATCTCCTTGAATATTCTATGTATAAAACCTTAGCAAATAAGTACCGTACGACCTTAAGTAAAGCTAAACGAAAATTTATGGTGAACGGAATTTTCCAAGTCAGTTATATGACAAAGTCCGGTAAGAAAACGGAAGTGCTTTACGATAAGGGATTTCGTAGGAATAAAGCTCCTATAACTAAAAAGGATATAGAAAAACTTCCTTCGGAAGTATCATACCAATCCCGAACATCGCTTATTCAAAGGTTGATGG
>NZ_JBFUJN010000175.1:0-486 GCF_056401335.1 Rhodococcus sp. P4_F3_2
CAGGGTTATATGTAGGCGGACATACTAGGCTAGGTCTCTGGCTTTCCAGAAATTTTTCACCGTTAGAAGAAATAGAGAAAGAAAAATTGATTTCCAATTGGAAGGGACTTTATGATCAAGGTGGAGTTCATGTACATTTTGCTTTACATATAAAAGAAGAGAATTTTGATTCTGCTATTAGGATACTGCAAAATGCCGGCATTGATAATAAAATTGTGGAAGAGATTAACACCAATCTGTTAAAAGAAAGAAGGGTGTATTTTAAGGATACTGAAGATAATGTTATAGAATTTTATACATTAGATATGGAAAAGGATTATAAGGAGCGAATCAAACTTTGATTTGCTCCTTTTTATAAATGGTTGCCGACAATGAAAATTATGTGAACTAAAGACATATAATATATACAATACTAGTTGAACTTTGAATTGTTTAGTCTTTATGTAAATCTCCACCAATACTAAACCTGTTTTCATTATTTACCTC
>NZ_JBFUJN010000176.1:0-485 GCF_056401335.1 Rhodococcus sp. P4_F3_2
ATTATAACTAAAAAGCCAGCTATAGGGTGGTTGCACATAAATGTTCAGTATTATCCAAAAACTAATAACAGGGTTCATAAATTTTTAATAAATCAAACCTATCCTAAACTGAAACTAGTAATAGCAGTTTCGGATGGAACTAAAGCTTCTTTTAAAAATATGTTTTCTCAAATTCAGGTGCCTGTTAAACGGATATATAATCCAGTTAGATTAGAAGAGATATACAGTATGTCTAATCAAAAAGTTGATTTACAAAACTTTTCTGAACCTATAATTTTAGGTGTAGGTCGTTTAACTGATATGAAAGGGTTTGACGATTTAATAAAAGCCCATAAATATTTGTTGGATAACGGAGTGAAAAATAAATTGATTATTTTGGGAGAGGGAGAGCAAAGAAAAGATTTGGAAGAACTAATACAAGATTTAAAACTACAAGAAAGCGTTATGTTAAAAGGCTTTGTTAAAAATCCTTATAAGTACATGCG
>NZ_JBFUJN010000177.1:0-485 GCF_056401335.1 Rhodococcus sp. P4_F3_2
ATCTTGCTAAGATGTTTTCTTGTTACCTTCACTATATATTGGAAACGCTTTCAATTAAACGCAATATTTTTCCTTTGGTAACGGAAAAATATTGTTTGAATATTCTTTAAATTGAGAGAGAAAGGGATTGTAAATCAAATTGAATTGTGGTAGATTCTTTAAAAAAGATAAGCAGCTCACCCATCTAGGTAAGCTGCTTATCGGCTCTTATTATAACCCAGTAGAAATTGTCTCCTGATGTGAGATTCCTAGGTGGCGGTATGAGATGGTTACTTTTTGTATACTTATATTATCTGCAAGAGAAAGCGCATATATCTGATCACTTTCTTTTCCTTTGTGCGATCTTTCTAGCTGTTCGTCAGGGCCTGTATGCGGCTGCAGCTTCACACTTTGCAAGTTCTTAAACGTATAGCCTTTTGTTTCTTCGCTAGTAAAGTCTCCAAGAAGGAACCCTTTTTTATCATTGCTTACTTGTATTTTTGCAT
>NZ_JBFUJN010000178.1:0-482 GCF_056401335.1 Rhodococcus sp. P4_F3_2
GCTCAACTACAAAGCTCTGTATATCAACACCGACGTTGGCGATATACATTTAATTTAGCAAAACAACAGACCCGTAATAGAAGAAACATTCCTTTTGAAGTAACAATTGTTTTTCCAGTTCAGCAATTATCTGAAATAACAGTTTCACAATACGAACATGTTCTCAATCARTCATATAGCAATTATAAATTTTTAGTTATTGATCTTTCCCCACGTGCAAAAGTTTCACAAACCCTTAAACAAATTTCTGATCCTAGAGTTGCTTTTTTCCACTTACCTAATAAAAGAATGGCGGATGCAATTGAGCTGGGAATTGAATTGGCAGACACACCATATACCTTGTTATTTAAGGAGCTTTGTTTGCCGGTAGCCCTAGATTCCCTTGCTCTTCTGGTAGATGTACATCACCAACTACTAAAAGAGTTCCAACATAATGAGATAGCATCAACCTTCTTTATAGACAGTTTTCCAAACATTACATC
>NZ_JBFUJN010000179.1:0-482 GCF_056401335.1 Rhodococcus sp. P4_F3_2
CTTTTCAAAAAGCCTTGAAACTAATCGTTTCAAGGCTTTTTACTTCTTATAAGAGACATTATGTCAACTAAGGTTGTATATCATATACAGACTGAAAACAGAAAAAACTATCTTATGCGAGTAAGATAGYTCTTCTGGTGAATGCTCTAAATAAACCTATTTAACACTTTACAGTGTCTTGGGTAGTTTGCTCTATTTGCGATAATGTACTCCTAAAAAGTAAATTTTATCTCTTTTAACATACATGAATAATAGTCTAAACAGGATCTGTATTATAACCGACGAAAATAGCCAAACTTCCTGTCCTTGTATCTGCCCATGTAGCGATATACCCACCTGACGGGACACTTTCAACATCAATATAGTCACCAATGAGAGGTGCAGGAGTAGTACTAGTTCCGTTAGGATTAAAAGAGGTCGTCGTTACTCTTTGATTTGTAAAAGTGTTGCCACCGTCTATTGAACGAGCACTAAATACATCC
>NZ_JBFUJN010000180.1:0-482 GCF_056401335.1 Rhodococcus sp. P4_F3_2
AAAAACTTTATGTTTATAAATTTTACCCTTCATTTATATGAATCCAGCTTTATATATTAGAGTGAATATTTTAGCCCTTCTTAAGTAGAATGTTCAAATAAAGGGAAATTATGTATAACAAATAGCAACTTAATTCAAGTTGCTATTTGTTTATGGTTGCCGATAAAATCCATTATGGTAACTAAAAATAAAGACTCTATACAATCTGAAAATAGAAAAAGACTGTCTCTTTTCACTAAGAAGAGGCAGTCACTTTCTGTACAGTGATTAAAAAGTTGTGTTGACGCTTTGTTGGACCTTAAATAGTTTGCTCAAGATATCAAAATTTATTTATTTACATAAAAGAAAAAAACGAATTATATTAAATATTAATTTTAATTGGAATCTCTCTTTACAAACGTCATATTCAGGCGTATAGTACCTAACATACATATATGATCTTGCTATTTTCATACCTTTTATCGCTTAATCCACTAAGGAGT
>NZ_JBFUJN010000181.1:0-481 GCF_056401335.1 Rhodococcus sp. P4_F3_2
GCCTAATACATTCATAAGCATCATTCCAACAACACTGACCATAAATGCAGCGATAGTGCTGTATTCTTTCCATGCAGGCATAGTCCCCATCTCAGTCGTAGCTGCCACCTCATCAAATCCAGAAGCTTCTGCTTCCGTTATTGGATGATCCGGTAGGAGGCGATACGCAATCAAGGCCCATGCCAAGAAACCAAGAGCCAAGATGAAATTCACTACAGCAAATTTTGACATAGACAGTCCACCGGTATAACCTGCCGTTTCGAGTACGCTAACAGTAACCCCATAGAAAAGTGCTACATTAAAAGGAACTAAAGGGTGATTAGTAGCAAAACCCAAAGGCATCATCAGCTTGGACGTTGGCATTTTTTTATTGTAAGGAATAGTAGATATCAAAGATAAGATCAGTACATAGTAACCAGTGGCACCGGCACCAGGAAAACTGGCACCAAGCATAATGACCACAATCAAAAGAACATAACTC
>NZ_JBFUJN010000182.1:0-480 GCF_056401335.1 Rhodococcus sp. P4_F3_2
GTTTATCTAAAACTTATTGATTATAAGGGGAACGAATTCTTGGAATTGGGATACATATTATAATAGTTAGCAAGATAATTTTAGTATTTATAATAGGAAAATTCTATTTTAGAAGGGTTAGAGTTAAGATAACCTAAGTGGAGGAATGGTTATGGAGAAAGTTTCTGTTGTTATTCCATTTTATAATTGTCCTTATATTGATCAAGCTTTAGACAGTTTAGTAAATCAAACTTACAAAAATGTAGAAATTATTGTTGTAGACGATGGTTCCACGCTACACCTAGAAAAAATCACGCCCTATTTGGATAATGTCAGTTATCTTAAAAAGGAAAATGGGGGAACAGCAACTGCTCTGAATACTGGTATCAATAGTGCAACGGGTAATTATTTTTGTTGGCTTAGTTCAGACGATATATATGATCGTAAAAGGATAGAGGCTCAGTTAAACTTTATGAAAATAAAAAACGCATCGTTCTGTTA
>NZ_JBFUJN010000183.1:0-476 GCF_056401335.1 Rhodococcus sp. P4_F3_2
TTGATAAAATGGAATTAATATGAATTGATGTGGAGGAATAGTTGTAAATAATAATAAACTATAGATATACAAACTTTATACTCTAGTCATATTTAGTCTAGTTATGGTTTCCGATAACGGTGATTGACATAACGTATAAAAAGGTTAATTACTTTTTATACGTACAATAAGGTTTATTTTAAATGATAAGTAGACGTTTTGTTATTGACTTTTTCACTGTCTAAATAGGTGTACCTTTTTGGTCTATCTAAATTGAACATCCTAACCTTGGATTACGTATGGTATCCTCAATCAATCAATGTAACACCATAATAAATATAGTATTATATATTTTTGCTACAACAATATTAGAGGTTCCAGAGATTCATTATAAAGACAACTTGACTTATGGGAATAAAAGTATTATTATTTTTTAAAATTGCTTTAGTACTAAAAAAATATTGAAAATTGAAATACAAATTACTAGTCGATTGGAC
>NZ_JBFUJN010000184.1:0-476 GCF_056401335.1 Rhodococcus sp. P4_F3_2
CTTATAACCTCTTTCAATATATTGTGATCGATAATAGTATTTTAAATTATGAGAAGCAAAATGGTATTCATCAATTAAACGAGGTTCTCGCTTTTATTCAATCTGATGATGAACCCTTATCCTTAAAACAAATTGAAAACAGTGAAGGATACTTATCGAAGATTAATGAAAAGAATCAGTTGATTCGTGTTCTTGATAGGAAAGGGAACATYATAACCAGTACCTCAAACAATGTTTCAYCAAACTGGCAGCAACCGAAAACGGTGAAGCATAAAGAGTATAAAGTGATTCAAAACCACGATGAACGTCTACTTGTTCTTCGTTCTCCAATTGTCACCGACAACTTCACTGGAACGGTTGAAATTGTTAGAAATATGGAGATGTCCGATGCCTTTATGGACAAGATTTTTTTGTTAATGCTTGCTGCAGGAGTAGGATCACTAATCTTTAGTATTCTAGGTGGAACTATTTTAGCG
>NZ_JBFUJN010000185.1:0-474 GCF_056401335.1 Rhodococcus sp. P4_F3_2
AGTTTTTATTTCCAGTGAACTTATTTTTAAAATAAAGGTAATCAACCTTGTGTTTAGTGGCCATCAACTGTGATGCAAGTATTGCTGTATAAATTGTTGTTAATAGTATCGATATAATTCCAATACCAACTAACGGGTTATTTTTATTACCCAAGTTTTCCCCCTCCTTATTCATAATTCGTAGATAAGGATATTTTCTGTAAAGAGATCAATTTTATACTGAAAAAAATGAAGTGATTTTAACCTGACAAAATTAAATTTAACAAGCAGATCCTGTTAATTCCTCTGCTTTTTCTTTTATAAATAATCCTTTATTTTACATTTAAAACCACATTAATTGGAGGAATAAACGATGAAGAAAATTACATCTCTTTCAATTGAAGAATTTAACAAGCTTATTTCCGATAAACGAGAACTCAAAAAGCTCATGAAACACCCCCAAAATGAAAAGATCGAAGCAGGTTGGGCCAATAT
>NZ_JBFUJN010000186.1:0-473 GCF_056401335.1 Rhodococcus sp. P4_F3_2
CTATTAGATAACTTTACGCTTGCAGTTCAAATCTTATTTTCTAATCTTTTTTTTCCATATATTCTGTATCTTTTTCCATACCATCTTCCTTTCAATTGAACGAGATCTTTTGTCAACGCTAATGCTAATAAGGTTGTATTCTTTATATAAGATATCCAAAGCATTAAAACGATACATTCCATGTTGTTGTATAAGTGAATTTCCCGAATTATAGATACATAACCAAGTTTCAATATGTTCTTGAGTCATAGATGTAAGATGCTCTGTTTTTAAATCATATCTAATAGTTAAACCAGAATAATTATCTTGCATAAACGTTTTTCCGATTGAAATACGCTTTCTTACAGGTTTAACTTTTTCAATCATATTGCTCATTCCTATTTCTATATATATCCATGGAGATATAGTTTCAGCATGTATATTATCCTTAGTTATCATAGAGTTAGAGGTATTCAAAAAAAACAGGCATTCTG
>NZ_JBFUJN010000187.1:0-473 GCF_056401335.1 Rhodococcus sp. P4_F3_2
CAAGAAAAAAGATTCGTCTCTTGCATGGCGGAACCGAGAATTAAAACCGTTGTTTTTACTAGTCTACAATTATCTACAAAAAGACAAAAGGCAATGGCAGTATAGCTATAACACTCTCAAGCCATTAAAGCCTTATATAGATACATTGAGTGAGAAGTATATTCAAAAATATCATCCAAAAGAATATCAACAACTAATGAAAACCTTAGATGGGGAAGTGAACGAATTAAAGAAGGCATACGGAGAAGGGAAGGTAAATCAATACCGGTATAAGAATTACAAGCAGAATAAAATCAATGAATTATATAAGCGAATGGGTAATGCTTTTTTACARGAAATGAAAACCTATGATAAAAAACAACAGCGTGCCCAACATCTTATTAAACATGCAAAATCACGGAAACGTTCTAAAGGGTTTCAACAGCATGTATCGATGCATGCATCCTTAAAAAGGATGGAACGAGCCTTTAAAG
>NZ_JBFUJN010000188.1:0-472 GCF_056401335.1 Rhodococcus sp. P4_F3_2
CCATAAACCTTRATCCCTTGGCATTATTTATTTCATCAATTTTAATGGGTATCTCTTCCCAATTCTTGAACGGAATTAGTGCGTCTCTTAAAAGCACTAGCTGATGTAGGTACTCATTAAACAATTGCATGACAGCCGGACCACCCGCCGATCCCAAAAGTAAATTGGCTACCTTAGGCGTCCATGGGTGATTATCACAGTGGCTTCTAAAGTTTAAACTGTTGAGAACTACCTCACCATACTCTTTTAATGCTCGCTGCTGTGAGTTGAATTCACTTGCCCAACGTGTTAAAGTTTCACCTATACTTTTTGCTTGCTCAGTAAGTTCTATTCCACACATATCATTAAGAGAAAGTTGACCAAGAGGCAAAACTGATTCTCTCCCGGAGATTGCTAAATTAGCCTCAAGATTCTCTAACAACGCTTTCGAATCTGCAGCTTCTCCAAGTTGAACAATTATGGCTTCTAAAAG
>NZ_JBFUJN010000189.1:0-469 GCF_056401335.1 Rhodococcus sp. P4_F3_2
GCCATTTTTGACGTACTAAACGAAAAATTTTGCTGTTTTTGTCGTACTACTACGTCGTTTTTGACGTTTTTCACGTACTAAAAATAGCTTTTGCCATTTTTGACGTACTGATCGTTGTAAATAAGCCATTTTTGACGTACTAAACGAAAAATTTTGCTGTTTTTGTCGTACTACTACGTCGTTTTTGACGTTTTTCACGTACTAAAAATAGCTTTTGCCATTTTTGACGTACTGATCGTTGTAAATAACACAATGAATTTCATCAGTACGTCAAAAATAAAAAATGGGGTTTGAAAAGGCAATAACAAAGGGAAAAACACGTAGTAGTACGACAAAAACAGCAAAATTTTTCGTTTAGTACGTCAAAAATGGCAAAAGCTTTATATGTGCTGCGAAAAAAATAAAAAATGGGGTTTGAAAAGGCAATAACAAAGGGAAAAACAACGTTTAGTACGCAGAAAACGGCAAA
>NZ_JBFUJN010000190.1:0-468 GCF_056401335.1 Rhodococcus sp. P4_F3_2
GTTCAACCTTCATTTGATGTATTAGAAAAATTAAGCGAAAAACTAGATTGTACAGTTGATGATTTCTTTAAAACGATAGAAAATAAAGACTTACTTTTATCGCAAGTAAAAAAGGAAATAAAAACTGCAGAAAACCAAGTAAATGCAAATTCATTTGATAAAGTCGAGGCATTTATACAGAAAAAAGAATATTTGTCTCGTAACGATTTAAATGAATATGACAAAGGCATTTTAATGTGGATACATGGAAAGTATTATGAGTATAAAAAAGACTACAACCATGCCATCACTTTCTTTGAAAAGAGTTATTCCGAGCTTGAAAAAGGCAAACATACGAATGAAATGCTACGTTCCTTAGATTCTATGGGCTCTAGTCATAGTCAAGTTAACGATAATGAAAAAGCCCTTCATATCTTAAATAAGGCGTATCGTATTATGATTTATGACCAAATTAGTGGGATGATAAGG
>NZ_JBFUJN010000191.1:0-467 GCF_056401335.1 Rhodococcus sp. P4_F3_2
CTAATGAACGGATCATAACCCGAAACAAAATAAACACCATTTACCCGTGAAAGATCTCTAAACGCCGTGTCCATATCAATTAATTTAAAATAGGTGGCAGCTCCATCACTTTCATTTCGTACAGGTTGYGAAGAAGAAATAATAATCTCTTTCCCTAGACCTTTTACATATTCGATGAAATACCGATGAAGCTCTTTTAAGCCCTCAATTGGTAATGTACTACGGTCATTTACACCCATTTGTGACCAGACAATTGTGTCGTCTGCTTCAATTAAACTGCTCATATTTGATAATAACCACGACATATACGTTCCAGAAACAGCCCAGTTTTTCACAATGGCTTTTTTATTAAAGACAACCGATTCTATAATCATTCGTCCGGTTGTTGCATCAATCCCATTTTGAATAGGTGTAATAACTAATTCATGATACCCTGCACCTAGTCCTGTTTTTGTATAGAGATTACT
>NZ_JBFUJN010000192.1:0-462 GCF_056401335.1 Rhodococcus sp. P4_F3_2
CCGTAGGCAAATCGTGCAGTTAATATAAATTTTGTTACATAAAACCTTGCTATCATCTTACTAGTAACTCTTATTCATTTCCATACCATACCGATATGTACGTTTGCTGCTAAGTATAACCATATCAATATAAGGAGGAAGCAGGAAGATGAAACGATTATTTATAGCAGGGATGATTTTTATACTTTTTTTATCTTTAGGTGCTGTATCTTCTTCAGCCGCAGGAAGTTTTACCTCTAAAACATATAACGGAAGGACATACAAACTGTACGTACCTAGCAGTTATCAGGGAGGTGCTGCCTTACCTCTAGTAGTTATGCTGCATGGCTGTACTCAAGACCCTGATCAATTTGCAGCAGGAACACAAATGAATGAACTGGCGGAGACAGAGAAGTTTCTTGTTCTTTATCCAGAACAACCCTCTTCTGCTAATTCAAATAAGTGTTGGAACTGGTTTGATAC
>NZ_JBFUJN010000193.1:0-456 GCF_056401335.1 Rhodococcus sp. P4_F3_2
GTCACTGCCTATTGCACGTATAGCTCCTTTGGCGGGAGCTTTGCTAGCTGACACAATACGGTATACGATTGCTACGATACTTACATTTACCATGGGATATATCATGGGATATCGTCCTGAAGGTGGCTTAGGCTTTGTAATCCTTGCTGGTCTTCTTGTGATTGTCTGTTCTTGGGCTATGAGCTGGATTTTTGCTTTCTTCGGTGTCATTTCGAGAACTGCTTCAAGTGTACAAGGGATCTCAATGATTATCCTATTTCCACTTACGTTTCTCTCTAATGCGTTTGTACCAGCCAATACGATGCCTGAGTTGCTTCAATGGTTTGTAAAAATTAATCCAATTTCTCACCTTGTTACAGCCGTAAGGGATCTAACCAATTCTGGTACAATGGGCTGGGACCTTACAATCTCCCTCCTTGGAGCAACAGTAATCGTAGTTTTCTTTGCACCAATTAC
>NZ_JBFUJN010000194.1:0-456 GCF_056401335.1 Rhodococcus sp. P4_F3_2
TTCCAATGATAATTGCATATGGCTTTTGGTCATTTAAATGAAGTTGAGATATTTTCATATCCAATAGTTCATCCAATCGTGCTGCAGTTCCGTATAAAAAAACCATAAATGTGATATCTCTTTTTCCTGTTCTGGTCTGTGGATTAGGAACTGCCAGAAGCGCCTTTACTGCTTCACGACTCATTCCCTGTACATTTTTCTTTGTCGTTTTTCGGGACTCGATTCTCGTAGCATCATTAGATAAGTATAGATATTTAATATCCCGGCTTCCAAGAAATTTTAAGAATACTCGTAACGAAGATAACCTAAGATTACAAGTTTCCGGACTACAGTTTCTGTTTTTCATCAGCCAAGTGAGCCATTCCTCAATCACAGGTTGTTCAAAACAGCCTGCTGAAAGATTCTCTGGGGATACAGATTTTACATCTGATAAAAATCCGATGTAGAGTGTTAGGG
>NZ_JBFUJN010000195.1:0-452 GCF_056401335.1 Rhodococcus sp. P4_F3_2
CCTTCTATTCCTTCTATGATTGCGATATGTCTGTGACCTAATTCAATCAAATACTCGCCAGCTTTGTAAGCTCCTTCTTTGTCATTAGACAAAATATTAATAATTGATGAATCATCAACTTGGCGATTGAGCACAATCAACGGGATGCCTTTCTCTACTACGTTATATATAAAAGTGTTATCACGATCGCTTTGACTCATTAAAATAATCGCATCAAAGCGTTTATTATTGATGTACGTATAATCATCGTAATCGTCAATGCCTCTTACAAATAAATTATACTGAACATCAATTACTTTACTTACCCCTCTAATACTATCCACTAAAAAACTTGGTGATGTACCGTTTGCCATGCTCGTAAAAAACAGTCCAATTGTATGAGATTTTTGAAGAACTAAATTTTTCGCATGGTAGTCAGGAATATAGTTAAGCGTATTTGCAATATCTAAAAT
>NZ_JBFUJN010000196.1:0-452 GCF_056401335.1 Rhodococcus sp. P4_F3_2
GGTTACATCTTTAGAGTTATTGATAATAATTTCCCGGTTATTTATTTGCTCTGCATTAGTTTGCTGTTTTTCTCTACGTTGATTACTTATACTTGCATCATCAACTATGATATTGACAACCAATGCAATTACTAACTGCAAGCTTAATTGGAGGGAGGTTGCAATTTGTGTATCCGTAGATTGAATCTTAACTTTATAAGAATCCTTTATCCAAATAGAAGTTATATTTGTACTTATATTAAATAATTGATCTAATATTTCTCGAACTAGCTTTTCTTCTTCTGGATCAATGAGTACTGTAGAAGGTAACCCCCGTTTTTTGACAAGGGCAAAGTCAACTACTTTAGTTTCTCCTGCTACCAGGAGGACAATCTTAGATTCCGGAACATAGTATTTGGCACTAGCTTTAATCTTAAATACACCTATTGGTAAGTTAAATATTGCGTATTGAC
>NZ_JBFUJN010000197.1:0-451 GCF_056401335.1 Rhodococcus sp. P4_F3_2
ACATAATACAGTTGACGMACAAAAATRGAKGCAATMACRTGATTACTAGAATCATARTCWGGTGTRACCATAAARATSGCRATTGGYTTTGTAAAATACGTCACTTCSYTTACATGGATGTCTGGATGTTGTTTCTCTACGCGAAAAGAAGTGGTTCCTTTTTTTCGGTCTATATTATAGACCGATACAACCGTTTCATTTTTATGATCGGTGACAATCTGGTCGTTCACTTTTTCGGCAATCCGAATTTCATTTTCCTTTGGCTTAATCTCACTTGTAAAATTAAGTTCAAATAAACCTTTGGCATCCGTTTTAATACTTTCCACTTTCCCATCGGGAAAGGTCACCTCTAAACGGGTAAGAGGCATGGCTTTTCCTTTCAAGGTTTTCCCGAAGCCTACACGCTTTAAGTCCACGCTATTCTTAGAGGTCATTTTCGCGATTTCGTCAA
>NZ_JBFUJN010000198.1:0-451 GCF_056401335.1 Rhodococcus sp. P4_F3_2
AAGATTTTTTTCGAAGTCCTTTAATCCTTTAACTACCAGTTAACATAAGAGTTCAACAAGTCAATATAATTACCTTTATTTGATACTAAGAAGCAGAAAAATACATTAACTATACCTTATATTTGCTGTCCGCATAATATGATTACAGGTGATTATAATTTTTAATGACGGTTTGAAAAACACTGTTAAAATATTTCAACAAAAAAGCAGTTAATCCGGAAGTTCTAAAAAATCTTTTAAATGTGTTTCAAGTTCAAATTTTATATCTTTAATTGGCTGATCAACTAAATCCCCAATTACCTTACTTCCAAAGATTTTTTTCGAAGTCCTTTAACTACCAGTTAACATAAGAGTTCAACAAGTCAATATAATTACCTTTATTTGATACTAAGAAGCAGAAAAATACATTAACTATACCTTATATTTGCTGTCCGCATAATATGATTACAGG
>NZ_JBFUJN010000199.1:0-451 GCF_056401335.1 Rhodococcus sp. P4_F3_2
ATGAAAAACTACTACAAAGCTAAAGATAACTGATAACTAAATAATTACCCATATAAAAAGTGTATTTTAATGAAGTCTTGTTAAAATACACTTTTTTGTTTTTTAAATGATGACATACTGCTCTATCTCCAAAATATCCGTTGTCGAATATTTCTAAATATGTATATTATTGTAATAAATTGTGTTATTATAGGATTGTTCAAAACTTATAGAAAAATAGGAGGAATATCATGAAAGCTAAACGTTTTATATTACCATTTGCCGCTGTTTTGGGTGTTAGTCTTTTTTCTGCTAGTGGTACATATGCTGAAGAAAATGTATCACACACTACTGGAGTTGAGGTAAGTACACAGCCGTCCGTTGAAGAATATGATGGAAATGGAAATTTAATTAAGTCTTATTCACAAGAAGAAATTGAAAAGATTTTCCTCAATAAATCTGTTAATACTGG
>NZ_JBFUJN010000200.1:0-450 GCF_056401335.1 Rhodococcus sp. P4_F3_2
TTTCTTGATTGAACAAGTATCAAGAATCACGGATAGCCTCATCATAAATAGCGTTGCCATCTCTAACAATGAAGGGAAAGGATTATTAGTATCTTGTAACGTTCCTGAATTCTTCTCGAATAACAAGCATATTCAATATGCGTGCTACTTATTTAAAGATGGYGTGAAAGAACCTTTAGAGAGAGCTAAATATTCTCGAAACAAAAATTTCAAATTTAATATCACGACTCCCGGAAACTATAATGCTAGGGTGTTTGTCAGAAAAGGTGATATCTTAACGACCAAACGTACCTTAACTCTTAGTCTCTGATAATCAGGCAGGATCCCCTGCCTTTTTTATTTCATAAGATTCTTCGACTTTTATCATCCCAAAGTTGTGTCTTCACGTTTTAAAACAGGCATTTCTAATTGTCGCATGTATCCCTCGAAAAGAATTTGATACCCTATATC
>NZ_JBFUJN010000201.1:0-450 GCF_056401335.1 Rhodococcus sp. P4_F3_2
CTAATTCCTCAGTTTTTCCTCTTCTGGTTACTGAAATTATTTCTCCAAACCCAAGCCAAAACAGATTCGACGCTCTTCCAGCGTATCGTAAATTTAAGCCTATTAATTTACCTATTTGGGATCTAATTGCTTCTCTCATATTCTTCTCCTTTTAAACCATAAAGACTGCCACAGCAACCCACTCTCATCAACTTAAGCACACGTTAGTTGGTGAAAATATTAAAATGTTTAATCCTTTTCGCCAATAAACCACAATTCGCTTTCGTACACGTCTCCCTCATCAAAATTTTTCACAAGATAACCCCATATGGCCATATCGTCAGGCAGGATCAACTGCTATTCTCTTGATAAATCACGTTCTCTTGGGAGAGGAATCCATTGTTGTTCTTCATTATCTCGATCAAAGAAACCCTCATAATGACTGTCGCCTGAAAACACAATGATTTGAGA
>NZ_JBFUJN010000202.1:0-450 GCF_056401335.1 Rhodococcus sp. P4_F3_2
GGCATGTTGTGCAAGGCATCAGCAACCAGACCAAGCAACAAGAAAATGTCATTATGTAAGTATTCCTCAATTGCGGCATACATCTTGATCGAAAACAATTCTCTTTGAGCTACCAATAAATTTGTTACATGTTGCTGCGCTCTATTAACTAAATCCTCAACTGAACATTCATCTAGCATTTTAGCGAAATCAGTTGTAGTATTAACCTCACCGCGAAAGTATGGATTTCTAACGTGTTCTACAAACGTGTGGAATGACATTTTCTACTGCTGCCTTACATTTATTAATTATTACTTCACATACTTTTTTCCAACGTAACAACCTATATTTTATCATCAACTACTTCAAAATAAGCCTTTGGGTACGACCCTATCCAATTAGATAAAACATCCTTATCTACTTTCATATCCGAAAAAACGTTGTAACCCCTCGCGTCAGCAGTCTCAAACC
>NZ_JBFUJN010000203.1:0-448 GCF_056401335.1 Rhodococcus sp. P4_F3_2
ATACTGGACAACTGTGATTGGAATAGTTCAGCAGAAATAATAATTGTAAAGGTTCCTACTGGAATATTGCCAATCGCATACCTGCCATCGGGACCTGTTACACCAAAACCAATAATAGTCTCATTTTGATCTAAGATGCGAACGGAAGCATCATTGATTGGTGTGCCTTCAGTGGTTGTAACAATACCTGAAATAGAAGCAGGGTTTGGTTGTAAAAATAGATTTGTAGTAGTTATTTGATCTGAAATAACAGTGCTTCCAGATGAAGCACTTGCAAAATTAAATTCCGAGCTTATAATTCTATAGTTCCCTGGCTGCAATCCAACAAATTGATAGTTTCCTTGTTGATCAGCTACTGTGGTTCCAATAGGAGTTAAACTTTGATTTGGAAAAAGTTGAATAACAGCACCAGGAATTGATTGATTTGTAACAGCATCGCGTATAGTAC
>NZ_JBFUJN010000204.1:0-447 GCF_056401335.1 Rhodococcus sp. P4_F3_2
GAAACATTTATTGGTGCGAGAATTTAACATCGAACTCATTCTAGGCATCCTCATAATAAGAAAACAATGAAAAGTAATACTAGATAAAAGCGACATCTTGTCACACCACAATGAATTCTATAGAAACCAAAAAAGCTTAATCCAAATTGGATTAAGCTTTTAAGCTGCAATATTTTTTTATAATATTTATACGCAATGATTTTTAATTATATCTATTAATTCTTTAAATGAATATTTGCCTAGAAACATATCTACTGTTAAATCCTCTGCTTGTTTTTGTTCCATTTTAAGTTTAATACCATTTAAACGTAAAAAGATAACCATAGCAGCTAAGCTGGTGCGTTTATTTGCATTTTCAAATGAATGGTTTTTTGCCACTGATTCAAATAAAGCAGCTGCCTTGCTATATATATCGGGATAAGCATCTTCACCAAATACTGTTTGTTG
>NZ_JBFUJN010000205.1:0-445 GCF_056401335.1 Rhodococcus sp. P4_F3_2
GTAATGACGTTATCTACTATCCTCCTAAGTTAGCTGAYTTAGCAACCGAAGAGAGCTATACAGTTTTTCAAACTCTGAGTCAAAAAAGTGGACTTGCTTATCTTGTTGTTACCCAGACTCATACAGCTAAGGTTGTATGAGCAGGATCTAAAGATTTAATAAATGAAGTATATCAAGCCATTCCTTGGTCTCATTATGAAATAGCAGATGAAGGTAACCAGTTCGATTACAAAGAAGCCCTTTCATTGCAAGCTTTAGAAGATTATTTTATTCATCTTAAAGAACAGTAATACATTTTATGGATAGCACTATTGATTATTAAAAAGACCCTCTAATGCATTAGAGGGTCTTTTAGACTAAACTAGTAAAGAGTTATAGTTGGCAGACGCCTATTATTAAATAAAAAATCACTGTAAAGATGATTTGAATTCACTATGATAGTGCT
>NZ_JBFUJN010000206.1:0-445 GCF_056401335.1 Rhodococcus sp. P4_F3_2
TTATTATGCTGTGCTAGATTATGAAGTAGTTGGTTAATATCTACTGCTTCTGATGAATTAAGGTACAGTGACCTTGATAAAACAATCTTTTCTAGATGTCCTATTTTTATGTAATTAATTCCTTTTTCTACACCCTTTTCATATTGTTCAGGTTCTGGTATAGCTTTTATTTCATATGTAGGTTGCGTTGATGTTGTTAAGTGATCCCCCGAATTAAATTTTAAGGGAGTAGATTGCTGGACTGTTTCAGGAACAATTAATTGAGCAGAGCTTTTATAATCAAATGGTACCGCGCCTACAACTACTGGATTAATATGACCATGTTTTTTAGCACCTTCTAGTACATCTGAAACACGTTTCGTAAGACCCTGAACTTGATTATTCGTTTCTTTTTCATTTGGAACAACTGCAAAGGTGCCCTTTCCTAAAATTGTTCTTTTAGGGG
>NZ_JBFUJN010000207.1:0-444 GCF_056401335.1 Rhodococcus sp. P4_F3_2
GTAGTAAACACATCGCTTTTGCTTACTCATATGTTTATCTCATTACTTATTTATATCGATATACCAAGTATGGTTTGTATACCGATGAAAAGAAGTTTAACGAACAAGAACTAAAAAAGTTGTTGACAACTTCTCCAACTAGTAAAGGGAAGGATGGCGTCAATTATATTACGAAGAAAGGTGGTGTGTTGGAAAATTTAGGCTACATTAAAAAGAGAGAAGAAGCGCCTGTTGGATGGGAGTATTTTCATCATGATAATGATGATCTAAATAATGAAGTCTATTTTCATTTTAATTCATTTTTGAATTATGAAATATTATCAAAGGAGCAACGGATTAATATTAAAACATGTAATCTCCCACTTAAGTTGTTAGAGGAGAGAATAGAGATGGAATATGAATTAAATGAGAAAGCCAATGAGATACAAGAAAAAATTATTGAAG
>NZ_JBFUJN010000208.1:0-442 GCF_056401335.1 Rhodococcus sp. P4_F3_2
GGATATTCCATTCAAAATGCTCATTTTCATTCTCCAACCCTGTTCTTGGAGAATAGAAATCCTGTGATCCTACTATAATTTTATAACCTTTGGCAATACGCCAAGAACATTGAATATGTAAAGCATATTCAGCTACTTCTTCTTTTTTCCGCCTTCTGGTTACTAAAATTTTTTCTCCAAATCCTAGCCAAAACAAATTTGAGGCTCTCCCYGCGTATCTTAAATTCAAGCCCACCAATTTGTCTAATTTTGATTTAGTTGCTTCTCTCATGCTTTTCTCCTTTTATTTGCAGTTAAAGCTTTCTTGGTAAGTAGCTAAGTAAATAATAATACATTTGTGCAATTAAAAACGAAAGAAATACAATGATGGTGAATCCAAAGACATTAATGGCCTCCTCTGCTGCATTATCRCCAKTCATTAAAAGAGAAGCTAATACGAAAT
>NZ_JBFUJN010000209.1:0-441 GCF_056401335.1 Rhodococcus sp. P4_F3_2
ATACCTTTCTTGTCATCATTATGATTTTCATTTCAATGAAAGTCTATCTAATAGGCATGACTTATATAGCTGAACACACAGAAGGTGTAACAACGCTTATTCTTCAGATTGCCTTTAGTATTGCGGTTGTAGATGGACCCGTCATGTGTGAGCGTCTTTTCGGGATCGATGCGGGACTCAAAAGTGGTTGGGGCGCTGTTGCAGGCAGTCTTGCGATGATGAAAGGAATAGAAAGCACTATGAATGGTGCGAAAGGGACGTTCAAAAATGCAGCAGATCTTGCAAAAGGTATTGGAGGTCTTGGAAAAGGTGCAGCTGGCAGTGCTCTTCAAGCTGCCGCAGGTCTTGGAGGGCTTGGTAAAGGATTAGTGGGAAGTAAAGGAAATAATGGACAACAACCAAGTCTACATGAAGAAATGAAAAAAGCCGGAGTCGGAGGAG
>NZ_JBFUJN010000210.1:0-440 GCF_056401335.1 Rhodococcus sp. P4_F3_2
ACCCAAGACGCTAGGAAGCGTCCACAACCTWTTTTCTTTAGTTATTCCAGAAAAAACTCCCAACCGCCTGTGGAGTTTTTTCTGTTTTCAGGCTGTATATGGTATACATCATTAGTTAACATAATATTATCGGAAATAAAATAAAAAAGGCCTCAAATAAACATGAAGCCTTTACATTTTTATAAAGAAAAGCTTAATCCTTTAAAACATGATGTTTTACTAAACTTCGATAATAGCCATAAATAATAAAATACGCTATTAAATAACTTATAAAAGTGCCAATAATATTCCATCCATTAAAATATTCTACTTTTCCTAGAACTAAACCCATACCCTCAAAACCTGTAGTAAAGAGGGTAAAACAAAGTAAAAGGAAAATCGTATTAATCTGCTTTTTTTCCTTAAAATAAATTAAAAAAGCAGATAAAATAGGATAGAAA
>NZ_JBFUJN010000211.1:0-440 GCF_056401335.1 Rhodococcus sp. P4_F3_2
CCAATATTGCCTGCATACATGACTTTAAATACATCGCTTCCAGATTCAATCATTGAAATTTCATTACGATTTGCAGCATTAGGCATAAAATGAATTTTGTTTAATGGAATGGCATACTTCTCTGTCATAAAACGAATAAAGCCTTCACTATTTACAATAATATGATCTGCTTTTACATAGAGAATTTTCTCAAGACGACTGAAAACAGAAATGACGACGGGATAATTGAACACACCTACGCCTTTTAACGATTCAGGCCATAAATCTCGAATGTCTAAAATAAGCGGCCTTCGATAACGGTATTTGGCAAGCAGCCCGACGACAGCAATAAAAATAGGCGGAGATGTAACGAAAATCACATCGTACTTTTTTCGGTCGGTTAAAATGAATAACATCATTTTAAAAGCAATTTCTAAATAATACATTAAACGATTGATAAT
>NZ_JBFUJN010000213.1:0-438 GCF_056401335.1 Rhodococcus sp. P4_F3_2
GATATATTCAGAGATTAAAACAGTTAGATTTGGCGTTGTTAGTCATCATGCAGTAGATGATAAGGTTCAGGTTCGTGGAAGTCTTGTATTAGAAAGATACGATCAAAACGATGAGAAAAGCCGATACGCTGATAATCATAAAAGTAATCTTGTGAAAGAACTAATAACAACTAAAATCAAATATGATAATTTAGTGGCAGCATTACTTGAGAAAAACATTTTCACTAAAGAAGAAGTTGAAAAGATTAATAATGTTTCTCATAAAGAGTTATTAGGTCAAGATTTCGATTATCGCACTTTTTAAAAGTAAGAGCATCCTTTATAGGATGCTTTTTTTATTGGTATGAAAGGATGATGAGTAATGCCTATTCAATTACTGAAAGATACTCATGCTAAGTTAAAAGCTTCTCATGTGAAAAGGAAGTATCAACGTAAGTT
>NZ_JBFUJN010000214.1:0-437 GCF_056401335.1 Rhodococcus sp. P4_F3_2
AGCTTACAGCGCCAAGGGATTGAGAGGTTTTAAAGGAGGTTTTAACTTTTTTAAAGGTTTTTAATGGGGGAGGTAAGAAAAATTGGAAGGTGGAAATATACTAAATATCACGTTTGATCGTATGACGGTTATGGGCGATTTAAGCGATAATAGAGTCTCTCTTTTGAATCAGTTAATAAAAAAATACTCTATAGCAAGAGAGAATAAAATTCATGTATCTGACACAAGGTATCACAGTTACATACGTGGTAAATTTTTAGATGACTTGGTTTATTTTGAGTATGATAGATTAAAAGCAAAATCATTTAACACTCGAAATTTCCGAATAGAATTCAATCCTAATAATTTGAATAGCGAACAAATTGAATGGCTTCAAAAGAATGTGATCCCAATGTTAACTGATGTAGGGATTACTCGACTTGATTTAGCTTTTGATG
>NZ_JBFUJN010000215.1:0-437 GCF_056401335.1 Rhodococcus sp. P4_F3_2
GCTCTACCCGTTTAATTTAAAACAAAACATGAAATACAATATTTTTTTGTGCAAATATATTTTGCTTCCGGTATTGATGATTGTGGTAACTAGATTTATATATTTTATACATTTGAAAAATAAGAATAACCACCTTCAAAAAGGGTGGTTATTCTTATTTATATAATTCATTAAGCGTTTCTGACTTCGAATAAGTCTCTGTCAATTTCTGTTCTTTCTCCTAAACGAGTATTTGGCTCGTCATCTTTTAAGTATCTTTTATATCCATCTGTACTCAACCAATTTTTCCCTCCACGATCATGAAGTTTAAAATTTAGATTATCTTCGTCTCCACCATAATGCCAAAATTTTATTCTTCCCCAAGCATCTAAGAAAAAGCAAAAACGTGAAGCATTTGCTTTCTTATCTAAATAAACCCAACCTTTGCTATCACGTGT
>NZ_JBFUJN010000216.1:0-437 GCF_056401335.1 Rhodococcus sp. P4_F3_2
GATTGAGGAAAAGAGCATAAAAGTTTACACCATCATCAACCCGAAAGAGTGATTGAGGAAAAGAGCATAAAAGTTTACACCATCATCAACCCGAAAGAGTATTAAAACATAAAATTCGACTTACACAGATGCGTTTATTCAAGGGTTAGAATCTATTTTAACTCAGTATCCAATTAAAGAAATTTAAATTATATAAATCAAAGAGGTAATGTATTTTATGAAAAGTTGGTTCAAAAAACATTCTACTAATAAAAAACATGAGGATAGCAATACATATTGGCAATTAGATAATGTTTATGAAAGAAACAAAGAATCTCCTTATACATTTTACAAGCCAAGCAAAGCGGTGACAGATAAATTAAAAGCGGGAGACCTGGTGAAGTTAGTTTTCTTTAGTGATTCAGATACAGCTGGTTACAAAGGAGAAAGAATGTGGG
>NZ_JBFUJN010000217.1:0-436 GCF_056401335.1 Rhodococcus sp. P4_F3_2
TTACTACACTCTTGATAAATCCTTTGAATCTCAAGTTTATTAAGTGACGGTATTGCAATAATAATATGGCCAATTCCCTTTTTTTCTACAACCTCAGGGATATCTTCTGTTTTGCCAAGCACTGTAACTCCAAAAATCTCAAGCTTTTGTTTTGCAACATCATCATCTACAAAAGCAATTGGTTTTAGTTCACTTTCATTATGCTTTAGCAATTGACGAACAAGCATAGTTCCCGCAGACCCTGCCCCAACAATAAGCGCACTTTCTTTTTCTATAACTGACTTAATAAGACGTCCTCTCACCATTCTCCAGGAAAATCGAGAACCTCCAATAAGGCACATATGTAGAAGCCATGTGATAAACAAAACACGAATGTATATATCACTATTTACTAGAAACTGAACAATTGCTGCCGTTCCTATCGAGAATGTTACAG
>NZ_JBFUJN010000218.1:0-434 GCF_056401335.1 Rhodococcus sp. P4_F3_2
GTACTACGCTTTCTATATGTTTCACCGCATGGTATACACCATTTTCCGATTGAATGATGTTTTTTATTTGTTGAGCGTTTTCAATATACTCTTTATTTTCTACTTGTTCTAACGCCTGAACCAATTCGAATACCTGGAGATTTTTTTCTTGTAACGGCTTTAGTGAATACCCTTTTTTATAGAGGAGATTTGCCCAAAACGGTTGATCCACTGTAAACGGAATGATAATTTGTGGTACGCCACTCAGTAAAGCTTCAGACATTGTTCCAACACCTCCATGATGAATAATGCCTTTAGCACGTTTAAATAAAAGTCTATGGGATGCATCTTTAACGGCAAGTATATTCTCTTGTTGATTAAACTTCATACCGCTTGTTCCTGTTAACACTATTGCGCGATTGTCCGTCTCCCTTAATGCCTAAACTAACTTTTGT
>NZ_JBFUJN010000219.1:0-434 GCF_056401335.1 Rhodococcus sp. P4_F3_2
ACATAAAAAAGAATTATCTGGAATTACAAGGTTGTTTAGGATGGTGAAAGAAATTGTTAGGAGTGTGGACTGTGGAATTTTGCATAGTCCATGTTTTGAAGCTGAGCTAGCCTATCGTGCTTTGAAAAAATATAAAAAACCATATATTGTAGAAAATCGTGGAGAACAATCTATGCATGCGGGATTTTTGAAAGCTAAACATCTTCCTTTCCCTAACACCATAGCCAGTGTATTTAAAAAGATGCATTTAAACCACTTGGAAAAAAGTTATGGATGTATTTATGTTTCTGAAACTCTTCGTGAACGTTATTATCCGAAAAATGCTATTCAATCAGCAGTAATTAGTGATTTAAGACTTCCAGACCACTTTATAAAGGAAGCTAGGGAATGGGGAACTTCACCTCATGTATTTAAAATAATTAACGTTGGAAACC
>NZ_JBFUJN010000220.1:0-433 GCF_056401335.1 Rhodococcus sp. P4_F3_2
AACCAGTTCATATAAAACACCTTCCGTTATGTAATTAGTATTCATTATGTCCAACCCTCCTACTTTTAAAACATTTTCCAATCCATAGGAATAGTGGACAAGCCATAGTACATATCATTTAGTAAGACGTCAGCAAAAGACGTCCCTAAAAACAGCATGAATGGAGCGAATACACATGACTAAAGAATTGGCTATCTCTTTATTAAACTCAAAACGTGTCTATCTGACGTTAGAAGGAAAACAAACATTAGAGTTCATAATAAAAGAAAAGAAGGCTTAGAAAGGAAAATGAGAAGTTGGAAAACCATATTCAAAACTGCTGCATGGATGTTAGTGGAGTTATTCCCTTTAGAGGTTATTCTATATAAGGAGGTGTGTTTCAATGTACAGACCCACTGTCCGTTACGATGATATCTATCGTACATATGTAGAT
>NZ_JBFUJN010000221.1:0-432 GCF_056401335.1 Rhodococcus sp. P4_F3_2
TATATTCATTAAGTCATTATACGTTACAGAAGAAGATACATTGTGCGGTTTTACAAGTAATTCGTACGAATATTCGTTTAAGAAATCTCTTATACTTGTCAAAAGTTCTATAAATAATGAAATTGGATACGTATTTCCTCCACCTATTAAGCATGCTTTTCTATTGTCGAAATGAACTTCGATATTATTTTGGACCGTAATCTGATTTACTTTACCAAATTCAGTCCATTCAATATTGCCTAATTCACCACTTAGATTTTTCCATCTTAACCCCTTATCGGTAAAACACACACCGACTTTCCCTGATCCAAATATCGTACAGTCGAGAAAAGCAATCACTTCTTCCTCACTTGAAATGTTAAACCTTTTATATAACTTGGATAAAACAGAGAGAGGAATTTCTTCAATGAAAAATTTGTCTTGTTGATACCT
>NZ_JBFUJN010000222.1:0-432 GCF_056401335.1 Rhodococcus sp. P4_F3_2
CCTTTTGACAATAATAAATTCTTAGTTAAGCTATCAAATTCACTGAGTTCATGAATACACTCTGAAAAGTAAGCGTCTATATCCGCACGTGCAGATACCGTCTTCGCAACGGCATAAAAATTAAGAGCCATTGTCCCCATACTATAGCTTATGTACAACATAAAGCTATCTGAAAACAGCCTTGGAGCAGAGGTGTTAACGTCTTCATTTGTAACGAATCCCTGTGGTACAGGATATTTTTCTTCATGAAAGATGGTAGTTAGTTTTTGTAAATGTTCTTCTGTTAATTTTAAACCCATCTCTAGAATAGATTTTACCTGGGTATCTTCTACTACTTTTGAAAAATAGGTAAATAAACAATGACACATGCTACTATTCATATAAGACGACCAAAGTTGTGCAATTTCAGAAGCGCTCAATTTTACATTATGT
>NZ_JBFUJN010000223.1:0-430 GCF_056401335.1 Rhodococcus sp. P4_F3_2
CTATTTCCCTCTACAGTTATTTCAACTTCTTCCCATTCTCCTATATCCGCACTACAAAACCATTGCCTTGTAAAAGGAACTTCAGCTTCGTATTCACAACTATTCCATTTTTCTGTTGCATTTTCATCCAATGGTTTAGATAGAACAAGCTTTTGATACCAATTTTGTTTGAAGTTAGAGATTGTATAGTTCTGTTCACAGAACTCAAAACGAATCATTTATTCACCCCTCAATTATAGGTTTTTTACTACTATGTAGAAATATGCTCTTAGCTTGCTAGGTTCAATTTTAGTACTACATAAAGCGAACATCAATTAGTTCACTTAACYTCATTTTRTTTTTTAAYTCAAATACKTCATCGATAAAAACAAACAAATTCCCCAGGGAATCAACAAATTGGATGAATCCCTTTTCTGTAATACATTGTCCC
>NZ_JBFUJN010000224.1:0-426 GCF_056401335.1 Rhodococcus sp. P4_F3_2
CGACACACCATCACCACTGATGTGATGAACCACCATCGCCAACACGAACTCCGACTCCGACACCGCGAACAACCGCGCCCGAACCGGAACCTCCACCGCCACATCGAAACCGGTCGACAAGAATTCCGTCACCGCACCAACGACATCGGACTCCGACACCGCCACCGGCGACAAATCCAACCGCACCCGATCCGCAGACAACACCTCCTGGAAGCCGACACCGTCGACCTCCGGATACACCGTCCGCAAAATCTCATGCCGCGCAACAACATCCGACACAGCAGCCTGCAGAGCCGCCACATCCAACAACCCCGACAACCGAATCGCCACCGGAATATTGTTCGCCGACGACAACGTATCGAAACGGTTCAAGAACCACATCCGCTGCTGCGCCAACGACAACGGCACCAGCTCCGGACGCACCCG
>NZ_JBFUJN010000225.1:0-425 GCF_056401335.1 Rhodococcus sp. P4_F3_2
CTATCAAAGCGTTACAAGCTGAATAGATGGTGCTGTAATAGCCGATTGTTTTAAATGCTTCACCAGTGATATTTCCTTCTTTGTCTTTTTGATCATATCGCTTATTTAAAATAACGTTTAGTGTATCAGATGTTAATTTGTAACCTTTACCGATCATAATTTCCATATGTCATTGCCTCCCTTTAATTATGGCTGAATCTTAATGGTTTCTAACAAACTAACCCCCTCTTGCCATTATGACGTGATATGCTCATGTGCCCTCTACCTAGCAATTTACCAATCTCTGCTTTCTTATAGCTTTTCTCATACAACATAACCAATGTAACTAATTCACCTTCGGACCATCTAATATAAATATGCTTATTTCACAATTTAATGTATTTGTGTTTTGTAACTTCAGACGTTTTTTATTTATGATTACATTC
>NZ_JBFUJN010000226.1:0-425 GCF_056401335.1 Rhodococcus sp. P4_F3_2
ATTGCACCGTATGCGCTGCAGAAAGTCAGAATTTTAAACGGTATTCATACTGCWAYGATGCCTGTTGCGTATTTAGCGSAACTAAATACGGTCAGAGAAGCAGTCGAAGATGAAGTAATCGGAACGTTTATTCGAAAGTGTCTGTATGAAGAAATTATTCCTTGCTTACCTGTTTCGGAAGAAGAGTCTTTGTCATTTGCTAAATCTGCATTAGAACGGTTTCAAAATCCGTTTATYCAYCACGAATTAATGAGCATCTCTTTGAACAGCATGACAAAGTTTAAAAYGCGAAACATCCCAACTCTTAAAGAGTACGTTGAAAAGCAMGGAGCGCTRCCTRYYTTGCTTACATTTTCYCTCAGTGCCCTCATTTCTTTTTATAAAGGAAAAAGAGAAGGAGAAAAAATTGAACTATCAGATGACCC
>NZ_JBFUJN010000227.1:0-424 GCF_056401335.1 Rhodococcus sp. P4_F3_2
TCATGGGAACAGGCGTCGGTTTCCAAAAGAAAAAAGGTGATCCAGTTGATAAGGCTGTCATTCGACGAAAGTTTGTGGCGGAGTCGTCCAATATTCGTAGACCGCTGGCTCAAATTCTAGAGAGCATCAAACCAGAAATTCTCGAGGTTTCTGTAGAGTTAATCAAGCAAGCAGAAAAAGAAATAGGTGAGCCTTTTCSCACCAATATTCACTTGACTCTTGCGGATCACTTGAATTTTGCGATTGAGCGAAGCCATARTGGCCTTGAATACGCGCAGCCAAGCCGCTGGGAAGTCAAGAAGCTTTATCCGAAAGAGTATAATGCTGCGGTTAACGCGATTCGACTAGTGTATGACCGGCTTGATGTGCTGCTTCCTAAAAGTGAAGAAACGTTTCTCACCTATCATTTTGTAAACGCACAGAA
>NZ_JBFUJN010000228.1:0-424 GCF_056401335.1 Rhodococcus sp. P4_F3_2
TTCCAGTACTCGGAGGATTGTTTGGTGCAGGCGCAGTAGCGATTCCAATTGCTATAACAGGAATCGTGGTGAATGCGATTTTAGATCCGCTGGCAGCGATTTTAGGAACCGTTGGACAACGGGGGCGAAAAGAAGGGGAAGAGAAAACAAGTTTATTTAAAGTAACGGTTCATTCCATTTTGCATGGTTTATCTGAGCCTTTGGCATGTGTACCGTTAATTGGAGTGATTTTAACCCTTTGCGGTTTTCAGTCACCTAAACTTTTACAGGATATGCTTGATCAAATCGGAAGTATTACATCGGGAGCAGCTTTGTTTGCGGTAGGAGTAACGATTGGAATTGGAAAAATTAACTTTAGTAAAGGGGCGCTTGGGATAGCCGTCTTAAAAGTAGCGGTTCAACCCATCGTTATGCTCGGAATTGC
>NZ_JBFUJN010000229.1:0-424 GCF_056401335.1 Rhodococcus sp. P4_F3_2
GGTTTATTAGCATCAACACTATCCGTTCAGTCTGTTCAAGCAGATACCAATAAAAGTGAAAGTGTTTCAAAAAAACTAATAGACCAGCATATGGACAAGCCTCTTCAAAAAAAGAATCTAAATCAACGTGTACTTAATGATTTAAAAAGCGATGCAACTCATTCCTTAGAAAAAGCTCCTTCTCTTTCTTCATCTCAGAATTCAAAACAAATGAACAGCTCCTCTGCAAACGATGATCCACTGTTTGAAAAAGAGCCAAATAATGATTTTAACAAAGCTAATAGTTTGCCAAATGAAAAAACAATCATCGGACAAATGCTTCCTATGTATGACGTTGATTTTTATAAAGTGAATGTCCCTGCTAAAGGCGCACTGCTTGTAGCTGGGACGACCAATTCTCCAGCAATTGACCTTGCCTTTACAG
>NZ_JBFUJN010000230.1:0-424 GCF_056401335.1 Rhodococcus sp. P4_F3_2
GGATAATGTACTTAAGTACGGAATTTCTTTCTCATCCATTTTTTTATAACCATCTTTTTCAGCAATTCTATTATAAATATCAAGTGCTAGAAGTTTAGTGTTTACAATCGTTCCATTGAAATTAAAAAGTATAACTTTATTCATATAATTCTCCTCGAGTTCTTTATATTTTTGTAGAACACTCGTTTTGTTTATAGTATCAAACTACTATTCGATTTCAAATAGAACAGAGTGCCTTTAATTTACATTTGTTTACAACGTTTTTAGAGATTCATTAGACCTAAATATTTTCTTTTTATTTACATAAAAATGTATATTATTCTTTATATACCTCTATTTTCCATAAAGTGAAGTCCTAAAGTAATATTATTCCTTAGAAAATCCAAATAAATATTCCAATTATTAATAACACACCAATTAAAGG
>NZ_JBFUJN010000231.1:0-422 GCF_056401335.1 Rhodococcus sp. P4_F3_2
CACTTGAACGCTTCCTCGTTTCTCAGTTTGACCAGTATAATCAGCGCTTTGCGACAMGATGTCATATTGGTTTYGATCAAGCTCGCGCAGARCTACAAATGATGTTTAAARCAAACTAGTGRRTAACRTYYATAAGAAAAGGAAAYTCSYATTTACACAAAATTATTGACGGTCCCATTAATTTTTACATCCTTATAATAGTAAATACTAAAACTATTTATCTTAAAATGATTTAATCACTAATCATTTTGTAGAAAAACTGCGTATTTGTGGTTCTGGTGCAAAAAATCAGTCTAACTTGCAATTAATCTCTAAACCTTGTACATACTGATACTAGTACTCTAAAAAAGRGACGTGATCAGTATGGAAAAGCAGMRTCTATTTAWGTGGAAAYAYTATCAGCCGGACAYTATTTTATTAAC
>NZ_JBFUJN010000232.1:0-422 GCF_056401335.1 Rhodococcus sp. P4_F3_2
CTTTTACTGTCCAATTGTCGCTTTTACCTGTAAAAACTAAAGGCTCCTTATCTTTACTTTGGCAGCCACACATTAGAAACAATATGAAAGCAATAAAAAATATCTTTTTCATCCTCTTCCCCCCTAAATAAAAAACCTTTTTATTACATTTTATCAAATATACGGATAAAAAACATTGTGTATATCATATGCAAATATAGTTCACATAATGTTTTTTATCGGGATTTATCTGTATATACGTAAAAGCCATTTAAGACCTATCTTAAATGGCTTTTACATTGGTTATGTTATTTTATTTACTCATTAATAATTATCATATCAGCATTTATATCTTCAAAACAAAGGTTTACTGTTCTTTGCTTCGCTCTGGTTCTATGTACGGTTCCAGCTGGTATAAGTAACGTATCATTAGGCCTTAAAAC
>NZ_JBFUJN010000233.1:0-420 GCF_056401335.1 Rhodococcus sp. P4_F3_2
ACTGTTGATTGGACAATTTCAATCGTTTTAGAATCAAGCATATAACATCCACCTTTTAAGAATTTTTCATATGTATTAATCTTTTTTAATACTACAATTTAATATGGCTAAATTTGGATTATCCTATACTGGAATGAAAATACTAACTTTAGTTACCGTAATGAATAGGTTTTTTAAGAAACAACTTTATTAGATTTGACATTACTTTAATTTGGCTTTTCAACAAGTATCCAAGGGACTTCTATCTCAAAATCAAGTTGAAGTACGGGTCTGGTAAATCCGCCAGGGACAAATTCTAAATCGTTGGAAAAGCCAATATGTAGGTTATTGCTTATTTCAATTGCACCATCTGAATTCATAATTTCAAGAGGTGTTTTGTTAGATACCTTACCTACCATATGATAGCAGCCAATATAGAAG
>NZ_JBFUJN010000234.1:0-420 GCF_056401335.1 Rhodococcus sp. P4_F3_2
GTATATATTCCTGAGAATTATGAAAGTTCATGTCTAGGTGCTATGGTACTTGCTTTGTATAGCTTCAATGAAGTAATTAGTCTATCAGTTGTTTCCGCAATGATTGGAAATAGCTATTATCATCAGCCGAATAAAGAAGAAGTGGCTTGCTATAATGAATTGAAACTCATCTATTCACGCATAGCAAAAAATATTACTACAGACTCCGAAGAATTAGTTGATTTTCAAAAAAAGTGGTCTTAAAAGTTGAAAAATGTGAAATTAGAGTTTAATAAAGTATAAAATTCAAAATTTTTATCGAATCATATACTGTGAATTATTAGGAGGAATAATATGACTTGGTTAAAAGATATCATTGGTACTGAAAAACCCATTATTGCGATGTGCCATTTTCTTCCATTGCCAGGTGATCCTTATTTC
>NZ_JBFUJN010000235.1:0-420 GCF_056401335.1 Rhodococcus sp. P4_F3_2
ATTATCAAAATATTCTCTAAAATAATAAGTAACAATTTTTAAATTATATAAATATTATATTTAGGTTGTTTTTAGCACCTTTATATTTTTACATTTTAAATAGTTCAAATGATTTTCTTTTTAATAATCTTTTATCCAAATATTAAGGTATCGCAAAGTAATTAGTTTTCTTATTAGAGCTTGCTACATGCTACTTCTATCAACCTCCTTTCTCTATCTGTAAGTCTCTAATCTTATTATACTAAATTGGATATTAGTTATTTTGTAACCAGATCCAACAGGAAAAAACTAACGAATCTCATTAAAAAAGCCAGAATATCGTGTCAAGTTTTTTTTATCAAAAAAGAGCTACTTCGAACAAATAATAGCTTTTCAGAGTTTTCAACATTAATTGAGATTATCTTTCAGTAGTGTTTATAG
>NZ_JBFUJN010000236.1:0-419 GCF_056401335.1 Rhodococcus sp. P4_F3_2
TTCATATATTCAATTAAAATTTGTGTATTTTTATCAGCTGCGTTCGCTCCTAGTTTTGTTTTAGTTATCTCACCTTTTAATGTTTGAATCTCTTCTCGTAAAGTTTGAAACTCATTTTTTAAGGACTCATGAAGATGATGACTCACTACTTCCGTAATATACTTTAATGACCATTCATTACTCTTAGATGCTTCATGTTCTTTACAAATTTGTGCAATGGCATCGCCCGTGTACCGTAATCCGTGCTCCTCTTTAAATGATTCAATATATGCTTTTGACTCATCTTCAATAGCTAATTTCATTCGTTGCTTCTCCATCGATTAATAGCCCCTTTCATAGTCGTTTTGTTGGTTACGATCACGTTCTGTTTCACGTTGCAATCGTTCATAATGCTGTTGGTTTTTCCAACTCTCATATTC
>NZ_JBFUJN010000237.1:0-417 GCF_056401335.1 Rhodococcus sp. P4_F3_2
AGATAGGCTTTGATTCGATGTGATAAGAGATAATTTCACCGTTAAAAAGATCCAGTATAGGGGATAAATAAAGCTTTTTGCCAAACAGGTGAAACTCTGTCACATCTGTTACCCATTTTTGATTAGGCTGAGTAGCTTGAAAATCACGCTGCAGGACATTAGGAGCTGTTTCTCCAACATTTCCTTTATAAGAACGATATTTTTTAACTCGAACTAAACATTTTAATCCTAATTCTTTCATTAAACGACGTACAGTTTTATGATTTAGTACATAGCCTTGGCGTCTGAGCTCTAGTGTAATACGACGATATCCATAACGTCCCTTATGATGATGAAATATGTCTTGAATAAGGTTCTTCATATCTCCATATTTATCAATACGATTGGAAGAAGCATTTACCCAATAATAATAGGTAC
>NZ_JBFUJN010000238.1:0-417 GCF_056401335.1 Rhodococcus sp. P4_F3_2
GATGTAGAAGCAGAACCTAAACCAGGCTGCGTTGCGGTAGCAGTAATTACTGCTGTATTTGGAGGGAGGTTCCGGATAATGAATTGGCCGTTAATATCACTTACAGCATTACCAAGAATAAGACCGTTAAGATCCGTTATAGTTACAATTACACCAGACAAAGGTGCCCCTGTTTGTTTGTTAATAATTTGCCCCGTAACGGTTGCAGGATTGGGAGTGAGTGGCACGATAATATTTGTAGTTTGTTCAGCTGCTACACTGGCACTGGCAATAGCTGTGGCAAAGTTTAGGGCTGTTACTTGAATTAAATACGTTACAGGAATTAAATCAATAACATTAAAAGTCCCATCTGCATTCGCAAGGAGTGTTTTTAGTAAAATACCGCTTATGTCAAATACTTGAATCTGAGTATTTGAA
>NZ_JBFUJN010000239.1:0-416 GCF_056401335.1 Rhodococcus sp. P4_F3_2
GTTTTTCACAAGACGATTTGCTACTTCTGAAAGCCGCACAATCTCTAAAACTTCTTCAATTCTTTGCTGCGGTACTTGTAATATACGAGCAAGTGAAGCTAGGTTCTCGTATCCTGTTTTTCACAAGACGATTTGCTACTTCTGAAAGCCGCACAATCTCTAAAACTTCTTCAATTCTTTGCTGCGGTACTTGTAATATACGAGCAAGTGAAGCTAGGTTCTCGTATCCTGTTAGATGTCCATAGTAAGATGGAGACTCAACTAAAGATCCTACATGTTTTAAAATATCTATTCTTCTTGTTGGGAAAGGAAGATCAAATACATGAATGTTACCACTAGTAGGAGTTGCTAATCCCAATAACATTCGTATAGTAGTGGTTTTCCCTGCCCCGTTAGGGCCTAAAAAACCATATATA
>NZ_JBFUJN010000240.1:0-414 GCF_056401335.1 Rhodococcus sp. P4_F3_2
GAGATTTTGCTTCTAGAAACTGTTTAAATTCTTCTTTACTCACATTTGAATTCATTGCATCTTTAACTAGCTTCATCCACTCTTCTGGCAGAACTGCTATAGACTTTTTCATCATAGTACCTCCTCGTACATAAATACTTTTTATCATTTACCGTTTGTTTTAAGCTTAATATTCTATTTTATAGTGACCATTCACTATATTACAACTAAATAGTTAATCCTCTTTACTTTAATCGACTATAGATAGCTGTTTATGTAGTGAAAAATAAAAATCTTTTTGTTATTCTCCTGTAGTCACCGCATTTTTTAGTTTCTGATATTCTCTCCACCGACGATAAAAAGTAGCTTCACTTATATTTGTGATTTTAYAGATTTYCTTTACAAGCTTATTAGTAGTTTCATGTAGTTCGATAG
>NZ_JBFUJN010000241.1:0-413 GCF_056401335.1 Rhodococcus sp. P4_F3_2
TCCATGCAAGGCTTCGATTTCCGCGGGCGGCAGGAGTCTTCGTCTTGTCCTCCAATCAACAGCTAGAAACTACTATATACATGACACCTACGTTCACCATACTAATAAAAAAACCGAACGAAGTTGATTCCGCATTAAGAATCTCAATTCATCATTCGGATCTTCTTTCAACGAAAATACTTTTGTCACAGCTTTTTTTTACGCCTATTTACATTCTTCCTCCGGTAAACGGATTGATTTCCCCTGTTAAATCACGTCCTGCTTTCTTTTCTTCGTGTGCGATGCGCTTGCCAATCGCAATTTTATTCCAAATTAGTGGCACCCAAATACACGCTCCGAACAAAATCATCCAAAAAAGTTCTCCCATTTTTTCCACCCTTCCATTTTCTGCTTTTATTTTGAAGACAATAAGA
>NZ_JBFUJN010000242.1:0-410 GCF_056401335.1 Rhodococcus sp. P4_F3_2
CAGTTGAAGAGTTTAAAGAATTTTTGAAATGTCCAGTTGAAGAGTTTAAAGAATTTTTGAAATGTCCAATAGCAGTTAAACCTTATATTGATTGTTATAAGGAAGTGTATCTACCAATTCCTAAAATCAAAGAGGATGACTACAATATTAGTTTTTTCAATTATAACTTAATCAAAGATCCTTATGATGACTTTTATCAAAAAAACGTTAAATCCAATTCACGTCTCACTAAAAGTATAAAAATTGGTCGCAATGAGTCTTGTCCATGCGGTAGTAATAAAAAATATAAAAAATGTTGTAGTAATAGGTAAACTGGACACTTCCTTTTAGTTTTTGGAATTTAGATATCGAACTAAAATAAGATGGGATAAAAAATAGGCCTTGCTTCTTTTTTATATTTATAAAAGAGG
>NZ_JBFUJN010000243.1:0-409 GCF_056401335.1 Rhodococcus sp. P4_F3_2
ATATTTAGTTTATGGAACTTAGGAACTAATTCAGGTTCAAAGGCTGCTGGTTAAAAATACACTATCAAAGAAGCAGCACGCTCAGAGAAGTATGCAAGTTTAACTGATGAAATCCAGGATTCTCTAAAGAAAAAGGAGATTCCCCATAAAGCATTTATAGAACTTATCCTAGACCTTGATCCATACGGTGATAAAGTCTATTCCCCTAACGAAATCAGGGAGCTAATTGAAATATGTAGTTTAATAAAAAATTCAATTAAAGAAAAGAAAATTATATTATTTTCAAATGAATTGCAAGAAATGTGTAATTTAGCTTTACAGCAAAATAAATTAATATTTGCTGTTGGGGATTGAAACTTTCCTTAAAAAGTGTGTATATGATATACAAACTCAGTTTACATAATACCTC
>NZ_JBFUJN010000244.1:0-408 GCF_056401335.1 Rhodococcus sp. P4_F3_2
ACACCCAATCGCAAGACAAACAGAAAACAGATATGGAAGATAGATCCGGCACACTCGCCTAATTACATATTCTCCGTAACGAAAAGAACTGCTTTCATAAAACGGAAGAGCTAATACAAAACCGCTTAAAACAAAAAATAAAACAACCGACTCGTTGCCGCTGCTAAAAAATAACCGTAGCGGACTTTCTTTTAACACGTACATCAGGAAAGAAGAATGAATTTGATAGCTGTATTCACTGAAACTTGGGAAAATCATGAGGTAATGATTAATAACAACAAATAAAGCGGCCAATCCCCTTACAGAGTCAAGTTCTACGTAACGCTGTTTCATACAATCCCCTGTCTAAAATGTAGTAGCACAACGCGATTATTCTTTTAGATCACGTAATTCTGCTCATTCATTCTC
>NZ_JBFUJN010000245.1:0-408 GCF_056401335.1 Rhodococcus sp. P4_F3_2
TACCAACGTTTGGAATAAAACCAAAAATTATAGTTGCCATAATACTAAGAATCCAAAATAATTTTAAACTAATCTTCTTTTTCATACACAATTTCATACACCCTTTACTTCTCACCTTTATATTCCTTAAATATTAAAATAGCCAGTATGCCAATTACAATGGTCATTGTAAAATAAAGCCACCGCCAATTTAAAAACAAACTATTTATTAAGTTTATTAGTATCGCGACTACCAACATGGAATTTAACCATTGTCTATATTTACTATCTTTATCAGGGTCGATCTTTCTAAAAAATAATCCCACACTTAGCCTCCTTTTTTCATTCCTCTATATGTAACTACCTAATTCACAATGTGAGGTGTTAGCAAATTATGGGCACATAAAAAGGAATGCAGCAAACCTAAAG
>NZ_JBFUJN010000246.1:0-407 GCF_056401335.1 Rhodococcus sp. P4_F3_2
ATGCCCTTATCCAGTCTTTTTATGCTTTTTAGTATGTAAAATACTAAAAAGCCTTTGCTTTGCCAGTAGATTTAGTCACTAAAAGTAAGTTGTTAAATTGAAATAGCTGGTATATAAACCCTCTCAACATTCCATAATAAGCTGAGAAAACATAGCTAGGAGATGGATGAATGTATGGTTTTTTTTCGTCAATGGTTAAGGGGAAAAAAGAGTTTTTGTTCACAGGAACAGGCTGATCATGTTTTAAATAGTACGATTTCTTCTGCTCTTTCTATGAATTTAAAACAACTGTCTATGCTTTTTAGTGGAATTCCAGAACTAACCACAAGGAATTTTTCATTAAAAACAGGACAGAAAGCCGCAATTATATATATGGATGGCCTCGTGGATAAAACATCTATTAATAC
>NZ_JBFUJN010000247.1:0-405 GCF_056401335.1 Rhodococcus sp. P4_F3_2
GTTGTAAGTACTAAACGTAATCCATGAATACTATATACAAACCTAGTTAACATAATGTAAATTATAAGAACCGAAGAAAACAGGCTTAAGCCTGTTTTCTTTTTTATATTTAAATCTCATTTAGAATATCTATTTTCCAATAAATATTCTGCAATTTAAGTATCTCTTAGTAAAGATCACTCTTTATTCATCTTCCACATCAAGTAAATAGCCAATAAATTCTTCATGTAATGCAATGTCATCTTGTAGTGATTCTTTCGTCTCTCCATCTATCAAATCAAGAGATAGCCTGTCTGCAAGGTCATCTCCACCATCGACCATCACCAATATAGAATGAATAATTCCCTCTATAATTTCATTTTGTATTTTTTGAAAGGCAAATAATTCTTCGACTGAGGATAGTTT
>NZ_JBFUJN010000248.1:0-405 GCF_056401335.1 Rhodococcus sp. P4_F3_2
ACATATACGAGTAAAGGAACCCATATGAGCGTTAAAAGACAAGTAAGAAGAACGGTAATCCAAGCATCTCGTCCTGCCGTTTTAATTAATGGAGATATGAGCATCACATGAGTTTTTAAGCCAATAAACGTCATTGAAAGAAGGATCAATTGAAAAACAGAAATTGAGTCTGACTTATTCATGGTAATCACTCCTTCTCTTCAGAAAATTTACTACTGGTAGCTTATCCTAAATTTCTCATAATATAATGGAGAATCATTATTCSAAAAATAAAAAAGAGCTGTTTTATACGTCGTATTTCTCACGTATAAAACAGCTCGCCTGTTATTCACTTATTTTCATGAAGCCCTATTGTCTGCATATTATTCACTGCGTTCAATTACTAGTTAGCTGGACTTCTTTCCT
>NZ_JBFUJN010000249.1:0-404 GCF_056401335.1 Rhodococcus sp. P4_F3_2
TTTACAGGCCAAGGAGAAGAAGAAGAGGAAAAAAACGATCCAAAGGTAAATGAACAAGTTTCTGTAAAGCCAACAAGTATTCCAGCAATGCAAAATTAACAAATAAGAGGAGTGAAAGACATGTTAGATTTATTGAATAGTGTAGATGTGACACAGTTAACCTCTCATTTAACACTTGGAGCCGCAGATGGGATGAMMGGGCTCATAGAAAGTGGAAAATCKATTATYAAATGGMTGCARCGWATTGCRATGGTWGCCGCAGCWCTCGCMTTTTGCGTAGGAGGCTACCATTTAATTTTGGGAGGCGAACGAGGTCGTCATAAATGTATYGCRTGGTTTGTAGGAGGAGCAATTGGTTTGATTGTTGTCATGGGAGCGTACCAGTTAGCCGAAGGGGTTAACAC
>NZ_JBFUJN010000250.1:0-403 GCF_056401335.1 Rhodococcus sp. P4_F3_2
ACAAAAGGAGCCGACAGTCGAGATTTTACAAAAAAATAGAGAAATCCAACAGTAAGCCAGGCGACACCAATCAAAAGAGTGTCTTTGTTTAACAGTGTGAGCAGCCATCCGATAAATGCCGCTCCGATCAAAGGGAAGATTAAATAGAGTATTGTTTCAGTAAACGACCGTTTCTTTAACTTAATATAAAAATGGGCAATGACTGATACATTMACAAATGTAAAAGCGGTTAAGGCACCGAAACTGACAAAAGTGAYGGCTGTGTTTAAATCAATGAACATTCCCAAAAACGAAAAAGCGGTAACAAACAAGATATTCACCACGGGCGTTTTAAACGTTGGATGAATATATGAAAATACCTTTTGAGGCAGTACGGATTCACGGCCTAAAGCATATAAAAAGC
>NZ_JBFUJN010000251.1:0-402 GCF_056401335.1 Rhodococcus sp. P4_F3_2
GCGTTATGACAGTAGTGACGTGGTTTCGATTAAGCAAAAAGATGACCATATTTCAGACGTATCTATCAAGGTCAATGTGACCTCAACTAAAGAAGTGGAAAAGAAATCAAAAGACAAAGATGGAAAAGAAAAAGTCGAGAAAAAGAATGAAGAGAAACAAGCGACTCTCTATTATTTGGTACGCGTCTATGAAGATAAAAACGGTTATAGCATCATTGATCTACCGCAACCCTACATGCCAAAATCAAATCAACGTGTAACTGTTTCAGAGAATGAAGAAAACAAGAATGCAGATGCGGTTGTCAATAATGAGGTTCAGAGTTTTTTAGAATCCTTCTTTAAAACGTATACAGCAAAAGATCGAAGCGATGAAACAAAATTCTTTTTTAAAGATTCTAGTAA
>NZ_JBFUJN010000252.1:0-402 GCF_056401335.1 Rhodococcus sp. P4_F3_2
CTATAGAAGCAGGCTTAAGCCTGCTTTTTCTTTTACTCGTGCAATAGGATATTGCAAATTTTCTATGTAAAGGTTGCATAACTATTGCAACCTTTATAAAAAAACATGATGTTCATTCTAATAAACATCATGTTCTCCAAACCTGAACATATATGTTCACTTTTAGTTAACATAAAATTGCTTATCGGAAACCACATACAGAAAAAAACTTATTTGTGAAGTAAGGGCTTTTTTTAATAAATTTCTTCTAATTCATTTAACTTCCTATCCAATACTTGACTTGCCTTTACCGTGTTATCACTTACAAGTCCTTCTTTTAAAGCTGTATTTATCATAATTTCCCTAAGACGCTCTATTTCTTCTAATAGTACTTCTGGTGTTACATGTTTATCTTCCATCCCC
>NZ_JBFUJN010000253.1:0-401 GCF_056401335.1 Rhodococcus sp. P4_F3_2
GTTTAAAAGAAGACGTATTTTTATACTTAATTTTGACAACCGTTTCAGTTGTTTCTTGATTTCTCAATGTCCATAGTGACTTGATACCTAAATAAATTAAGTACACCGCACCAATATATTTGAAGATCGAAAATAACAGAGCTGATTTCGCAATAATCGCCGAAAGCCCTACAATAGCAGTTAATGTATGAATAGATAACGCGCAACAAATCCCAATCATTGTTTTAAAACCTCCCTGTTTTCCAACAGTAAGAGTGTTTTTTGTCATGATAGCAGTATCTGGACCAGGTAAAATAATTAGAAATACACATGTAATTACGAACAAATAAAAGTTTTCCACTATGTAATTGCTCCTCAATTAAAATAGTTCTGTATCTATAATTCTTACCTTGTATTATATG
>NZ_JBFUJN010000254.1:0-401 GCF_056401335.1 Rhodococcus sp. P4_F3_2
GATGTAGCCACGGTTGAGAATGAAGTAGCTGAAAGGATGAGAAGAGCCAGGATGCCTCCTCCAACCATCCATTTTCGATGATGAGCAGATGATGGAATGCTCGTTAGGATATGTTCTTTAGAAATAGAAAGACCATCTGATTGTCTCAGATGGTCCGGTATTTGTTCGTTCAGTTGTTCCAGAAAGATTCGCTTTCGCGCTTCTTGTTGATCGTTCATTTTTACACCTGTTAATGTCTTACAGATATGATCCACCACATGAGAAGCAGCACCTGATCCAAAAGATAAGGCTCCACGATAAAACTCTACGCCATCGTTGTCGAGGACAACAAAATCAACCTTAGCTTTTTTCTGTTTCTCTTGGTACTCTTTTTCAATCTGTGATGTGACTTCGCATGCTTC
>NZ_JBFUJN010000255.1:0-401 GCF_056401335.1 Rhodococcus sp. P4_F3_2
CCCTTTATTTCCAACAGATACAATTTTACTGTATTTTTAGTATTTTTTTCAATATGGAATTGATAGTTGAGAATATGATAAAAAATAACCATTCTAATAAGGAGTGTTATTTTAATTTTACAATTGTTGGATAGCTCCATTATTTCTTAAATTACTCATGATTTCAGGGTTGTCATTCTCTACACTATAAAAGAATACTTCATCGACATGTTTTTCAATGTCCCATTCCCTTATGCTCCATTCATTTGTGGTACTTAATATTATTTTACTTGACTTAGATTTGTTCAAATCCCTTATAAACTCAGTATACCTTTTAGGATCATCTAGTACTGTTTGTACAGGATGATATAGAGTAAAGGTATTCTCATCGCCTCTTAGATTTGTTCTTGTTTTAGTTGCAT
>NZ_JBFUJN010000256.1:0-400 GCF_056401335.1 Rhodococcus sp. P4_F3_2
GCTATACCAATGAACAAAGAACCTATATAACCTGCTGGGCGATTTTTAAATACAATTTTTTTGTCTCTCATTAGAAATTTAGGTTGGAATATTCCAGTCACTACTAGTCCAAAGAATATCACTAAAATTGCTCCTAATTGCCGTACTAAATCTTCATATTCTTTGAATAGCACACCAATAATTGTAGTAGATAAGCCTAAAACTAAAAAAATAATTGAAAAACCTGCAATAAAAAAGAGCGTATGTAAGATAGCACGACGATTTAACATTTTATTTTCATGTTTTAATTCATCAACTGATATGCCTGTTAAATAAGACAAAAAAGCTGGGTAAAGAGGCAAACAACACGGTGAAATAAAAGATAAAAAACCAGCGCCAAAAGCAAAGAACACATTTAAAT
>NZ_JBFUJN010000257.1:0-399 GCF_056401335.1 Rhodococcus sp. P4_F3_2
ATGTAGAAAAGGTCCAAAAGGCGACAACATCATATAAATTAATTTATACTTATAATATTCCATTCACACTTATTACAAAGGAGTGAAACAATCTATGTCTACAAGTGAACATGTAAATAATAATAATATCGAACGCTTTACTGGTTTTGCTAACCTTTACGATCGAAATCGCCCTAGCCCTCCTCGGGAAGTGATAAAAATTTTACATACTTACTTAGGGGAAAAACCGAGAAATGTTGTAGATATAGGGTGTGGAACTGGCCTTTCTTCGTTCTTATGGATGAATGACTCTGTAAACATTATTGGAGTAGAGCCCAATGATGATATGCGTAAAGTAGCTATTACTAACTGGGAAAGAATAAATAAACCATCTAATATTCATTTTACCAAAGGTTTGTC
>NZ_JBFUJN010000258.1:0-397 GCF_056401335.1 Rhodococcus sp. P4_F3_2
CTCTTCGGCCATTTCTCAGGTTTTGTGTATGACCCACACAACCGTAAACCTTCATCAGGCGATTTTGGTCTGAAGTTTGATGAAATAGAAAAGACCCACAAGAACTGGTATTATATATCTTTTTAGGATTCCGATAACGTGTTTTATAGTAACTATGATATGTCAACACTAAACGAGACAACTTTTTTAAAGTGTTCAAGTTTGTGATCAATACCACTTATGCAACCAAGCGCCCTATGGATTCGAATATAGTTAAACCAATGGAGGTAGCCCTGTCGTCTATTCGACCTTAAAAATTCTCCCCAACTAAGTACAGTCTAGCCACATCGACTCTATAGCTACTATAGGGTCTAACTGTCTTGGCTGATATATAGAAATATAGGTTTTACCTAATTTC
>NZ_JBFUJN010000259.1:0-397 GCF_056401335.1 Rhodococcus sp. P4_F3_2
CCATTCAGCTAAAGGGCCTGGAAAAAGAAGATGCTCTTAACTATCTTTCTTATGAAGTGCAACAACATATGAAAATGTCTAACTCTTCAACTAAACAAGAACAAATGGAACAGTTATTAAATAGCCCTCGTGAAATTCGCGAAGAGCTAATTTCGGCCACTGCTGGAAATCCTAAAGCTATTGCGCTTAGTATAGCTTACATTGCAGATGATGAAATTCCTGCTCAGCAACTTATTCAGGAACTAGGAAAAGCCGGTTACTCACTGTTGGAATTATTTGATTTTCTTTTCGGACGCACGTGGGAGAAATGTGATGAAGATACTTTACATCTTTGGAAAGTGTTATGCTTTTTCAGTAAACCTCCTGACGAGAAAAGTTGGGCAACAGTGGCTGGACT
>NZ_JBFUJN010000260.1:0-396 GCF_056401335.1 Rhodococcus sp. P4_F3_2
ATCCACTACTTCAACTTCCTTTTAAAAAGTATTTTAAAAATATTATGTATAGTTACGAGATTTATATACAATGGAACGGACTGTTAGCCTGATAAATGGAGCGTTTAGTCTATAATAAATAATCTTGCAGCTTTTAAATCTTAACTATTATAAGAGCATTCCTTACCACTCTACATTTCCAATAAACGGAATTTTTATTTTGTGTAAATATAAATTATAGATCATCCCTAAGTTTGGAATATATCTGGATTTCGATTGAATGATTTTTATTAGTTCTTTACTTTCTTAATATTCCATATTAACGAATCTACACCTATAGAGAAATGAGCGATCGGTTCTACTTCAGAAAGGTTAAAATGAAAAGGTATAAAAAGGTTATTTCTCAATATTTCTATC
>NZ_JBFUJN010000261.1:0-394 GCF_056401335.1 Rhodococcus sp. P4_F3_2
AAATAGATCCAAGGCTCAAGGACCTGAGTTTACTCCTTAAGTATAAACTAATTGCCTTAAGGCAATTTAAATCAATTTCAAGTTGATCAAATAATAATTTTAAATATTGACTGTTTCCTGATAGTAATATACCCAAGATTTCCTGAAGCTTTCAAGTTTTTCTTACCAGGAACTTTTAAGGATACTGAACAAACACTTGGATATATATTAATTCTTGCGGAGGTGATAGTAATGGAAAACAATAAATATTCTAGCAAGACTTGCTTTAGGAACAGATGTACAACACGTGAAGCAAAAACATGCTCGAGCTTCTGCTAACAAAAAACAAAATCCTGGTCAATAACAGGATTTACGTTAAAAGGGTTCTTCCGTAGTCGTTGGAAGAACCCTTTGT
>NZ_JBFUJN010000263.1:0-391 GCF_056401335.1 Rhodococcus sp. P4_F3_2
CCCTTCATTATTATCATAATAACATCACTGGGACATTAATTCTTTGTCAAATAATGAAAAAATATAATGTTAAAAAGATGATATTTAGCTCGTCTGCAAACGTTTATGGCAGACCAAAACATGTACCTGTTACTGAGGACTCTCCATTAGGACCGACCAATCCTTATGGACGAACAAAATTGATGATTGAGGAAATTTTAAGCGACTTATACATTTCAGATCATAATTGGAGTATTAGCCTTTTGAGATACTTCAATCCAATTGGGGCGCATGAAAGCGGAAAAATAGGGGAAGACCCTAATGCCACTCCAAATAATATAATGCCCTATATTAATCAAGTTGCGATAGGAAAAAGAGAAAAAGTTAATGTATTCGGCAACGACTACAATAC
>NZ_JBFUJN010000264.1:0-391 GCF_056401335.1 Rhodococcus sp. P4_F3_2
AGGCTCAGTCTACAGAAGATGCGACAGCAGTATATATTGACGGTCAAAAAGCTGGAACGGTAAGCAGTGACTCTTCTAAAAAGATTGGTCCATTTTTACCTGGTACACATACATTAAAAGGTGAAGTGCAAAATGATTACGGAAAAGTTGAAAACGAACAAGAGATTGAAGCCGCCAACGGAGAAGATGTAAACGTTGAGTTTGATTGGTCAGATCATGCAGTATACATCTCTTCAGATTATGATGACGCGACGCTGTTCGTTAATGGTAAAGACACAAAAACAAAAATTAGCGATATTGATTATTTAGGTCCACTGCCAATGGATGGGTCAGTAAAACTATATGCAAAACGCGGAGAAAAGAAAACGGAAGAAGTATCAATTAAAAAAGG
>NZ_JBFUJN010000265.1:0-391 GCF_056401335.1 Rhodococcus sp. P4_F3_2
TCGGACCGCGGCGGGATGCCGGCGAGTACCGAGGTGAGCTTGGGCAGCACCAGGAAGGTGCACGACCCTTCGACCAGCACCCGCCACTTCCCGGAATCCTTGTCACCCAACTCTTCTGCCGTGACCGATGCGCGGATGACACGCCACACCAGGAGGGCGATCGCCAACGCCAATCCGATCAGCACGCCCTCGAGCAGGTTCAAGAACACGACGCCGACCACTGTGATGCCGTACACCCACAGATCACCGGTCCGTCGCGCCAACCGAATGTGCGCCAGCTTGACCAGTTGGATACCGATGACGATCAACAGTCCGGCAAGCGCAGACTTCGGAATCTGCTGCACCAACCCGGCCAGCGCGGCCGAGAACAGCAGGATCCACGGGCCGTGCA
>NZ_JBFUJN010000266.1:0-389 GCF_056401335.1 Rhodococcus sp. P4_F3_2
GTCGCAACTCTTTCAAAATTTGAAGTGCGAGGCTTTGTTCCTTTTTCATCAAACGTAGCATTGTCTGGATTCCTATTCCTCAATCCTGATTGACCCAAAATACTCCTTGCCGCCCGTTCTCTTCCAGTGGCCATTATCATTTCCCCTCTCTGCAATTGAGATTTGAAATAAACCGTCCTGTATAGATTCAATAACAGTAAAATAAGTCCTTCTTTAAATATTTAGTTGCAGCTAAATAAAATCTTTKTTATTTTTYRAKTGGAYAGGCAAGCWTACTGMAGTAGCTACATAGTATCTAAAGAATCGCGACTTCGTTTCCTAATCAGTAGGTAATTCAGTAACGTTATCGCGTTAATATAAGCTTTATATGCGTAATGACGCCTTTCATG
>NZ_JBFUJN010000267.1:0-389 GCF_056401335.1 Rhodococcus sp. P4_F3_2
CATAAATACATAGGTCCGCGTAACCATTCCATGTTCATCTTAATGCTTCGTTACGGTCTTACCATTAACGAAGTTGTATCTTTAAATATACAAGACATTAACTTTGCACAGAATACATTAACGGTAAACACAAGCAAATCAAAACGCACCTTAGAGCTTTCTAAACAAGATAAGAAAATCATATATGATTACCTATTAACAATCCCTCTATTATTTAGACCTAAGGATTATACAAATGATCCGTTATTTATTTCTTTTCATCCTCAAAAAATGGTTTATTGGTATGATTACAATTTAAATAAACCTAAAAGGATTAGTRTAATYGGYACAAAACGTATGATTGAAAGAGAAGTYAAACGTTCAGGTATACAAGCAATTGTAAGGTCTAC
>NZ_JBFUJN010000268.1:0-388 GCF_056401335.1 Rhodococcus sp. P4_F3_2
CTCTTAACAGGGCGTGTTTTTATTTTGAGGAGGAAACTAAAATGATGGATTTAGTTTTAAGAATAAATGGTGAAGAAAAAACAATGAACAGCCCGTTTATTTCAGGTATGACATATAAAAAATATCTTGCTTTAAAAGAGAAAGTTGATTACTTACAAGAAAGACCAACTATTCAACAATTAGATGCATTAATTCAGTTAATTGTGGAGGCTTTCGATAAGCAGTTCACTGTAGATGAGTTCTATGCAGGGCTTAATCGTTACCTTTTTGAAGAAAAAATAGCTGAGTTTTGTTTAATAGCTGAAGGTATTCCTCTAGATGGTTCATTCGATCCTGAAGTACTTGAAGAAGCAGGAGAAAATGAAGCTGATGCCACACCCTCTGACAC
>NZ_JBFUJN010000269.1:0-388 GCF_056401335.1 Rhodococcus sp. P4_F3_2
CAATAAGTACTTTGTGGCCAGTATCGGCTAGAGATACTGCTACTGCACATGCGGTAGATGTTTTTCCTACGCCACCTTTACCTGTAAAGAATAAAAATGGTGTTCGAACAAGGTTTTTAGGTTGAAAAGGTTGGAACATTTTTTTGCCTCCCTATTTCAGATTATTAATATTTAACTTGATAGGCATACGAGGTTTTTCCCCTTTTAGCTCTTCAGAATTAATACCAAACCATTCAGCAAATTCTTCATTGGTTGGATAGCTTCCGATTTTCTCCAGCTCACCATCCACTAATACCACTGGTAAAGCATCTGGTCCTTTGTCCATGAGGATTTTATTTACTTCGACTTGATCCACAAACTTATCTGGTTGGCTTGTTAAGTTATAACG
>NZ_JBFUJN010000270.1:0-388 GCF_056401335.1 Rhodococcus sp. P4_F3_2
GTTGTTCCTTCTAAAAGCTCAACAGGCAGGTTTGTTTCAAGTGGTAAATCGTTAAATTCACCTTCAACTTCTTTTGTTAAAATCTCAATGGCTTTTTTAGCAATTGACTCAATTGGTTGACGTATAGTTGTTAATCCAGGTAGGAAAGCTTGACTGGTTTCTGTTCCATCATATCCTATGACTTTTAGTTCGGTCGGAATTTCTTTTCCCCTTTTTTGTGCCTCAACTATAACAGAAGCAGCAATTAAGTCATCACTTGCAAAGATACCATCTACCTCTGGATGCTCATCGAAAAGTTTACAAATTACCTCTTGCTGAATTTTACGATCAAATGTATTTGAAATTTCATACGTAATCGGTGTCTTCCCCTGTTCATTCATGATATATT
>NZ_JBFUJN010000271.1:0-386 GCF_056401335.1 Rhodococcus sp. P4_F3_2
GAAAACAAATAGCAGCCACTAATTACAATTATGCTACCTATTCCTTGAAACCAGGTCATTTCTTCTCCTAATATTATAAAGGCTAGGATAGATGTAAATATAGGATTAAAGTTTAGAAACAATCCTGATGTATTAGTTCCCAATTTTTGAACACCAATATTCCACAGAACCATACAAACAACTGTTGAAATAATGCCAGTATATAAAATAGATTTTATGAAAGAAGAATCCATTTGGATAACCCTAAAACTTGAAATATTAAAAGGTAGAAGAACAAGCAATCCAAATATACCCGAATATAAAGTAGACATCATGGGACTTATCGTTTGCATAGCCCATTTACTACATACTGAATATACCCCCCAGACGCCTACTGCTCCTAACAT
>NZ_JBFUJN010000272.1:0-385 GCF_056401335.1 Rhodococcus sp. P4_F3_2
ACATTAAACAGCTGTGCTTGAAAGATTTCACTTTTCAAACTTGATAAATGTCGAAGCGAAAAGAATACGATTTGTTCTTCTGWGAAATTATCAATGGTGGAAATGCCATCAAATAAATTCGCGTAGGTTTCCACTAGATTGGTAATGTTTAGCTCCATTAGCTCTAATCGATCTCTACGCCCATCTCCCAAGTGAGCATGATGGATCTTTTGTTCAAGGTCCGCATAGAGTTCTTCGCGAATATACGCCAAAAAATCACTAAACGTGGGATAGTCTTCAGGACGAAGACTGGTAATAATGTTATCATCGCCTTTTTCTTCATCCCATAATTCCCTTTCAATATAAAACTTTCGCAGAAGATTTTCATATTCTTTGAGTTCTGCAT
>NZ_JBFUJN010000273.1:0-385 GCF_056401335.1 Rhodococcus sp. P4_F3_2
ACTCCGGCTATGGCAGGAAAAAGTGCCACCATGTATCCACTTTTGGCACCTCCGATTTGTTCTACAAGTTTTAAATAGAATAGCCATGCTCCAAATGAAGCAATCAGTATTAAATAAGTTAGGCCAGACCAATAAGAAGCCGATATCGGAAAACTTATTTTTTGACCTTGAAAAAGAATCACTGTTAACAATAATAAGCCTCCTACAGTGAAGCCTATCGCATTTGCATATAATGGATTTACTTTCCTTTTCGCATTTCTAGCTGATGCAGCATCTCCGACAGCTGTAATAACAGTTCCTAATAAAGCAAGTAAAATGCCTTTCAAATCAGATAAACTGTGAATATTACTCATACTCGGATATAGTAAAATACACACACCTGAAA
>NZ_JBFUJN010000274.1:0-384 GCF_056401335.1 Rhodococcus sp. P4_F3_2
GTATTTGCTTATGACTTTGAGGGGAAAAGATATGACGTTGGAGAAAAGCTTGGATTTATTGAAACATCTATTGAATTTGCTTTACAACATAAGGAGTTAAAAGATTCATTATTAAATTTCTTGGAGAGTGTATTAGAAAAAGAGGGCATTAGAGTAAAGTAAGTTTGGATATTTTATCTTTGATACTTTAAAACAGCAGGTGTTTGCTTAGAATTATCCATTAGTTTGGAGTGAATTAAAATTCTCAAGAAGCAATTATTCAATATACTTATATAAAATATTCTTAAAGTAGGTGCTAGTTTTGGAGTTATCTAATGCAAAGGCTGAACAGAAATATGAAAAAGAACTAAACCTAAAAGCTATATCAATTGCTAACCAAAGAAA
>NZ_JBFUJN010000275.1:0-384 GCF_056401335.1 Rhodococcus sp. P4_F3_2
CGCCCATAGTATAAGATGATTTCCCCTAGCAGAAATAAAATGTGTACCGAACTCGTTCGTTATTAAACCTGGTGTTTCTAAAATATCCCTTGCATGATGCTCTTTGAAATGCGCTTTTTTCTCAGAATGTGCTCCTGAAACTGACTTAGAATTCATAGTTGGACGATACATAAATCTCTGGCCTCTAAATACCTGACCAAGATCAACCACAAAGTCATTGGAACCTAGTTGGATACGGTATTGGATAACAACATTTTTCTGATCACCAGCTGTTAAAAGTTGCGCTTTATGGACGTTCTCAAGTTCCTGATTTGGCACATCTAGTTGAAAGACAACTCGTCCGTCACCCGCATTGCTGCGAGGTGCAGAAAGGTAGTCTTGAAA
>NZ_JBFUJN010000276.1:0-384 GCF_056401335.1 Rhodococcus sp. P4_F3_2
CACCAGTAATCGCAGAGACCCAGTTTTGCCATGAATTCCAGCCAGGCTTGTCATAACCCCATAACGATACAATAACTTGAATGATTCCAAAGACTATACTTGACCATAAAGCYCCTGATTGATYTGAATAACCAATAGCCCAAGGTGCGAYAATAAACCAGASACCWATTAAKGCRTTTAAATTACCCCTTAATTTCATAATGACACCTCCTCTAAGTTTAGGAATCTTTAAARATTCCATTGTTAGATTATATGTYTAGAAACTATAGAGATTAACTYAATATATAACAATTAAATAAACAGAATATTTMAWYAATRTCTTTACTTTGTAATCGCTTTCRTTTATAATGAAGATAGGTTGGATGGCATGAGTGGCTGTCATAG
>NZ_JBFUJN010000277.1:0-382 GCF_056401335.1 Rhodococcus sp. P4_F3_2
GAATAACCATATATACGGACTTACGTATTTCCCTATCCGATCATCTAAATCCCATTGAAACAGTGACAATAAAAAAACAAGTAAACTACTACATAACGATAAAATTAAGGTTAAATGACGTTTCACACATTTCCTTCTCTCTGAAATAATTCTTTTTTAACCTTCATTCTTTATAATTCGTTATTTACTATAGTTCTATGAATCCGCTTTAAGAATTCTCTTATTATTCTAGAAAGACCATTATTAGCGTTATAAAAGTAGCCAAAAGAATAAGTTTTGTAATGCGGAGGAGCAAAGTTAACGACTACATATTGATCACTTCTAGATAAGCCGGCATCTGTTTTAAATGCGTAGTCAAATCCTATATTTATTGCCGTATTAT
>NZ_JBFUJN010000278.1:0-382 GCF_056401335.1 Rhodococcus sp. P4_F3_2
ATGTATATCTAAACCCTGTTATATATAATGATTTAGGAATAAGTGTTCCTGAAGAGATTAAGCCTGTGAAGGCACAAGAACTAATTTCTTTAGAAAAATTAGCAGAGATAAATCCTGACTACATATTTTTACAGTTTTCAGAAAGTGAAAATGCCCAAAAACCTAAAGCTTTAGAAGAGTTACAAAACAACGCTATTTGGAAAAGCGTCACAGCTGCCAAAGATAACAAAGTGTTTGTGAATTCAGTTGACCCTCTTGCTCAAGGCGGTACAGCTTGGAGTAAAACAGCATTTTTAAAAGTGGCAGCAAAAGATTTAACTAAATAAATAATAAGGTGCGTTGAATGGTATGGGAAAAACAAATTGGTTACCAATCATAATTC
>NZ_JBFUJN010000279.1:0-382 GCF_056401335.1 Rhodococcus sp. P4_F3_2
CTTGCAAACAACAAATTAGAAGAGCCGAAAGGATATAAAGGAATCCCTGCTAGTCAAAGGCTTAATGGACAGCTAAAACAAACTTATAAAGTTTACGATGATGTAATAGCTGATCTTCATAAACTCACAGACACTTTAAAAAGCAGTGATTTAGAAAGAAAAAAATTAGAGAAGACAAGGGAAGAGTGGATGACCGGTATTTCCCATGACCTAAAAACACCTATATCTGTAGTAAAAGGATATGCTGCGCTATTAGCTAATAAAGATTATAGATGGAGTTCTAAAGAGATCAGGGAATTCTCCAGCATTATTCATGGACGTATGGACTATATGGAAAGATTAGTAGAAGACTTCAACTTAACCTTTCAGTTGAAAAATGCCT
>NZ_JBFUJN010000280.1:0-382 GCF_056401335.1 Rhodococcus sp. P4_F3_2
ATTAGTAACCGGAAACATGGATCTTTTGTTTTCTCCGGGGCGTTTGGCTCGTTTTACCGGATTCTTGCATCCTTTTGAAAATCAACAAGGCGATGGATATCAACTTGTTAATTCTTATGTGGCTATAGGAAACGGAGGAATATTAGGTATGGGGTTAGGACAAGGCATTCAAAAAACGGGCTACTTGCCTGAATCACATACGGATTTTATTATGGCCATTATTGCAGAAGAGCTGGGATTTTGGGGTGTACTTCTTGTATTGGGGCTACTGTTTTTTATTATTTTTAAAGGATTAAAAACAGCTATTAAGTGTCGTGATCCTTTTGGAGCACTGTTAGCTATCGGTATTTCCGTTATGATTGCTGTTCAAGTATTTGTAAAC
>NZ_JBFUJN010000281.1:0-381 GCF_056401335.1 Rhodococcus sp. P4_F3_2
GGGGGTAAGGCCCCCGGCAGACCACCGGGTTGATAGGCCAGAACTGGAAGTGCAGTAATGCATGCAGGTGACTGGTACTAATAGGCCGAGGACTTACCACAAAGAAGCTACGCGTCCACTGTGCGGTATCTGAAACAACACACAGATACTGATGAGAAACTCTGTTTTCTCCGTCATCCATCCACCCGGTAACGGGTTCGGGTTGGTGCACGGTGAAACCAGGTGATCAGAAGTTGGTTACTGTGACAGTTTCATAGAGTTACGGCGGTCATAGCGAAGGGGAAACGCCCGGTCCCATTCCGAACCCGGAAGCTAAGCCCTTCAGCGCCGATGGTACTGCACTCGACAGGGTGTGGGAGAGTAGGACACCGCCGAACACAA
>NZ_JBFUJN010000282.1:0-380 GCF_056401335.1 Rhodococcus sp. P4_F3_2
ATGTTTAAACTCATTAGAAATAGTAGACTAGATTCAAGAGGGTATCCTAATTTCACCATCATCTGAGGAAGCCATGTTCCAAGTCCATATACTAATAACAAGCCCATAAAACAAGAAATCCAGAACATTATCGTTGTTCTTCCACGCTGATTTTCAAATAACTTAACTACAGGAACACCCTGTTTTGGTACATCAACCTCAAAAATATCATTATCATAGAAAATATAATCAGAATTTAAGCGTTTTAGTATAGCTTTTGCTTTTGTATATTCTCTTTTTACAACATAATAATAAAGAGATTCTGGTAAATACTTATTTAATAAAGGAATAGATAGCAAAGGAATTGCTCCTATAAAGAACATCCACTCCCACCCTAAATT
>NZ_JBFUJN010000283.1:0-380 GCF_056401335.1 Rhodococcus sp. P4_F3_2
GAATCATACTGATTTTCCGTTACAAATGATTATTGATGAATTTAAAGGTGGAACAAAATCATTTTCCTTTAATGATGATGAAATCAACAATTTGTTAACTTATGAATATGGTCAAAAACATACATTCTCAATACTAGCACTACTTTATCCAAATTTAGATTTTCGAAATAAATTCCATTTAGATCATATATTTGCAAAGAGCTTATTCACAAAAAGAAATTTATCTAAAACAGGTGTTTCTCAAGATAATTTAGAGTTTTACTTTGAGCATGTTAACTCTATTGCAAATCTTCAACTACTAGAGGGAATTCCAAATATAGAAAAATCAGATAAGGACTTTGAAGAATGGTTCAATGAAACATTCAAAGATGGTTCTGCAA
>NZ_JBFUJN010000284.1:0-379 GCF_056401335.1 Rhodococcus sp. P4_F3_2
CTTTCATACTGATGAAAAGCGATTTCAACAAATTATAAAGAATTTATTGTCTAATGCATTTAAATTTACAGAGGCTGGTTCTGTTACAGTTCATATTAAGCGAGTAAATGAGAAACATGTCACTAATATGATGCGTAGAATTGATACGGATTGTTGGTTGGAAGTTTCAGTCGCAGATACAGGGATTGGTATCCCAAAAGAGAAACATGGTCTTATTTTTGAAGCGTTCCAACAAGGTGATGGGGCCACAGTTCGTAAATATGGAGGTACAGGCCTTGGTTTATCTATTTGCCACGAATTTGCAAAACTACTAGGTGGATGGATTACAGTAAGCAGTAAAGTTGGAAAAGGAAGTACGTCTAGTCTTTATCTTCCTAGC
>NZ_JBFUJN010000285.1:0-378 GCF_056401335.1 Rhodococcus sp. P4_F3_2
CTTTTAAGAGAGCAAGGGCATCTAGGAGGTGATGAATGCCTTTTAAATAGACAAGCCTTCCCATATAAAGGATAATTTTTTTATTCTGCTTGGGTCCGATAAGTGGCTTCTTCATAGCATCCCCAAGGAACTGTTGATTACTAATTCCATATGGAAAGGTAACAATTCTGTCTGAAAGAATAGAGAAATTATCTGCAATATTACGAGACATCCATTTAGTTGGACTATGAATAAAATCACTGGCTTGATATCCTAACTTCTCAATCACCTGGTGATATTGATATTCAAATGTAGCTTCTATTTGTTCGTCTGTTTTATGAGGGTGCATGGTTTTGAGCGTGAAAAAGATATCACGTGATAGATTTCCAAGAGCACTAG
>NZ_JBFUJN010000286.1:0-377 GCF_056401335.1 Rhodococcus sp. P4_F3_2
CAGTAATCGTAGTTTTCTTTGCACCAATTACCGTACGGGCGTATATGCGACGGGCGTAGTTATCAAAAAGCCGTGATAGTGTAAACTAAAGATAATTCAACATTAAGAACTGCCTATTGTTTTGGCGGTTCTCATTATTTTTAAAAAAGGAAGGAACAACATGGCAAAAATATTAATTGTAGACGATGACCCGTATATTCGGGAATTAATACAAGTCATTCTATCTAAAGAAGGCCTAGGCTTATCAATTTTAGAGGCGGCAGATGGGGAAGCTGCGTTATTATTACTTGAAAAAAATAAGGTGGATTTAATAATACTGGATATTATGATGCCTAATATGGACGGATGGACATTTTGCCATGAGGTAAGAACCTATT
>NZ_JBFUJN010000287.1:0-377 GCF_056401335.1 Rhodococcus sp. P4_F3_2
ATGTAGTAGTACTTGTAATATTTGACCTTAAAATAATTCCTTTAGAATCAGCGCCAAAGCCTACTGCGTTAGCTGTAATAACTACAGATTCTGGAGGAAGGTTCTGAATGGTAAAGAAACCATCTTCGCTAGTGGTTGTCACAGCAATAACTTTTCCGTTATTGGAGGTAGCAGTAACAGTTGCTCCTTGTATTCCCTCACTCGTAATTGTGTTAATTACTTGACCAGTAATGCTAGCTGGACTCGATTGCAATAAAAGAGTAGTAAACGCGGTTCTATCAGCTTCGACATTGATTCCAACTGTACCATTAATGAAACCGGCAGCAGAAGCAACGATAATATAGCCTCCAGGTTCAACGTTTAGGAAGGAGAAAGTG
>NZ_JBFUJN010000288.1:0-376 GCF_056401335.1 Rhodococcus sp. P4_F3_2
GTCTTTACAGAAGAACTCCAACAAAGAACATTTGCGCCTATTACTATGCTAGATGTGAGTAAAATAATCGATCCTTTTATTGATCAAATTAATCATATCTTCGTTGACATTTTCGAAGCTTATAATAGTGAGAAAATGAAATTGGCTTACACAGCTCTAGAAGAGTTATCGGTTCCCATGGTCCCTCTTGCTAAAGGAATAGCTGTTATGCCTATCGTTGGCCAAATTGATACAAATCGTGCTCAACTCATTATAGAAACTGCTTTAACAAAAAGTGCCCAGCTTCAATTACATTATTTAATATTTGATATTTCAGGAGTTCTTATCGTAGATACCATGGTAGCAAATAATATCTTTCAAATTGTGAAAGCTCTAC
>NZ_JBFUJN010000289.1:0-375 GCF_056401335.1 Rhodococcus sp. P4_F3_2
GCTTACACAAATATAGAGCGATGAAAAGCACAAATCTCAAAGAAATATGGCTAGTAAGGTATGCAGATGACTTTAAAATCTTCTGCAGGGACTACAAAATAGCTCAAAGGATATATAAAGCAACCAAACAATGGTTAAAAGAAAGATTGGATTTAGACATAAGCCAAGAAAAGTCCAAAATAACCAATGTAAGGAAAAAAGGAACTGAATTTTTAGGCTTCGTCCTTAAAGTTAAGAAAAAGAGAAATAAATACGTCTGTCAAAGCAATATGTGTGATAAGGCAAAACAACATACAATCAATAAAATCAAAAGTCAAATCAAAGTAATTCAGAAAAATTGCAGTAGGATGGAAGTATCTAAACTCAACTCTATCA
>NZ_JBFUJN010000291.1:0-372 GCF_056401335.1 Rhodococcus sp. P4_F3_2
GACATTAGGGGTTGGATATGGAGTTAGTACGCTGATCTTTTTCAGCATATTTTTAATTACACTTATAGCTCAACTGAGCTCTAATAGGTATATTCCAGCCCTTTATTGGACTGTTATTCTTTCAACTAGCGTAGCTGGCACAACAATGTCAGATTTTATGGATCGTACACTAGCATTAGGTTACGCAAAAGGCTCAATGATATTAATCACTATATTGTTGTTGATATTTGCATACTGGTATTTTAGCGAGCGCTCATTGAATATCAATTATATTAGAAACCGTAAGGCTGAAGTACTTTATTGGATTGCAATTCTTTTCTCAAACACATTAGGTACAGCTTTAGGAGATTTTTTGTCTGATACGTCTGGACT
>NZ_JBFUJN010000292.1:0-372 GCF_056401335.1 Rhodococcus sp. P4_F3_2
AGATGACACCGGCAACTGTACAAACAATGATGAGTAGATCCAATAATTGATAAAACAAATAAAAATGGAGGGAAATGTATGAACAATTTTTTTGGACTCTTTGCAGATGAGAATGAGAATGAGAAAGCACAAAATAATCATGAAAATGAAAAGCTTCGTCTTCATAAAGAGGAATTAGATATCACTAAAAATAAAATAGCTGCAGGAGAGGTAACCTTGCAAAAAGAAGTTATAGAAGAGCAACAAACGGTTGACGTTCCTGTTACTCATGAGGAAGTTGTTATTGAAAGAAGAGCTATTGACAACGAACTCAGCAATTCATCTATTAGTGATGAAGAAACCATTCACATTCCAGTCAGTGAGGAACAGGTT
>NZ_JBFUJN010000293.1:0-372 GCF_056401335.1 Rhodococcus sp. P4_F3_2
GTGTTCGGCGGGTGTCCTACTCTCCCACACCCTGTCGAGTGCAGTACCATCGGCGCTGAAGGGCTTAGCTTCCGGGTTCGGAATGGGACCGGGCGTTTCCCCTTCGCTATGACCGCCGTAACTCTATGAAACTGTCACAGTAACCAACCTGTGATCCAGATCCTCCACACACCCACCACCCGTSAATATCAAGGGGTGATCGATGATGGATGATCGAAATCAAGGTATCTGTGTGTTGTTTCAGATACCGCACAGTGGACGCGTAGCTTCTTTGTGGTAAGTCCTCGGCCTATTAGTACCAGTCACCTGCATGCATTACTGCACTTCCAGTTCTGGCCTATCAACCCGGTGGTCTGCCGGGGGCCTTACCCC
>NZ_JBFUJN010000294.1:0-372 GCF_056401335.1 Rhodococcus sp. P4_F3_2
CGTCAAGATTATGAAGAATTGCAAMGTGAAGCTAAATATGGACGTGAAAATCTAAAAGAACTCGGCTATAAAGGACAACAAGATTTACAACAACAACAAAGCCGTATGAACACAATCGAGAAAACWGTCGTYCCATGGTTAGAAAAAGAAATAAAAACACATGAGAGYAACMTAAACGCTTTAGATACGGTTTTTAATGTTATTCAACAGACTATTCGTAGTGAAGAAATTACTCAGCAAAGACATCAATTAGGAAGAATGAGAAGCGCAAATATAAACAGAGCAAAGAATAAAGGTCCAGATCTTAGTCGTTAGTTAAATATAAAAAATTGCCTTAAGGCAATTAGAAACAACTTAAAGTTGTTTTATATC
>NZ_JBFUJN010000295.1:0-369 GCF_056401335.1 Rhodococcus sp. P4_F3_2
CCCAGATACTGCTCCTACTTTTTCGTCGTTAAAGTGTCTTACCATAAGCGATATAGCTTCAGGTGAAATAATGGTATCGGCATCAATTGACACAATAATATCTCCTTGTGCTTTTTGGATACCCAAATTGACCGCCTCAGCCTTTCCTCCGTTTTTCTTTCGAAGAAGACGAAACTTGTCATTGTTTTTAAAAGCTTCAGTAACAGCCTTTGACGTCCCATCTGTTGAACCATCATCAACCATAATAATCTCAAGATTTTGATAGGAACTCTTCAACACCGATTTAATTGTCCTGTTTATGACATTCTCTTCGTTGTAGGCGGCGATGACTACGCTGACTAAAGGCTGATATGAAGCATCAAACTGCAG
>NZ_JBFUJN010000296.1:0-369 GCF_056401335.1 Rhodococcus sp. P4_F3_2
CGATTTTTTCATCTCTCTTCATGACTAAATCAGCGCCAAAGTCCCCAGATTGCTTGGTTACTTCTGGATGATACCCTAAATGTCGAAAAAGAATTTGCAAATATATTTCAAATTGTCGACCATCCATTTTATCGATATAAGGCATATCAGCTTTTAATAATGCCTTCTGATATTTACGCGTTTGAAGAGTCTTATAAAGCAGAAGAGCACCTTTAAACACGATGACAAAAACAAGAAAGTACCCAATACTTGTGATGAAATTATCCATTCATTGAAAGCTCCTGTTCATTCGGTTTGTTTCGTGAAGGAGAAAAATGTTTCGAAAAAGGCTTTTCTTTTGCTCCTTTTTTCAATTCATTGTTCCAGTCC
>NZ_JBFUJN010000297.1:0-368 GCF_056401335.1 Rhodococcus sp. P4_F3_2
TCACCAAGTAGTACAACTAGTACAAATAACAATTATGCTTCATCGCCAACTGTTACGATTGATAAAATCGAAGTGAATTATAGTGGTGATGCTAGTAAGCAAGATGTAATAGCGATGACGCAACTTTTAGAACAACAATTATTAGCAAAAATAAAGCAATCTTTAATAGATGAAATAGCACTTTTCAATGGAAGGATGGGGATAAAATTTGAGAGTTGATTTCTATACATCTGACTTTAAGTTAATTGACATCAAGAAATTAGGTGTGGAAACCAATGATTTTATTGTTTCTTCTCCTTCTCCACAACATGAGCGTGAAGCAGTAAAAGGACAGCACGGTACAAATACATTAGGAACAACATTAGACG
>NZ_JBFUJN010000298.1:0-367 GCF_056401335.1 Rhodococcus sp. P4_F3_2
GGGTACGATAAATCGGGCAATTTAATTGATTTAGACGTATGGGACAGCTGGCCTCTGCAAAATGCTGACGGAACAGTAGCCAACTATCATGGTTACCAAGTTGTATTTGCACTAGCAGGTGATCCGAAAGATGCTGATGATACATCTATTTATGTGTTTTATCAAAAAATCGGTGAAGATTCGATTGACAGTTGGAAAAATGCAGGAAGAGTGTTCAAAGACAGTGACAAATTTGTACCGAATGATCCTCATTTGAAAAAGCAAACACAAGAATGGTCAGGATCTGCTACTTTAACATCAGACGGAAAAATACGCTTATTCTATACTAACTTTTCAGGTACAAACTATGGAAAACAAACCTTAACAA
>NZ_JBFUJN010000299.1:0-366 GCF_056401335.1 Rhodococcus sp. P4_F3_2
ATATGGAACTAAAAATAAGAAATGTTGATCCTACTACTGTTAAAAAAATTGATGAGAAAGCAAAGAAACCCGATCAATCATGACAGTATCTTTTAAAAATCAAGTTCACACATTAGCTATTTTTAGTCAACACTCTTCCTCAGAAGAACCACTTGAAAATTCGCTTGGGAATCACATTAAGACAATAGGATAGTATACAACTTCAATGGAAAACCTGAATGATATGTTAGAAGAATTAATCAGAGGATATGAAGATGATGAATAAAACACGCCAAATGATTTCACTCGATGAAGACACTTATCAATCCATTCAAAGTTATATGCTTAAATAAAAATGAGATATCTTAGTGATGCCATATCTAACAT
>NZ_JBFUJN010000300.1:0-363 GCF_056401335.1 Rhodococcus sp. P4_F3_2
GTAAGTCTGATCTAATATAGATGATAAACCTAATGAATAGAAAAGATTAGTAACCTCTTCATCGCTACTATTACTTATGATATAGTCTTTTTTTGTATTTATATAACACTCCCAGTCATTGTGAATGTTAATGAGAGCTGCCTTTATATAAAGATTATGCTGATTATTAAAATACTTTTTTATTATATTATTAGCTTCTTCATTAGAATATCTTAGTTCTTTTGGTGACCATCTAAATAAGTAAGAGTATATCATTTATTTAACATAGTTAAGTTCATCTAGTTTTTCTCCTTGGAATAAATCCTCTAATGCTTTTATAAAATCTCTCTTTCTATTTAAAGAAGAACAACTTAAAAATAAAGC
>NZ_JBFUJN010000301.1:0-363 GCF_056401335.1 Rhodococcus sp. P4_F3_2
AGAGAAATACTAAGTTCTTTTGACACTCTTCAGAAGCAGTACAACTGGTTGTTAACTGATTTAGATGGATCTTTACCAGACAAGTATCTTGATCACTTTATTGATTATAGAATTTACACTAATGGAACGAAAGAAAGTACTTATTGGATTACAGGTGAAAAGCTTACAGAGCTCGCCAATAAGGAGGAAATATATTTTGCATGGGGAGTTTTTTCTGCTTTCAATAAGAACGAACATATAGATTTAGATATGCTTAAGGAAGAACCTTATGCTGATGGAAATCCAAATTTTTGGGTTGAAAGACCAACTATTCAGCATCCAAAAGCAATGACAGAATTAGTTTTATGGGACTCATCTTTAGTA
>NZ_JBFUJN010000302.1:0-363 GCF_056401335.1 Rhodococcus sp. P4_F3_2
GGGAATGGGCAAAGTGGACAAGTAGTTTAGTGAAAAATGGCACGCTTACTTTACCTGGATTAGGCATTGCTTCTGTTTTATTACTTATTTATTTCTTACTAAATTATTGGACAGTAAGTCTCTTTTCCAAAGCAAATTCACTCATCACAATCTTTAAAATAGTAATTCCTGGCTTAACAATTGGATCACTTTTATTTGCCGGTTTCCATGGTGAAAATTTTACGTCTGGAGAAGGCATCGCGCCAAATGGTTGGGCAAGCGTACTGACGGCGGTAGCAACGTCCGGTATTGTATTYGCWTTTAAYGGYTTTCAAAGCCCYATTAATATGGCTGGAGAAGCAAAGAATCCTGGGCGTTCTATTC
>NZ_JBFUJN010000303.1:0-362 GCF_056401335.1 Rhodococcus sp. P4_F3_2
CTGTTTTTCTTTTTATAGCTAAGATGAGAAATAAACGAAGTCTCCAATCTGCTCAGATACTCAAACTTTTAGTAGAAGAAGGATTCCCTAGGATTTACGATACAGAGAATATAAACTCTTCTGAACAACAACCTAAACAATCCTTAGAGAATCAAGGGTTTGTTCCTGTTCAGGAGATAGAATCCATAGTGGCTAAAAAAGTCCAAGAAGAATTAAAAAAACATGAGGATTTTTTAAATGAATGGACACGAAAACAAGAAGAACAGCAGCGGAAATTTCAAGAAGTACTTATTAAAAGGTTAGATGATCGAGATCAAAAGTTAATGAGCTCTATAAGAGAATTACAAGAGTCTAAATTAGAA
>NZ_JBFUJN010000304.1:0-361 GCF_056401335.1 Rhodococcus sp. P4_F3_2
AATGATTAGCAACCGCCAAATCCTCCCCAGCAAGCACAGCCGATGATGATTAATAAAATGAATAATACGATGATTAAAGCAAAGCCACTGCCAAATCCGCAGCCGCCACCGCCGTAACCGTAACCGCCATAACCACAGCCACCATAGAAGCCCATATATTTCACCTCCAAGTTCTGAGTACATTTTTAACATATGCCTGAAATGCAAAAATGCTCCAAAAATATCCAACGATTTCAATGAAAATAAAAAAAGATAAGAAAATAAGATGGACACGGTACTTTTTTTCACTTTCTACATAGGATGAATCATCCCAAGATCTCATATATGAGCCCCCATGTTATAACAAAGCAGGCTAATACCA
>NZ_JBFUJN010000305.1:0-360 GCF_056401335.1 Rhodococcus sp. P4_F3_2
TTATTATGGCATTGGTTTGCCCGATTAGTATAAATCATTAGCTTAACAGCTATACATCAACATTATAWCAACCAAATTTATTTACTATTATTCTAGAATGTAATTAGATTTATTAATCTTGATTAAACACTAGAGAAAGTACATTCTAGATTCGGTGTAAACCCTTGATAATCAAAGGTTTGTTGTATTTCTAGATTTCGTTATAAAATTTAAAAACCTTGAAAATAAACTATAAAAAAGTTAATGTTAGTTTTAACCTAAGAAGATATTTATATAAGGGTTGCACAATCCAAAGAGAATTTCCATTAACTCACTACATTAGGGTAAAATTCTTAAGTATTCATCACTGATATTATTTTA
>NZ_JBFUJN010000306.1:0-360 GCF_056401335.1 Rhodococcus sp. P4_F3_2
ATACAGAGAACATCCCTGTTTGCTCTAACATTAGCGTAAAAGAATACCATAGTTCCTGGTTATTTTCTTTAAAGATTTCCCTGAGCTGTTCACTAAGATCAAAAAGCTTATCTTCTTCATTATTAAATTCTAGTTCCGATATGTTAAATTGTTTTGGTATATCTAGACTATACGTGTAGCTATTATCTCTAATTGATTTATAAAAAAAGTAAACTCGCCCCCCTGATTCATCAATCTGTGCATAAAAATAAAATTTCCCCCATTCTTCTGGAATCATATTATTAACCGTTTCTGCTATTTCTTGATACAATTCCTGTAACTGGCTTTCCATTTGCATAAAATTTATCCTCCCGCCTGATT
>NZ_JBFUJN010000307.1:0-360 GCF_056401335.1 Rhodococcus sp. P4_F3_2
ATACAAAGTTAGTTAACATAAACTTTGTATATCTTATACATTTAAAAAGCAGAAAATAGGTTGTATATATCCAAACAACTTGTCTTGTTTATCAATAAACTGTATTAGTAGAAAAATTAAAAAGGAGTTATTACAATTGTCTATTTATACAGTCGATGTGTATGCTTTTTTTGTTAACGGTGCCTTTCCTGATATAAACATTCATAGGGTAAAACAAGACATTACTAATGCTAATAATGCATGGAAAGGTTGTGTTAAATTTGTTATGAAAGGTCTTTATTTTAGCAGAAGTAAAACAGTAAATGCTGGTTCAATTCCAGCTTATAAAGTGTTTAAGAATAGACAGATTGAGTCTTTAAT
>NZ_JBFUJN010000308.1:0-360 GCF_056401335.1 Rhodococcus sp. P4_F3_2
GCCCAAGCAATTTTAATATTTAGATCTATAATGGTCAATGTAAAACCATTATAAATTTAAAGAGGAGTATAGCCATGAAAAAAGCAAAAAGATCTTCAGTCAAAAGAAAGTGTAAATTAAAAGTAATATCAAATAATTCATGTAGATTATTCAATAAATGGTAATATTCAACCTATCAAAAAACTATTTTGGCCAATAGATTTTCACGTTTTTAAGCTGTATATGGTATATWTKTTTAATTAACATAAAACAAATAATAGGTAAATATTGAGCGAACTAATTTTTTATAGTATCAACGCTTGTCCAAGCACCTGTAATTAATTTGAATATTATAAATCATAATCATCCTATCTGTAAGAG
>NZ_JBFUJN010000309.1:0-357 GCF_056401335.1 Rhodococcus sp. P4_F3_2
GTTTGGAATGACGCTTCCATTCATCCGAATCTTTATAGTGCATATATAGTTTCTTTTTGTTCTCCATTTGTTTTTTAGAGTAAATGGACCTTTGTACTTCCACACATAAGGCAAAGCCCTTCCATTTCATGAAAACATCTGGCTCAATGCCTCCTTTTGCTAAAGGYTTGAAYTCTACTTCRAACARTGTAGGAGTTTCATAGGCACATAAAGTTATATAAAAGTCTGCTATRGCRCGRAAATGAGGTATTTTAGTTGAGTCTTTTTTGATGGATCGAGGACTTGGAAAGTAGTTGTAAGGACGGGTAGTTTTATCAACTTCGATTAAATCATTATCTACTAGGCGCTTTAATACAC
>NZ_JBFUJN010000310.1:0-356 GCF_056401335.1 Rhodococcus sp. P4_F3_2
GTCTAAACCACACTGGATTACCTGTCTGATCCATAATTAGTGCCCCAGTTTGGCCAATCATCGCTGCTTCATATACCGTATAGGGCGCAACAAATAATAGGCCGGGAGCTGTTCCAGGCTTATCAACATTAACGCTAACCTTCATGGGATGTAAATTAGGAGCTGAAACAAAATTCCATACTTGCGGGTTTGAATGACTAGTGAATGATTGTGAATTAAAATTATYCATTCCCACTCTCATCTCCTCTRAMTTTTATTATTAAACACTGTCTCTTGAGCTATTAATATGTCATTTGCTTCAAAATATGTAGGTGCTGTTTAGGTTTAGTTGTGTCTTTTGTTTGCTCGTGATTAGC
>NZ_JBFUJN010000311.1:0-355 GCF_056401335.1 Rhodococcus sp. P4_F3_2
TCCTAAAGCTCTTGGTGCGGTTGATATTGCTCTATACTATCATATTCCTTGCATTTGCTTACCGCCCGTTCCAATTATGTATCCAATTACAGAGTTCCCAAATTTCTCTTTATCATCGAAAAAAAGCTTTGGCTCTACATTAAATAGATTATCCTACAAGCTAATAAAATTCAGTGAATACCCTTTTATGAAAGAAATTARCGATTTTAGAGAAAAAACGTTAAAAYTTCCAAAGAGAAAAGCAGGACTTTACACATATGAMGTAAACGGTGTACCTATTTCTATACTTTATCCGATTAGTCCTTTTCTTTTCAAAGAAGTAGAGAGTTGGAAAGGTTCTGTATTTCTATCAGGG
>NZ_JBFUJN010000312.1:0-354 GCF_056401335.1 Rhodococcus sp. P4_F3_2
TTTGGGCACTATAAATTGCTAAGCAACTAATACAACATAACACTATTAAGAGAAATATTATGTTATAATTTAAAACAGTTTTTTTACGATACATTTTGTTTTTTACTCCTTTAGTCACTTAAAAAAAATGAAATATTCTAACCTCATGATTATATACTATATATTTAAAAATCTCAGGTAGTTTATCATATAAAAACGTTATAAAGCAATTAATCTTCAACTTAATACAACTATTTCTTTTGAACTTTTATTTATAAAAGTAACTCCCATTGACAGGCTATCAAAAAGATAATGTGCAATGGGAAGGCATTATTGTTTCTTAGAGAAGTTATAGCAAGCATTAACATTAAATAG
>NZ_JBFUJN010000313.1:0-354 GCF_056401335.1 Rhodococcus sp. P4_F3_2
TTTCTACACTCATCCGCGCATTTCAARCAGGCCTCCGCACATTTTTGACAGTGGTCATGATCGTGTTTCTTACACTCATTTCCGCATTTTTCGCAAATTTCGGCGCAAACTCCAGCCAGTTCAGCAACGAAAGGCGTTCCTCTTTCTAGAGCTTGTTCCAAATATCCGCAAATATCTGCACATTCTCGATCAAAACGGATACAGTCCACCATCATACCCACATTTTCTTCTTTTAGACAAGCATCAAAACAATGGTTGCAGGCACTCATACAGTCATGCAGCGTTTGAATAACAGTTTGATAATTTTCGTTAGACATTGTAAAATTCCTCCTTATTTTTTCTTCTCTCTATTAC
>NZ_JBFUJN010000314.1:0-351 GCF_056401335.1 Rhodococcus sp. P4_F3_2
TTTTTATATCTTTTTTACACTAGAGAAGTGGTTCTGGTTTTTTATAGTAAAGATTTACTTTCAAGTAGAGATTCATACGTCATTAGATCACTCAACAGGATGAATGAAAAAATTAAGAGGGTTAACTTCTTGATTCTTAAGAAGTTAATCCTTATTTACAATCTACACAAAGCGTCTTAAAAAAACTTTAATTCAACTAATATAATGTATCTTTAGTGCTTTCTTGATAATGATTTCTCCTCTATTTTACACACGAATTTATAGTATCCTAATATGGTTAGCAAAAGGAAAGGATCAAKAAMAGCTGARTGCCATAAATTCCACCAACCATAGTGRAAGTAACCCCAAGGC
>NZ_JBFUJN010000315.1:0-350 GCF_056401335.1 Rhodococcus sp. P4_F3_2
ATTGTAAATACGAGGCTTTTAGCAATTGATATTTTTAATGAAATTGCTAAGAAGCAGGGTTATAAGAAAATTAGCGAAGAAGAGGTATTACACTTAAGTACATTATCAATACGTGATCGTTGTAAAACGCTCAATGTACCTATATATAAGATGCCTCTTGTTGGGATTGCAATAAAAAGAAGATATCAAACGTTTATTCCTAATTTAACACCTGTACTTGAAATAAGTGAAATGCTCAAAGAACTAAAAAAACAAGGTTATAAATTAGGCTTTTTAACAAGCAATAAGAAAGATGCAACTAATAAATTTTTAATAAATAATTCCATTAATATTTTTAATTATAGTCACTA
>NZ_JBFUJN010000316.1:0-350 GCF_056401335.1 Rhodococcus sp. P4_F3_2
GGTGAAGATTATAGTGTAAGTAGAGAATTCAGCTATAAAGCATCTGAAAAGTATACCAATGCCTGTGTGTACATTACCGACTTTGAATCTAATTTAGGAATCGCCAAGGCCGGTGATTTTTAGAAAAGCTCTCTAAAAGTACTTTTAGAGAGCTTTTTTTGCTGTATTCATTACAAGCTCAAGTTTTTACTCCTTACGTTTTGTACATATTCGCTTTTTCTAAGTCAAGCGAAGCATCACATATAACCTGGGGATATTGGTGTTATATTTCACAAACAATAACCAAAATAAGGGTTTTAAAAGAGCTTTATAGCTCATTTATCGCGTAAAGAAACCTTATTATTTGATGC
>NZ_JBFUJN010000317.1:0-350 GCF_056401335.1 Rhodococcus sp. P4_F3_2
TAATATATGTTTACAGGTTTCAAGTTAGAGACAGATGAGATGTTTAGTGCATATAAAAGTATAGGTGAAGCTATATTTAAAGAAAATGAAAGAGAGATAGGAATAGAAATTAAGGAATTTATATCTGGCGATGGAAGTATTAATGGTTCAGAAGTGCAAGATAATTGGTTTCCAGAAGTAAAAGCCGATATCTTCTTATCCCACTCTCATAAAGATAGAGATAAAGCTTTAGGATTAGCTGGTTTCTTAAGTGATAAATTTGGTTTGAAAGTGTTTATAGATTCTTGTGTTTGGGGATATGCTAACAACCTTTTAAAACAGATAGATGATATGTACTCTAAGAGTGATAG
>NZ_JBFUJN010000318.1:0-350 GCF_056401335.1 Rhodococcus sp. P4_F3_2
GACAAGCTGCTTTCGTTCGCTTTTTGCGCCTACATTATGAATTGTTAATGTTTCTTGAATGGAAGCACCAATCTTTTTTCTTGGATTAAGGGAAGTATGTGGATCTTGGAAAATCATTTGTAAATCTTTACGAATTGTTCGTAAGCGTGATGCTTTAGATTCGAAAATACTTTCTCCATTAAACTGTGCTTCTCCGCCCGTTGGTTCTACTAATTTTAAAAGCGTGCGCCCCGCTGTACTTTTCCCGCAGCCAGATTCACCTACTAATCCGTACGTTTCGCCTTCATAAATATCAAAGGATAAATCTTGAACTGCTTTGATTTGGCCTTTTGCTTTCCCTAAAGCAGAAC
>NZ_JBFUJN010000319.1:0-350 GCF_056401335.1 Rhodococcus sp. P4_F3_2
GTATTGTATTGTACTTCCTCCTGTTCAGAAAATACGCAGGAGGTTTTTTGTTTTGGAAGAGAAATTACCCGTAAACCATTCAACAAAGTTGTTTGGAAAYCGTGTTTTTCAAGCTATTATTATCTCTGGGKTATTCTTGCAAATAGGRATATGGGTTAGGAATTTTGCTGTACTTCTTTTCATAATGGAGAAGACAAACGGMGACCCATTTRCAGTATCTTTRATATCTGTAGCAGAATTTGCACCAATYTTTATTTTCTCTTTTATTGGCGGAACATTTGCAGATCGCTGGCGTCCRAAACGTACYATGGTRTGGTGTGATATTTTAAGTGCAATATCTGTATTTGCTG
>NZ_JBFUJN010000320.1:0-349 GCF_056401335.1 Rhodococcus sp. P4_F3_2
CTTGCAACACATTGACCTAAGTATCCTGATCCTCCAGTAATAACAATATTTTTCAATTTCATTTACTGATACCTTCCTTATTAATTAAATGGGGACCCCATTGAAAAAAGGGTTGGTTACACTTAACTTGTACAAATATATCAAGTAAATTGATTATTGAAGGAAAAGAGACACGTGTAACCTCCCAGCCCTTAATCGTAGTTTTTTTGCTAAATTGAGAGGCTAGGGCCATCGCTGCCATCGTAATTCTATGGTCTTTAGGTACATCAATACTAGGTAAGGATTTTAATGGACCAGGAAATACTGTTATTCTATCCTTCGCAAGAAGGGTCTTAATACCGACTTGATC
>NZ_JBFUJN010000321.1:0-349 GCF_056401335.1 Rhodococcus sp. P4_F3_2
GGTCTATGAAGTTCTTTGCTAACATCTTCCTGTAAATATAACTACTATTTATTTTATTGGAACCTAATTTTTATGTAAATGATTCCTTAAGGATAGGGATTATAGACTGTAAAGTGAATTTGAATTAAAAGGTCCTTACTGGTTCTAGTGCAAAAAATACTTTATAGAAATATAAATTGGCAGCTTCCTTTAAACTACTAGCTTATGATGATAATCCAAACAATTGATCGATGAATTCTTTTTGATTTTGGATAGACCAGCCCATAAGATAAGTTGCCTTTTTTAAAAAATAGATCTTGATAAAATGTATGACTATGCTGAATATCTAGATCAGTGGTAGATGCGACAG
>NZ_JBFUJN010000322.1:0-349 GCF_056401335.1 Rhodococcus sp. P4_F3_2
AATGAATAGAGAGGAACATATCAAAGCTTGGGGATACTCTTACACTTTTTAGACCGGTTTATTATTTAATAACGCTTCTTTTAGTATGTAACTTCGTGTATGTAGTTTTTTTAAACAATAAAATTAAAGCAACTAGCTATATATTATTCAATTCTTTATTCTTTGTAATAATTGCAGTAGTTTTATTGTTTCAAGAAGGGATAATTGTCGATGAAACAAACCTAGCAGGAGATCCATTAACTTTTGATTTAACGATATTTTTTGGGGTTTTACTGATAGCTAGCTTCATTTTTAGAAATAGAAAGAAGAGGAAAGTTTAAAATTTCTTCTTCTTTGTGTTGTTCCTGAT
>NZ_JBFUJN010000323.1:0-342 GCF_056401335.1 Rhodococcus sp. P4_F3_2
CAATAAAGGTTTGAAAAGTTCCGATGATTTAAAGAATACATTTACTTACCTTAGTAAAGATAGTAATAATAATCAAGAAACAGAAATTATGGATAGTAATACGGGAAAACAAATGCAGGAAAATGAAAGTTACCACTATATAGATATATTAGCTATAACCCAAGATATTCATATGTAAAGAGAGAAGGAGTCTATATTGCTTTACAAAGTAAATTATTATAAGCAAACTGATTATGCACAGTACGTTGAAGAGAGAAGAAAGAGGAATATAAAAATCTTAACTTTTCCATTTTTAGATGTTCATCAAAATAGTATAGCAGATATATTAACAGATATAAGAAT